>DAIDUQ010000119.1:0-22502 GCA_027456605.1 Steroidobacteraceae bacterium | reverse complement strand
CGTGACGGCCGCCTGGAACCGGTTCTGGAAGGCGCCGAGCTGCGCGCCCGTGGTGGCGATCTGCTGCAGCGCGTTGTCGATGGAGATCAGCGTGAGATTGGAGTTGCCCACCGTGTTGACGTTGAGTCCGCTCAGGTACTGAGGGCCTGACGACGTAGTCGGCGTGCTGCCGGGGGTTCCGGTCGTCACCGTGGAATTTCCTGCGGTCAGCGACATCGTTCCAGCCGCCTTTCCAGTCCCAGAGCCAGGGGTAAAGACCCCGGCGGTGACAGCGAAACTCGAGCTGGTTGAGCTGCTGGTGATCGAGATATTGCCGGTTGAGCTAGTGGCTTTGTAACCAGTCCCGGCCAAGGCGGTATTGAGAGCGCCAGCGACGGTCGCCGCGTCCGTTGTCGCACTAGTGGCAAGAGATATTGTGCCCGTCGTATAGCTCGTTCCGCCAATTTTAACGCTGAAGCTTCCGCTGCCGGCCGTGGTGATTGTGCCGCCGAGCGCACTGGTAAAGCTGTTGGATGGTGCGGTCGCGCCAGTCGCGTACGCGCCGACGATGTCCGCACTATCGACACCAAGGCTCTGTAGCGTGCTCGAGCCGGCGGTGACGCTGTTGCCGGAGGCATTGGTGGCGCCGGCGACCGAGAAACTGACCACGCTGCCGGTGCCCGCCGCGGCGGTGCCGCTGATCTGGATCCCGGTGCCATTGCTGTTGACGGTCGCGGCGAGTCCGCCCGTTGAGCTCAGCGCCTGGTTGATCGATGCGGCGATGCTCTGCAGGTCGGTGGCCTTGTTGCCGGTGAGGGAGATCGCATTCGTCGTGTAGCTGGTGCCGTTGACCGTCACGTTCAGCGTCACGGAGCTGCCGGACACCGCCGTGTTGAGTCCCGTGGAGCCGGCGAGTCCGGTCGCGCTGTATGCGCCTGCGGTTGCCGCGGTGGTGTAGAGAGTGCTGCCGGAGGCCGTTTGCACCGAAGCGGTGGTGCCGGTTGGCAGAGACGAGCCATTGTAATAATTGCCGATGGCGTTGGTGCTGGCGCTCGCGACCGAGCTGACGGTGATCGATTGGCCCACGTTGGCGCCGACCTGGAAGGTGGCGCCCTGGAAGCTGCCGTTGAGCAGGTTCACGCCGTTGAACGAGGCGGTCTGGGCGACCTGGTTGATGTCGGCCGCGAGCTGCTGGAACTGCTGGTTCAGATCGGCGCGGTCCTGCGCGCTGTTGGTCGCATTGAGCGACTGCACGGCGAGGTTGCGCATGGTCTGCAAGTCATTGGTGATCTGCTGCAAAGAGCCCTGCGCGGTCTGCGTGAGCGACACGCCGTCGTTGGTGTTGTTGACGGCCGTATTCAGGCCGTTGATCTGCGAGGTCATGCCCTGCGCGATGGCGTAGCCGGCCGCATTGTTGGCCGCGCTGTTGATCTGCAGGCCGGAAGACAACTGCTGCAGGGCGGTCGTCAGCTGGTTGCCCGAGGTCGCCAGGCTGTTCTGCGCGATCAGCGCGTCGATGTTCGTATTGAGGACGAGTGACATGGTCTGGTGCTCCTGAAAGCTCGGTCAGCCGTCGGACACCCGTCCGCCGCGCTGTGCGGCGCGGCCCCTGGGCCGCTTGCCGTTCAGGCAGGATTTCGGCTCCGCGGGCGAGATCTTGAGCGTCATGGCCGGCGGATGGCGAAAGTGTGAATCGGATCACGGTGCGGCGCGGACCGGCTCGAGGGCCTGGATCAGTGGCGCAAGGTGTTTCTCGAAGGACTTCCAGCGGCCGACCGAGCTGGTGTAGATCGGCCGCTTCACCTGGGTGCGGCTCGCGGTGCGCACGATCTGCCGCTGCTCGTAGTAGCGGGCGCAGCGCTCGTGCCAGTCCAGGCCGAGATGCGCCAGGACGCGGCGGGTTTCTCGCTCCAGGTCGGCGACGACATCCTCGTAGTTGACCTCGAGCAGGCGCCCGGCCGGCATGACCGTGCGCCAGTGCTCCATCAGGCGGTGGTAGCGGACGTACTGGCGGCCGAGGGTGCCCTGATCGTAGGCGTATTCGTGTCCGGTGGCAAACAGCTGGGTGAAGCAGGACCAGCACACGTCGAGCGGCGCGCGGTTCATGTGGATGATCCTGGCCTGCGGGATCATGAGCGGAATCAGTCCGGCGAGCCGATGATTGCCCGGCATCTTGTCCACCAGGAAGGTCGCCTGGGGGTGGGCTTTCCAGGCTTCCTCGAGATAGCGGCCGCCGAGCTCGCGCAGCTGGCTGAGCCAGGCGCCGCGCGCGCCCGGGGGCGGAGCTTCGGGCGGCAGGAGGGCGACAAGCTCGCCGAGGAGGCTGAGCTCGCCCGCCCCGACGACCTCAGGGTGGGCGGCGAGAATCTGTTCCATCAGCGTCGTGCCCGAGCGCGGCATGCCGACGATGAAGATCGGCACCTTGTCCGTAGACACCGGGCCCTGCGGCGCCAGCGCGGCCTCGCTGTACACGTCGGCGCCGAACCCGGTCCGCACGGCTTCCAGGTAGCGCTGCTCGCGGGACTCGTCGAAGGGGTGCTGCCCGTGTTGCAGGCGGTTGCCCTCCGCATAGGCGGCGAAGGCCTCATCGTATCGCGCCAGATCCTCGCAGACCTTGCCCATGGCGAAGTCGAGATAGATCACCTCGCGGACGACCTGGCCGCCGCGCCGGCGGTACGCCTCCTCCAGCTGCCCGATCCAGGCACAACCGCTCGTCGCCCGGTTCTGCTCGCTCTTGAACAGGAGGGCGCGCGGATGCCCGGGCTCGAGGGCGAGCACGGTGTCGAACGCACGTTCCGCAGCCGCCTCATCGCCGTCGTGCAGATGGATGAGGGCAGTGTTGACGAGCATGTCGGGAAAGTCGGGTTTCAGGACGGCCGCCCGCCGCAGCGCCTCCCGCGCCTCGTCGACGCGGCCTAGATTGAACAATGCGAGCGCGAGATTGGTCAGCGCGCCGGGACGCTCGCCCGCGACTGCCAGCGAGGCTTCGAGCGCCTGCAGGGCCTGGGCATAGCGCTCCTGTTCCACGCGCAGCGCGCCCAGATTGCTCAGCGCCGCGGCGTGCCGCGGATCGAGGGCGATCGCCCGGGCGAAACAGCGCTCGGCCTCGTCGAGTTTGCCGTTGCGCAAGTACAACGTTCCGAAATTGGAGTGCGCATCGGCGCTGTTCGGATCAAGACGAATCGCCACAGTCCAGAACCGCTCCGCGTCGGCGAACAGGCCGAGCGCGAAAGCCGCGGCCGCCCCCGCGTCCCACAGCCGGGCATTGCTCGGCTCGCGACGCAACGCCTCGCTGGCGACATGCAGCGCTTCGCGCGGTTTCCCCTGGTCAAAGAGCCGGGCCGCCTGCGCGGCGGCGTCCTTGGGGCGCCGATCGGGCCGCGGAGGCCGAAAGCCCTTCCGCTGGGCGGGGGCGTTGCCGGCGGGGCGGGCGACGGACGGTCGGGTCATGGGGTCGGGTGTCCTGGCTGGAGGTGAATGATGTGGTGACGGGCCGCGCGCAGATGTGCGACCGCCTAGCTGACGTACTTGAACAGCGAGAGGCTTTCCATCGAGGCATAGGAGGCCTGGGCCGCCTGCAGGGCGAGTTCCTCGGTCGAGAGCTGGGTGGTCGCGGCCGCATAATTCGTGTCGGAGAGCTGGGCAATCGCGGTCTGGTAGTCGGTCTGCTGGGTCTGCGCGCCCGATTGTGCGGTGCTGACGGCATTGATGCGGGCGCCGACCGAGGCCTGGACCTGATTCAGGCTGTTCATCGCACCGGTGAGCTGCTCGCTGAGGGTGTTCAGCTGGGTGGTTCGCTGCGCCGCAGTCAGCGACGTCGAATTCAGGACGCTGATCGCGCCGGAGAGGGCCGAGAACACGCTGGCCGTGCCGGCGGCGGCGACGGTGAATTGATCGCCGGTGGCCGGCGCGCCGCTGAAGGACAGCTGTACGCCGTTGAACGCGATGGAGAACGTCCCGCCCGAGCTGGCGGAGTAGCTGCCGGAAGCCACGGTCGCGCCGCTGGCGCTGTTGGTGACCTGGTATTGCGTCGGACTGGTGAACGAGATCGTGTAGGTCCCGGGCGTCCAGGCCGAGGCATTCGTGACCGCGGTCGAACCGACCGACGCGCTGCCGGTATTCGCGCTGGCCGCGGACGCGGTGAACGTGCCGTTGCCGGCCGGAAGGTTCATGAACACCGCGCTGCCGGTGTCGCTGGTGGAAATGCTCTGGTCCGGCGAGATCTGCACCTGGCTCACCTCGTTGGCGCCGGCATAGCTCACCGAGGCCCCGTTCTGGACGAAAGGCTGTGTGCCGCCGGCGACGCCGGCGAAGAGGTAAGTGCCCTGGCTGCCCTGGCTGTTCGCGGCGGCCACCAGCTGTTGCAGCTGCTGCTGCAGCTGCGTGGCGATGTCCTGTCGCTGCGCCGCGTTCAGCGCGCCGTTGTTCGCCTGCACCAGCAGGCCGCTGGCGCTCTGCAGGATGTTCGTGGCGCCGGTGAGCGCCTGGGCTTCCAGCTTCAGGTTGCTGCCGGCGAGGTTGCCGTTGGCGACATACTGCGTGGAGGCGGACAGCTCGGTATTGAGCTGGTTGACCTGGGTCATGCCCACCGGGTTGTCCGCCGCGCTCTGCAGCGTGATGCCGGTCGAGAGCTGCGTCTGGGTCTTGGACAGCGCCTGCTCCAGGGCGGTCATCTGGTCGGTGGCGGTCGTCTGGAACGATAGGGTGGAAATGGGCACGGCGGCTACCCCATGGCCTGAATGAGGGAATCGAACATCTGGTGCGAGGCCGTGATGATCTGCGCCATGGCCTGGTAGGCCTGCTGGTAACTCAGCACGTTGGCGGCCTGCTGGTCGAGGTTGACGCCGTCGGCGTTGTTGAGCGCCGTGATCGCGTCCTGATTGACGGTCTTCTGGGCGCTGGCGTTGTTCTGCGCCTGCTGGGTGAGCACGCCGATCTGGCCGACCAGATTGTTTGCCGCACCGGCCACGGAGGTCGTGCCGCCGTTGAGCGTGGCGGCGGACAGCCCGCTGATCATGGCCAGAATGTTGCTGTTGTCGCCGGTATTGGCGCTGCTGTTCGGGCTGACGGTGAAGGTGTCGCCGGCCGCCGGGCTGCCGGTGAGTGTGAGTTGCTGGCCATTGAAGCCGATGGGGCTGCCGCTGGCGTAGGTGCCCGATGCCACGGTCGCTCCGGAAGCGTTGGTGACCGTGTACTGGGTGGCACTGGTGAAGCTGACCGTGTACGTGCCGGTAACATAGGTGCTCGGGTTGGTGACCCCGGCGGTGCTGATCGTACCGGTGCCCGTATTCGCGGCGCCCGCGCTGGCTTGGACGCGCGCGGCGGCGGCGATTTGCGCCGGCGAGGTGAGCTGCATCGACAGCCCGGCGGTGGCCCCGGCGGTCGGCTGAATGAGGAAGCTGTCGTTGGCGCCCGGCGTGCCGCTGACGACGATGGACAGACCGGCGGCCTGGAACGGGCTGGTGCTCGTGCCGTTGCCGGTCATGGCAACGGCTTGGCCGGTGCTCGCGTCGGTGAGCTGCCAGGTCCCGGCGCTGTACTGCAGCTGGTAATTGTCCGCGGTGAGCTGGCTGAGCGAGGTGCGGGTCACGGTCAGCGCGGCGCTGCCCGAATTGCCGGAATTCGGCAGAACCTGCACGCCGCCGACCGCGAACATGGCCTGTCCGGGCGTGCCGTTCAGGGTCATGCCGGACTGTTGCTGCTGATTGACGATGGTGGCCACGGCGACGCTGATCTGACCGAGCTGATTCTGGGTCGGATCGAGGATCTGGCTGCGCGCGCTCAGCAGACCGCCGAGCTCGCCGCCGGTCATCTGCTGGGTGAGGTTCGTTATGCCGCTGCTGGTCTTCAGTCCGACATCGAGCTGGGTCGGATTATAAGCGCCCGGAATCGTCGTGAGCTGCGCGGCGTTGCCGCCCGAGACCAGCGCCTGGCCGCTGCCGATGAAGACGTCGACCGTGCCGTTGGTCTGGGTGACGGTCTGCACCGAGACGTACTTGCTCAGCTGATTGACGAGGTTGTCCAGCTGATCGAGCATCTGATTCGGCGTCTGGCCGCTGGTGGAGGCCGCGCCGATCTGCTGATTCAGGCTGGCGATGTTCCCCGCCAGGGAGTTGATCTGCGCGACGTCGGTGCTCACCTGGGCTTCGAGCTGCGCGCCGTACTGGCCGATTTGCGAGCCGTAGGACTGCAGTTGCTGGGCGAGCGCCTGGCCCTGGCTGAGCAGCCCCTGGCGGGCGGCGGTGGAGGTCGGCGACGTGGACACCGATTGCAGCGCGTTGACGAAGCTCTGCAGGCCGGCGGACAGGCCGGTGGACGAGGCGCTCAGCATGTTGTCGATCTGCTGAGCCTGGGTGGCGAGCGTGTTGTAGCTCGAGTAGCTCGACTGCGACGTATTCGCCTGCTGCGCCAGCTGCTGATTGAAGGCACGCGTGACGCTCGCGACGTCGACGCCGCCGCCGATGTAGCCCGCCCCGGTGAATTGCCCGGGGGCCTCGGCCAGGTTCGCCGTCTCGGCGCTGTAGCCGGGGGTCGCGACGTTGGCGATATTGTTGCTGGTGACGTTGAGAGCCTGCCGGAAAGCGAGCAGGCCGGAAACGCTGGTTGCCAGTAGATCTGCCATGGTTTACGGCCTTCAGAGCGTGCTGCTACCCGTCGCTATCGGCGTGGCGGCAGCGAGCTTGAGCGGCTCGGCGCCGAGCACGCGGCTCACGGTGTCGGCCACCGCGGTCAGCTTACGGGCGTAATTCGGGTCCGTGGCGTAGCCGCCACGCTGCAGCGCCGCGGCGAACGCGTTCACGTCGTTGCCGGTGCCGAGGGCGGCGCTGTAGCGCGGATTGCGGCTGAGCAGCGCGGCATAGTCGTGGAAGCACTGGCCGCAGCTGCCGTAAGCGCGGAATTGCGCCTGGGTGGCCGTGGGCGTGCCGTCGACGTATTCCCGCGTGGGGCTGCCCACGCTGGCACCGCTCCAAGCGGCGCCCGCCTTGATGCCGAACAGATTGTTGCTGCTCTGGCCGCGGGCGGACTGCGGAATGTTGCGTCCCCAATTGGTCTCGAGCGCCGCCTGAGCGACCAATGCGACGGGCGTGACGCCCAGTTGGTGCGCGGCGCGCTGGGCATCGGGCCAGATCGAGCGCGCGAAGGCGCCCTGCTGCTGGGCCGTGGCGGAGGGTGTGCCGGCGATTGCGGCGCCGGACTCCGGCGCCGCCGCGGCCGATACCGGGCCGCTGACCGCCTGCGCGGGACTCGCCTTGGTCGCGGAGCCCTCGCTCGCCCACTGCGTGCGCAGCTGCTGCACCAGCATTTCCGCCAGACCGAAAGAGTGCTCTTTGCTCAGCTGGATCGACAGCTGCTCGTCGTACATGTCCTGGTACATTCGGGACTGGCTCGAGCCGAACAGCGGATCCTTGAAGTTCGCATCCTGCATGCTCTTGAGCACCATGTTGATGAACAGACTCTCGAACTGCTGCGCGGCGGCGCGCAGCGCCTTGGGGTCGTGCGCGGCGACCTCGCGGCGCAGACCCGCCAGCGAGCTCGCGGTCGCGAACAGATTCGGATCGACGACCGGATTGGGCAGCGGCAGCGTCATATCACGATGAGCTGGGCGCGCAGCGCGCCGGCCTCCTTCAGGGCCTCGAGTATGGCGACCAGATCGCCGGGCGTGGCGCCCACGGCGTTCACCGCTCGCACGATCGAGTCCAGATTCACGCCGGCCGGGAACAGGAACATGTGCGCCTTCTGCTGCCGGACCCGCACCGTGCTGTGCGGAATGATCTGCGTGGAGCCCGTCGCGCTGAACGGATTGGGCTGACTGACGGTGTAATGCTCGGCGATCGTCACCGACAGCGAGCCGGTCGAGACCGCCGCCGGCATGACGCGCACCCCGGAACTGATCACCACGGTTCCGGTGCGGGAATTGATGATCACCCGCGCCGGCGGTGTGCCCGGCTTGATCTTCAGATTCTGCAACGCGGCCACGTAGGCGATGCGTTGGGTCGGGCTCTTGGGCGCGCGCACCCGCACGGAGATCGCATCGAGAGCCTCGGCCGTGCCGGCGCCGAAGGTTCGGTTGATCGCCTGGGTGAGCCGCGTCGCGTTCGTGAAGCTGGGCGTGTCGAGGTCGAGCGTCACGTATGGCAGGCTGTCGAAGTCGGTGGGCACCGAGCGCTCGACGGTCGCGCCGTTGGGGATCGAGCCGCTGCTGGGAATGTTCACCGTGACGCTCGAGCCGTCGGCGCCGCGGGCGGAGAATCCGTTGACCAGGACGCTGCCCTGGGCCATGGCGTAGATCTGGCCGTCGGCGCCGCGCAGCGGCGTCATGATGAGGCTGCCGCCGCGCAGACTGGTCGCATTGCCGATCGAGGACACAATGACATTGATCGTCTGTCCCGGCTTGGCGAACGGCGGCAGCGTGGCGTGCACGGTTACCGCGGCGACGTTCTTCAGCTGAGGATTGGCGTTGGTCGGCACCTGAATTCCGAACCGCGCCAGCATGTTCTCGATGCTGAGCACGGTGAACGGCGTCTGCGTGGTCTGGTCGCCGGTCCCGTCCAGGCCCACCACCAGGCCGTAGCCGACCAGATGATTGCCGCGCACGCCGGCCACGGTGGCCAGGTTGCGCACGGTCTCGGCCCGGGCCGTGCCGCAGAAGGCCGTCAGAACCAGAGCGCTGCAGAGCAGGCAGGCTCGAGCCAGCCGCAGGAAGTCCGCCCGAACCTTGTGATTCAGTGTGCTCACGAGTGCTCCGGCTCAGAACGGCAGCCACGGGATGTTGAAGAAGCGGGACAGCAGGCCCGGACTGTTGGCGTCGTTCAGCGCGCCCGTCTGTCCGTAGGCGATGCGCGCATCGGCGACCTGTTGCGAGGAAATCGTGTTCGCCGGCGAGATGTCGATCGGACGAATGACCCCTTCGAGGCGGACGTATTCGTCGGCCTGGTTGATCTGCATCAGCGTGTGTCCCTGGACGACGAGATTTCCATTCGCCAGCCGTTTGATGACCGTCACCTGAATGGCGCCCACCAGGCTGTCGCTCTGTTTACTGTCTCCGGCGCCGTTGAAGGTGTTGCCATTGTTGATACTGGCGCTGAAAGGCGAGGATCCGTTTATCGTCGTCGGCAGGCCGAACAGCGTCGGCGCGGACAGGGAAGCCTTGGTTGCCTTGGAGGTCGCCGTCTGCGAGGTGTTCTGCGCGGCGGTCGCCTCATTGAGCAATACGGTCACCGTGTCGCCGACGTTGTGCGCCGTCGGATTGGCGAACAAACCCTGGTCGTAGCCGGCATGGAAGATGGCGCCGTTCGGCGCCGGCAGGGGCAGATTCGGCATCGGAAACGCCGGACCGCGCCGCGCCGCGGGGCCGCCGGCGCAGGCGCCGAGCAGCGCGGCGGCGAGCGCCACCGGCAGGATGCGCGCGGGGATGAGGATTCGGCTGGTCACGCTGGGCCTCACATGTTTTGTGTGGCGTATTGGAGCATCGACGACACGGTCGCGATGGCCTTCGAGTTCATCTCGTAGGCGCGCTGGGTCTGGATCATGTTGACCAGAGATTGCACGACGTTGACGTTCGAGGCCTCGAGCTCGCCCTGGCCGACGGTGCCGAGGCCGTTGGAGCCGGGCGAACCGGTTTGCGGAGAGCCGCTCGCGGCCGACTCCAGCAGCAGGTTGTTGCCTTCCGGCTGCAGGCCGGTGGGATTGATGAAATTCGCCAGCTGAACCTGACCGATCTGAGTCGGCGCGGTCTGGCCCGGGAGCACGACGCTCACGGTGCCGTCGGTGCCGATGCTGATGCTCTGCGCGCCCTGCGGGATGGTGATGCCCGGCTGCACGGTGTAGCCGTCGGCGGTCACGAGCTGTCCTTGCGCATTGACCTGAAAGCTGCCGTCGCGGGTGTACGCGAGCGAGCCGTCCGGCATCAGAATCTGAAAGAATCCCTGGCCCTGAATGGCCAGATCGAGCGGGTTGCCGGTCTCCTGGATGCTTCCCTGGCTGTAGTTCTTCTCGGTAGCCACCAGGCGGACACCGGTGCCGATCGACAGGCCCGACGGCGACTGCGTGGTCTGGGTCGTATCGGCACCCACTTGACCGAGATTCTGATACAGGAGGTCCTCGAAGACCGCCCGGTCCGCCTTGTACCCGGTGGTGTTCACGTTCGCCAGATTGTTGGCGATGATCGCCATCTCGGTGTTTTGGGCGTCCAGGCCGGTCTTGGCGGCCCACAGTGCTGCATCCATAGGAATACCCTCGTATTACGACAACATTAACCGGGCTGAAGCAGCTGCGACGAGGCGGCGGCGTTCGTGTCGGTGTTTTTCATGACCTTGACCTGCAACTGGAAGTCGCGGGCCAGGTCGATCATGTTCACCATCGCGCCGGCGATGTTCACGTTGCTCGATTCCAGCACGCCGGAAGCCAGCCGCACGGACGCGTCGGCGGGCGCCTTGACCCCTTTGGCCAGCGTGAACAGGTTGTCTGACGCCGGAGTCAGACTGTCGGGCGGCGGATTGACCAGCTTGATGCGTCCGACCGTGACCAAAGTGTCGGGACCCTGGCCGTCCGGGACCGCCGAAACGGTGCCGTCCGAGCCGATGCGCACGGCGGTGCTCGGTGGGACGCTGATCGGTCCGTTCGTACCCAGGACGAGCTGACCGGTGCTGGTGACCAGCATGCCGTCGGCCTGAACGTGCAGGTTGCCGTTGCGCGTATAGGCTTCCTTGCCATTGGGACCCTGCACGGCGATGAAGCCCTGGCCCTGGATCGCGACGTCCAGGGGCCGGCCGGTGGTGATCATGGAGCCGGGCGACTCGTTCCAGCCGGTCGTGGACTCCGTGGCGTAGACCCGCGCGGCGTAGCCGCTTCCCTGCGTCGCCTGGCTCTGGAACGCCGCCATCTCCGCCTTGAAGCCGACGGTGTCGACATTGGCGAGATTGAAGTTGTTCACCGCCTGGGCGTCAAGGAGCTCCTTGGCGCCGCTCATGGCGACATACAGGGAATTGTCCACGGTTACGCCCTCAGGACCGCCTGGATCGCCTGACTCTGGGTGCTGATCATCTGGGCGTCGGCCTGGAAGTTCTGCTGCGCGTTGATCATGTTCACGAGCTGGGTGGTGATGTCCACGTTGGATTGCTCCAGAGCGCCGGACTGGATGTTACCGAAGCCGGAACCCCCGGCGATCCCGTTCACCGGCGAGCCTGACGCATAGGTCTGCTGCCACTGCGTATTCCCGGTCTGCTGCAGGCCCTGGGGATTGGCGAAATTCGCCAGCGCGATCTGTCCCAAGGTCTTGGTCTGGCCGTTGGTGAAAGCGGCCTGGACGATGCCGGTGGAGCTGATGTTGATTCCAGTGAGATTGCCGGTGGTGTAGCCGTTCTGCGACTCCGAGTCGACGCCGAACGCGCTGCCGTACTGTGTGGAGCTGCCGAGATTGAAGGTGATGTTCATGGCGGCGGCGCCGGTGGGCGGCGTGTAGGAGCCGAAGCTCACCTGGCCGTTCGCGGGAGAAGTCAATGCTCCCGAGCTGGAATACGCCAGCGTCTGCGGCGTGCCGACGGCGGAGCCGTCGATGTACAGCTGCGCGTTCCAGGTGTTCGCGGCCGCGCCCTTGATGAAATAGAGCTGGGCGGTATGCGCCGCGCCGAGCGAGTCGTACACCGTCAGAGAGGTCGTGTCGTTATAGCTGTTCGAGGCCGTGGGAGAGAACGCCTGGGTCGGCGCGGTCGCGTTCGACGGGAGATTGAGGGTCATGCTCGCGGTGGAAGTGGCCTGGGGCGCCACTTCGGCGGTGCTCAGCTGCAGGTTGGACAGACCGCCGGTGTTGAACCCGCCGTTGCTCAGCGGCTGATAGCCTTGGACACGTTCGCCGCTAGCCGTAACGAGATAGCCGTTCTGGTCAACCTGGAAGGCGCCGTTGCGGGTATAGCTCAGTGACCCGTTGTTGCTGACGATGAAGAATCCGTTTCCGCTCAGCGCCAGATCCAGGTTGTCTGACGTCGTATTGATGTTGCCCTGGGAGAACTGCTGGGCGATCTCGGCGGTCTGCACGCCGTTGCCGACCTGGGTTTGCGACAGGCCTTGCTGGGTCTGGGCGAACAGACTGGAGAATTCCGCGGTCGAGCCCTTGAATCCCGTGGTATCGACGTTCGCGAGATTGTTCGCGATGGTGTTCAGGTCGGTATTGGCGGCGTTGATGCCGGAAAGGGCGAGGTCGAGAGACATGTGTGGGACTCCTTAAAACACCTGGCTGACGGAACTGAGCGGAACGGCGCCGCCGTTGGTATTCAACGTGAGGCTGTTGCTGGTCGGGTCGAGGGTGACGCTGTTGACGGTGTACGCGAGCTGCGGCGTCAGCGAGCTCTGCGTGCCGTTGGTGTCGGCCGTGACGGAGAATTGATAGGTCCCGGGCGGCGCCGTGCCGCCGGATGCGGTGGCGCCGCTCCAGGTGAACGGCGTCAGGCCGGCCTGCGGCGCCACCGTGAAGCTGTCGACTGGGGCGCCGTTGGCGTCGGCGACCTGCACGGTGAGGGCGGTCGCGCCGGCGGGCGGGACGACCGCGCCGGTGATCGAGCCGCCCGTGGCGAGCGCGGCGGACGTGCCGGAGGCGAGCACGGTCTGGCCGATGAGATTGGTGCCGCCGAGGAGCTGGTTCGAGGACATGGAATTCGCGAGGTTCGTCATCGAGGTCGACATGCCGTTCATGTCGCTCACTTCGCTCAGGGCGGAGATTTCGTTGATGAACTGGCTGGGATTGGTGGGCTTGGTGGGGTCCTGGTTGCGCATCTGGGTGACGAGCAGCCGCAGGAAATCGCTTTGGCTGAGCTGCAGCGGATTGTTGCTGTTCGAGCCGGAGGCGCTGGCGATGCCGGTGCCGCCGGCTCCGGAGGCGGCCGCGGTGGCGGTCTGGGCGGCGTAGGCGCTTATGGGGTTGAGTGACATGGGGTATATCCGGTTTGCGAGGGTGTTCGGCCTCAGGCGAGCTTGAGGGTGTCGATCATCAGGGTCTTGGAGGTGTTGAGAATCTGCGCGTCGTTCTGATACGAGCGCGAGGCGGAGATCATGTCGGCCATTTGCGTGACGATGTTCACGTTCGAGGAGAACACATAGCCTTGGGCGTTCGCCATCGGGTTGCCCGGTTCATAGCGGGCGGTGCCGGGCGCGGTGTCTTCGACGATGCCGCGTACGGAGACCGATGCGTCGGCAGCCTGCATGGTGGGGGAACTCTGTCCGGAGACTGCGGCCTGGATGGCCTGAAAGACCGGATAGCGCGCCTTGTAGGCGGTGGCGGCGTTGCTGCTGACGCTGTCCGCGTTGGCGAGATTGCTCGCGACGGTGTCCAGGCGAACCGATTCGGCGGACATGCCCGAGCCGGAGATATTGAAGATGTTGAAGAATCCCATGGGGAGCCTGCGGTGACGTGGTGCGGGCGGAGGTTATTGACCGGTGATCGCGGTCATGAGCTGCTTGAACCGCATCTGCAGAAAGGTGAGGGCGGCCTGGTAGCGCACGGTGTTCTGCGCGAATGTGGCTTCCTCCATCTGCGAGCTGACGGTATTGCCGTCGAGAGACGGTGCCAGGGGAACGCGATACTGGAGAAACTGGGCGGTCGAGATCTGTCCAGGCCCGCCGGCGGCGGTGACGTCGCGCGGGCTCGTGGTGAGCATGGGCAGCGTGCCGCCGCCGGCGGCCGACTGCGCGCCGCCGGGCGGGTCGAGCGCGGCGAGCGCGGCGCGGAAGTTGATGTCACGAGCCTCGTAGCCCGGCGTGTCGGCGTTGGCCATGTTGGCGGCGAGCACCTGGGCGCGCTGCGCGAATACCCGCAGGGCATCGGGCTGCACACCGAGATACGCGTCGAGGTTGAGGGGCATGTCGAAAATCCGACGGTCGTTGAACCTGCCGGGTATGCAGCAAGAGGCGTGCCAACGCGGGATCCGGGTGCTATGGCGGCGGCCGGCACCGTATCAGCGGTTGTGGGTATGACGGGCGTCACACGGATGCGGCAACGCGTTGCCGGTACGGCGGCAGCGGGTTGGGGCGTGCAGGGGCGAACGCGGCTGTTGGTGGACGCGGTGGCGAGTGGAGGTCGAGGGAGTGGCGGCGCGCCCCTGGCCCACGGCTTGCATCCTTCCGGGCCATGAACACAAAAGCGTCAGTAAACCGTCGTTCCCGCATCGTCTCGACGGCGCTTGCGCTCGCCTGCCTGGCGGGCGCGGGTAGTGCGGCAGCCGCCATTGAGCCGCTCGCGACCATCCGGCTGGCGGCCGAGCGCTTCGTCGAGGCGCAAATGCCCCCGGGACAGGCCGGCATCGTGGTCACGGCCGAGCGGCTCGACCGGCGCCTGCGGCTGGCGCGCTGCTCGGGTCCCTTGTCTGCCTCCTTGCTTTCCGGTGCGCAGCTGCAGGCGAATGATTCGGTCGCGGTGCGATGCCGTAACGGGGCGCGCTGGACGATCTACGTGCCGGTGAGAATTCAATCGCGTATCCATATTTGGGCATTGCGTAAGCCCGAGGCGCAAGGCGCACGGCTGCGCGCCTCGGACCTCGCGCCGGTGACCCGATTGGTGTCGGGTATGCTGGCCGGATACGTGACGAATCTGGCGATCCTTGCGCATTGCACGTTGCGCGAGCCCCTGGCGGCCGGAGCGCTGCTGCAGGACAACGATCTGCTGGCGGATTTCATGGTGCGTCACGGCGAAGCGGTGACGTTGATCGCCTCGATCGACGGCATTCGGGTTCGAACCAATGGGGTTGCCCTGCAGGATGGGCGCTACGGGGCGCTCATCCGTGTGCAGAACCGTACCTCGCGGAAAGTCGTCGAGGGCACGGTGGGCAACGGACGAGTGGTGTACGTGACGCCCTAAAGTTTGGGCGGCATGGGCCGATACCTCGTCAAAGGTGCTCCAGGAGCGCGGTGATGTCGAGCAATATCAATGGGTTGAACGGGCCTTCGCTGCCCGTTGGCGCCGGTGGCGGGGCAAGCCGCACGTCCAGTACGGCCGGTGAGAGCGCTGCCGCGTCCGCGCTCTCCGCAGGCTCGACCCCGTCGGAGGTACAAATCACGGATTCGGCAAATTTGCTGGCGACCGTGGCCCAGCACCTGCAGAGCCTTCCGGCCGTCAATGAGGCGCGGGTGGCGCAATTGCGCACGGCCATCGCGAATGGCAGCTACACGGTGCAGCCCGGGGTCGTCGCGGCGCACTTGATGCAGCTCGAACAATCGCTTGCCCAAATCTCCGGAGGCTGACCGATGGACCCTGGTATGTGCCGCGAGCATCTGATCGAACTGTTTCGCGACGAGTCGGCGTTGCTCGTCGAGCTCGAGCAGCTCCTGAGCTTCGAGGCGCGCATCCTCGAGCACTCCGACATCCAGAAGATCGAACAGACGACCCGCGACCGCCAGGAGCGCATGGGCGCACTGGCCCGCCTGGAGGCACAGCGCCGCTCGCTGTGCGCCCTGCATGGCTTCGCCGCCGACCGGGCCGGCCTCACCGCGCTGATGGCGTGGTGCGACCCGGGCGGTACGCTCACCGAGCAACTGCGTGCGTGCGCGGATCGGGCGGTCCGCTGCCGCGCGCTGAACGATCACAACGGCGTGCTCGTCGCGGCCAGGCTGAGGCGCATCGAGAGCATGCTCGGCGCGCTCACGGCCCGGCCGACCCGATCCGACACCTATGGCCCGCGCGGCGGCGTGTCCTCGGGCATTCGGCCCGGTAGAGCGCTCGGCGCGGCCTGAGCGTCGCGCCGGGGCGGATGGGCCGCGCGGCCATCACGGCCGGCGGCCGGGCGCGCTTTGCGAACCGCGCTCTCAGCGCGCCCTGACGAACGTGGTGAAATCGATCCGCTCCAGATCCCTGGTCAGCAGAGCGAGCCCGACCAGGTCGGAGACGAACAGCGCGGACACAAAGCCCAGTCCGTAGAAGAACGGCCCCGCGCGCAATGACAGGTAGGTCAAGACGACATTTCCGATCAAAAGCACGCCGCTCAGCAGGACGCCGCGTCCCCGCAAATCGAGGTATTGATAGACGTTCAGCATGCTCATCATGAGCAACTGAACACTGACCCCGATCACGTCGAACTGGAATATGCGCGCGTAACTCTGGGGATAACCGAGCAGACGCAGAAGCTGATGGGCAAAGGCGAAGGACAGCAGCACGGTCACACCCTGGATTTTGGCGATATCCCACAGTCCCGCCCGCGTCGCGCTGATCATGCTCAGCTTGGCCGCATTCAGTTCGGCATGACTCCCGCCGTAGTAGAAGCCCACACTCGGCAGACTGTGCGCCAGCGCGGCGGACGACAGACAGAAGCTTGCCAACGAACAGAGCATGACCAAAACCGGTGCCCTTGACCGCATCAAATGACTCGCTCGTAACCTACCGTGATCCCGTGATTATGTATTAGGGAGGGGATCACAGTGTCCTGCCCGCGCCGACTCAACGGGCAATTTGTGTGCGCCAGTTCGCATGATTTTCCCGCGCGCGGGGCGCTCGGGCGGAGCGATCTCGCCGTAATGCCGCGTGGCGGCGTCTATCCCAGCGCTTCGCGCAGCGCGGCGATTTCCTGGGCCGATTCGGCAAGCAGCGTCCTGCAGGCCGGCTCATCGAGTTGCAACCGTTGCAGAGGCTTGGCCGCAGCGACGCGCTCGGACAGCGTCGAGGTGTCGTCACAATCGGCGAGCAACGTGCCGGCGAGAAGCGCGTCGGCCAGAGCCGGCGCGCCGCGCGCATCGCGTTCGTAGTTTTCCGATTCCTGCACGGCCTGTATGATCTCGTCGGCCATGCCCCAGTTATCGAGCAGCGCCGCGGCGATGCTCAGGTGCCAGGCTCTCTCGATCGCCGCGTATGCGGCCGCATCGTGAAACAGGGAGCGGTGGCGGCTGGCTCGCGTCAGAATGTAGAGCTTGCCGACGCCCTGGAGAAGGCCGGCCAGCAGCGCGGTGTCCGCCATCGCGGTGGTCAGGCGCCGCGCGATGACGAAGCTCAGGCTCGCGACGTTGACGCCCCGCCGCCACAAATCGCCAAGCGGCGCCTCGAGGCCGCGCAGCGCGGGCGCGGCCTGCAACTGGCGCAGCGCGAAAGCGATGGTCGCGGAACGCACGGTGTCCAGTCCAACGCGGGCCACCGCGGCGCGCAGATCGGCGACCCGTGGCCCGCAAGGGTTGAGCGCGACCGAGTTGGCCATGCGCACCAGCTGCGTCGCCAGCACCGGCTCGCTACCGACGACACGCAGGATACGCCCCAGATCGGCGGCCGGATCGCTGAGCACCCGCTGCACGCGCATGACGATGTGCGGAAAGCCGGGAAGCTCCACTTTGCCGTCCGAGAGCTCGGCGGCGAGCTCCCGCACGAATCCGAAGGCGATGTCCCGGTCTGGCGCGCCAAGCGGTCCGCGGCTCATGATGGTCTCGGAGTTGAATTGCGATTGCATTGGCGGATGACGCCCTCGCGGCCGGTCTCAGACCCCGAGCGCGTCGCGCAGAGCGTCGATCTCGTGCTGCGATTCCTCGATCAACTTCTGGTAGCCGGCGGCGTCGATCTGCAGGCGCCGGCATGCGGCGACGTCGTGCATGTTCAGCTCCAGCGTTTCGGGGTGGCTCTTGAAGGCGCTCAGCAGCTGGCTCACGGTGAGCACGTCGGTGAGGTCGGGCGGGCCGACATGTCTGCGTTCGAGATCCTCGTAGCCTCTGACGGCCGAGACGATCTCCTCGGCCATCTCCCAGTTCTCGAGTAGCGCCTGGGCGATGGGCGTGTGCCACTCGCGCACGATGGAGCCGTAGACGCCCTGATCCGCCAGCAGCGACGGATAGCGTGTGACGCGCGTCAGGATGTAGAGACGGCCGATCCCGTGCAGCAGACCGGCGAGCATCGCGGTGTCGGGATTGACGCGGCTGAAGCGCTTGGCCACCACGTATGACATCGCGGCGACCGCAGCGCTGGTCTGCCACAGATCGTCGAGCGGCCGCTCGAGGCCCTTCAGGGCGTCGCTTTTTTTCAGCTGCGACATTGCGAAGGCGATTGCCGCGCTGCGCACCATGTTGAACCCCAGCCGGGCGATCGCCGTGCGCAGCTCGGTGATCGGGCGGCCGCTGTAGTTTATGGCGGCGGAGTTCGCGATCTGCAGCAGCCGGGCCGCCAGCATCGGCTCCGAGCCGACCACGCGCACCACTTTTTCCTGCGAGACCTCCTCGTCCGAGAGAATCTGGCGCACGCGCAGAGCGATGTTCGGGAAGCTCGGCAGGTCGACCTTGCCGTTGGACAGCTCGGCGGCCAGCGCCTTGACGAAGGCGAAGACCTCCGTATTGCCGTCGTCGGCGGTTGCGGGAATTTCCTGTGCGGGAATGCTCACGGTCTGGACCTTTCCATACCCTGTGCTTATCGGCGGCCGCCGCGCAGACTTGATACCGCGGGACGGAAATCCCGGCCCGTTCAGCTCGGGCCCGCGGCGTTGGCGGACGGCTGCGCCCGAGTGAGATCCATGGTCTCGGCGAGCGTGCGCAGCTTGGCGGCGATCTGATCCAGCGGCAGTACATACTGTGCCGCTCCCAGCGCGACCGCCTCGCCGGGCATGCCCCACACGACGCTGCTGGCTTCGTCCTGGGCGATCGTGCGGCTGCCCCCTTCGAGCATTTCCCTCAGGCCCCGGGCCCCATCCTTGCCCATCCCCGTCAGAAGGACGCCGATCGCATTGCAGCCGCCGTTCTGGGCGACGGAGCGAAACAGCACGTCGACAGAGGGCTTGTGGCGATTGACCGGTACACCGTCGTCGAGCCGGCAGACGTAGCGTGTCCCGTCGCGCGCCACCAGTAGATGCCGGTCGCCTGGGGCGATGTAGACGTGGCCGGCGAGAATCTGCTTACCGTCTTCGGCCTCGCACACCGACACGGAGCAGCGGTCATTCAGGCGGCGCGCAAACGGGCCGCTGAACGCCTTGGGAATGTGCTGGGCGATGACCACACCGGGGCTGTCGGGCGGGAGGCGTGTGAGCACCTCCTTGATCGCTTCGGTGCCGCCGGTCGAGGCGCCGATCGCGATGATGCGGTCGGTGGTGCGCAGCTGACGCGAGCCCGTGCTGCGCGGCAGCACCGCATCGGCGCTGTGGGCCGGTACGGGTGCGCCAGGCATGCGGCTCGGGTCGAGCGCCCGCACGCTGGCACAGGCGGCGGTGCGGATCTTCTCGATGAGCTCGTCGCGGTACTCGGTGAGAGTTGCGGCGAGATCGAGCTTCGGCTTCGACAGGTAATCGACGGCGCCGAGGGCCAGCGCGTCCAGCGTCACATCCGCGCCATGTTCGGTCAGCGAGGAGACCATCACCACCGCCATGGGCCGCAGGCGCATGAGGTTGCGCAGGAATGTGATGCCATCCATGCGGGGCATTTCCACATCGAGCGTGAGCACGTCGGGATTGAGCCGCTTGATTTTCTCGCGCGCGGCGTGAGCGTCGGCCGCCGCGCCGACCACTTCGATGTCCGCCGCCGCGCTCAGCATCTCGGTCAGCAGCCTGCGCACCAGCGCGGAGTCGTCCACGATCAGTACGCGAATACGCGCGCGGCGTCCCGCCGTCGCCGACCGTCGGGAGAGCTGGACCTTGTCCGGACCGCTCATGTGAACAGCTCCACGTCGCCGCCTGGAGTGTGCCGCCCGAGGCTCTCGAGGTACAGCTGCTCGTGGCGGCTGATGATGCGGTTCTCCACCGGCCGCAGCTTGCGCAGGCGTGCCCGCCCACTGGTCGGGAAGTAGAGCACTTTGCGCGGCTGGGTACCGCCGAGATCTTCGGCCGCGACCGGGTATCCCTCGATGCGCATGTAATCACGTATGAATCTGATGTTCCGTTCCCCGACGTCCGACATGCCGGCGAGGATCTGTCCGCCGCCGAACAATTTGATTTCCAGCCGCTCACGTACCGCGCCGAGTTTCAGCAGATCATTGATCAGGCTTTCCATGGCGTACGAGCCATAGCGCGTCGCGAGCCCGACGGCCGGATCCAGCCAGTCGTCCGAGCCGGAGGTGGCATCCTCCGGCAGCATGAAGTGATTCATGCCGCCGACGCCCTGGCGCGGGTCGCGCACACAGGCCGAGATGCACGAACCGAGCACGGTACTGATCACTTCCTCGGTGCGCGTGACGTAGTACTCGCCCGGCAGAATCTTCACGGTCCAGCCGTGCTCGCGGTCCCAATGGCGCTCGAAGTGCTCGAATCCCGGCACCGCCGGCTCGGGCTCGGGCGGCGCCGGGGGGTCAGACCCGCCGGTAGATTGACTTGCCGATGAGCGCATAGCTCTCGCTGACCTTGAACAGACTCTCGGAATGCCCGAGGAAGAGCAGGTCGCCCGGACGCTGCAGACGGGCGATGCGGGCGAACAGATCGCGCTGCGTATCCTTGTCGAAGTAGATCACCACGTTGCGGCAGAAAACGGCGTCCAATGGTCCTTTCATCGGCAGCGCGCGCACGAGATTGAGCTGCTTGAATGCGACGAGGGCGGCCACTTCGGGCGCAATGCGCCGGCTCACCACGCCGCCCTCGCGATGCTCGATGAAGAACCGCTGCAGACGCGGCGGCGACACACCATGCATGCGTTCCGGCGCATAGATTCCGAGCCGGGCACGCGCGAGCATCTCGGAATCCAAATCGGTGGCCAGGATGCGCACGTCCCAGTGCGCCCGATCGGGCAGTGTCTCCGCCACCGTCATGGCGATCGAATACGCTTCCTCGCCGCTCGAGCAGGCCGCCGACCAGATGCGCAGGCGTCGCGTGCCGGAGCGGGCGGTGGCGAGCGGGGTCAGCCATTGATCGCTCAGGTACTGAAAGTGATGCGGCTCGCGGAAGAACCCCGTCAGGTTGGTCGTGATGGCGTTGCACAGCTCGGTGAGCTCGCGCGCGTCGCGCCCGAGCAGCTCGCGGTACTCGGCGAAGCTCCGCAACTGCAGGGCGCGCAGGCGCCGGGCCAGGCGGCTGTAAACCAGCTCGCGCTTCTGCTCGCCGAGGTTGATGCCGGTGAGCGATTTGACCAGAGCGCGCAGCTCGTGGAAATCCTCGTCGTGAAACGCGAATTCCCGCAGCCGATTGACGGTGGCGTCGCGTAGCGCGGCGATGTTCGGGCTCAAAAGAGCTCCACGCCATTCTCGTCGGCATGCAGCCGCGCGTGCCCGTGCCGATCGCCGGCCGGCAGCAGCAGGTTCAGCAGCATGCGATGAGAGTCGGTGGTGAAGTGGGCGCGCAGCCGCTCACGCAGAGCCGGCCAATCCCGCGGCTCGGCCGGCGGCGCCGGCTCGCCGGCGGCGCCGGCGAGCAGATCGCGCGCCTGGATCAACTGCTGGGTCATGCGATCGTGGAATTGCAGGCTCTCGACGCAGGCGGCCAGCTCCGGCGCCAGAGCCGGCGACGGAGCGGCCGCTGCGATGCGGGCGATCGCCCGGCCAAGCGCCTCGATCGGCGCAAGCGAATCCTGGATCGCCAGCTCGATGAGCGCGGCCGCGGTGGCCACCGCCAGCGAGAGCGGCGTGGCTTCAGCCGACGGCGGATTCGTCTCTGTCGGTATCGTCATGTCTGGTCCACGTCGTTCAGGTCTGTCCCTGCCTGGGGCGGCGCGCACGGCGAGGAAGGCGGGACTCAGCTGTGCTTGGACTTGAAGATCTTCACCTGGCGATTGAACTCGGTGGCGATCTCCCGCAGTTCGCTCAGCGCCGTATTGTGCAGGCTGACCTGATCGCCCGGAGTCAGTCGGTTCTGGCGTACCTCGAAGTCCAGGCATTTCATATACGTCTGCACGTCGCGGTTGTACTCCTTTATCGTCTGCATCGCCGTGATCATCTGCTGCTCGCTGGCCGTAGCGCCGTCGGGGATTTTGCTCGGCGCGGCCGGCATCCGGCAGTTGGCCAGGGCCACCGGCCCGACGAGCGATCCGGCAATCGCCGCGGCGAGCAAGAGTTTGTAGGAGGGTTTCATCACAGGACCTCGTTGCGAGCGTAATGGAGCGAAGAAGCGAAAACTCAGCTGAGCACCTTGGTGACCGTGGCGAGCAGCCGGTCCGGATTGAACGGCTTGACCAGCCAGCCGGTCGCGCCCGCGGCCTTGCCCTGCTGCTTGCGCTCGAGAGTCGCCTCAGTGGTGAGCATGAGCAGGGGTGTGTAGCGGTAGTTGCTGCGCGCGCGCAGCTCGCGCACCAAGGTGATGCCGTCCATCTTCGGCATGTTGACGTCGGTGATGACGAGGTCGAACCGCTCGCGCTCGGCGATCCGCAGAGCCTCGAGGCCGTCGGCCGCCTGCTGCACGTTGTGTCCGGCGCCACTGAGCGTGATGCCGACCATCTGGCGCATCGCCGCCGAGTCGTCTACCGCGAGTATCCGGGCCATCGTCGTGCTCCACAGGCTGAATCAGTGACTTTCATCGATCAGAACTCCTGCCACTCCGAGTCATCCTCGATAGGCGGCGCGGGACCGCTACCGAGCGCCGCGGCCAGCTTCGGCGTGCCGTCGCCGGGCGGCGCGGCGCCGGAGCGCTGTCGGCCGACCCACGGCCGCCCGGAGCGCCTGCGCTCCGGGC
>DAIDUQ010000118.1:0-7222 GCA_027456605.1 Steroidobacteraceae bacterium | reverse complement strand
CCCCTGAGCGGGTGAACTCATCCGTGTGGCACACCCCGCTCGCCTTGATCTCCACCAGAACCTCCCCGGCCTTCGGCCCCTCAAGGTCCACGGTCACCACTTCAAGCGGCTTGCCTGCTTCAAATGCAATGGCGGCTTTCGTCTTCATAGCGCTCCCAACGAGTGACTTCAGCGTCTCGCAAGTCTACCGGCACGCGGTCCGGCTGCCGTACGGATGCACGCCCCCGGCATACCGGCCGGCGCGAATGTCCCGATCCGGAACACCTTCCCGTGCACGCCATGCGCCCGCCCGCTGCGCTCCGGCTCTGCGCACCACCCATCCCCATGCGCTCGGGCTTGAGCGACAATGAGCCCGGTCCCCCACTGAGCGAGCCCCCCATGACAGAGACCATCTTCAGCAAGATCATTCGTGGCGAGATCCCCTGTCACAAGGTGTACGAGGATGAGCAGGTCTTCGCGTTCCTCGACATCAATCCGCTCAGCGCCGGTCACACGCTGGTCATCCCGAAGGAGCCGGCCGCAACTCTCGATGCGCTCTCTGATGAGTCCGCCGCCGCCCTGGGGCGAGTCCTGCCGCGCATCTGCCGGGCCGTGATCGAAGTCACCGGCATCCGCGAGTACAACGTGCTCGAAAACAACGGATCGGGCGCACACCAGGCGATTTCGCACGTTCACTTTCACATCATTCCGAAGCCGAACGGCGCCGCGGGGCTCGGAATCCACTGGCCGACGCAGCCCGTGGAGCATGGCGCAGCCGCAACCTTGGCGACGAAGCTGCGAGCGGCACTCCGCTAGCCCCGGGACGGACGACATTGGCGCCAGATCGCCGCAAATAGATGCAAATTCGGCGCTTCAATAATCTTTAGAAAAAGCCTTGCCGGATCTCTGTGAGGCCCGTACAATCCGCCCCCTTCCTGGTGCGGGGTGGAGCAGTCTGGCAGCTCGTCGGGCTCATAACCCGAAGGTCGCAGGTTCAAATCCTGCCCCCGCTACCATCGATACTTGAATGGGCTGCGCCAGCAGCCCGCAGCAGCATCGCTGCCACGTTCCGCTCCCCGTAGAGCCTGAGCTGCCGCTCATCCGCCTCGATTGTCACGGTGCCCACGTGGGTGCGGATCTCCTCGCGTGCCCTCGGGATATCGCCGGCCGCGAGTGTCTCCTCGAGCCGCTCGACCGCCCGCCGGGCTCGGGCCGGCAGATCGGCGAGGATCGGCGTCACGTCTACCGCGCGGACAGGCTCGGCCTGCGCGGCCGTGAGCCGCTCGAGCTCCGCCTCTGCCGCGGTGAGCTTCGCGGCGAGCGTCGGCGAGGCCCGCAGCGCGCCGGATGCGATCGCGTCGGCGAGGTTCTCGACCTCGGCCCGCAGTTGCTTGATCCGCCCCGCGTGATCCGGTGCGCTGGGCTTGCGAGCGCGTAGAGCCGCCCGGACGCGCCGGACAATCTCATCGATCACCTCGGGCGAGCGCAGGTCGCGCTTGATGCCCGCGAGCACCTCAGCCTCGGCCACCTGGCGGCGCAGCATGGCGTTGTTCCCGCACAGCGCATCGCCGCCGCTGGTATGCCCGCTGCAGGCATACCGATCGACGCCGGCAATGGCGTACGCCGAGCCGCAATGGCCGCAGCGCAGCAGCCCCGACAGCAAAAACTTGCCGCCGGTCCCTGTGCGGATCGCGGCGCCCTTCGACATACCACGGCTCACCCGCTCGCCAATGCGGTGCGTCTGCGCGGCCTGGCGAGCCTTGACGCGCTGCCATAGTTCCTCGCTCACGATGCGCAGCCGCTCATCCTGCCGGGTGATCCATTCCTTTCTCGGGTTCAATACCTGCCGGCGCTTGCTCGAGTCCGCAGCCGAGCGAATCCACCGCGAGCGGTTCCAGACGACGACGCCACGATAGACGTCGTTATTCAGGATCCCGAGTCCGCGGGCCGGATTGCCGTTTATGGCTGAGTGGACCCAACCGCGCTTGCGGCGCAGCTCTCGCCCCCAGGTCGAGCCCGGGGACGGTACACCCTCACGATTGAGCGCGGAGGCAATCCCGCGCGGCGCGTGCCCGTCGGCGTAGAGCTGGAACACGCGGCGCACGATGGCAGCCTGCTGTTCATCGATTTCGACCTCCCCAGAAGCGGATAACGCGGCCGGAACGTACCCGTAAGATCGACCGCCGGCCGACTTCCCGGCCCGCGCGAGTCCCTCGAGGCCGCGCCGGGTGCGCCGGCCGATCTCCTTGCGGTATGCCGTTGCCATCGCACCTCCGACCGCCCCCATGATCTCCGCGGACTCGTGCCGCGTGTCTAAGTCATGAGTGACCACGGCGATGCCTAGGTCGGAGAGTTCTGCAAGTCTCGGCGCCTGCTCGGCGAGATTGCGCCAGAGGCGCGAGGCATCCTCGGCGACGATCACCTCGAACTCATGCGCACGTGCCGCTGTGAGCATCTGCTGATACCCCGGCCGCTGCGCTGTGCCGCCGCTGATCGCCTTATCGTTGAAGCGCGCCACGACCACGAAACCGTGCCGTTCCGCGAGGCGCTCGGCGACCCGGAACTGATCCTCGATCGACTGTTCCCGCTGCAGGTCCGAACTGTAGCGGCCGTAAATCGCGGCCCTCATCGGTGCCTCCTCGCGGGACGTCTCCCCGTTTTCTTGAATTGGCGGAAGTCCTCGACCGACATGCCGGCCCGGAGCGCTGCCTGGCGCTCGCGCTGCTTTTTCAACCGAGCGCGATCCGCACAGGTTCTGCCTCGCGTGTCCTTCGCTTCCGGCAGCGCGCAGTACTGCGGAGGGCCGCCGGTACGATCGTAACTGAACAGAAAGAATCGGCCGCATTCCGGCCACTGACAGCGGCATAGCTCGTCGCAAAGCGGCTCAGCCGCCAGCGACCGAAGAACGAACGCCCAAGCCGCACCATCACCGCTCAAAATGACGCGCTCCTCGCCCCGCACGGGCACCGTCGCGGCGCGCCCGCGTAACGACTTCTCCCATTGCGCCTCGAACTTGCGGCGAGCGGCCGTGGGGTCGGCGCGTATCTGGTCGAGGTCTGCGATGAGCCCCCCCAATTCCGGCTCGCGGTAGTAGATCGCGACGGTCGCCGCACCCGTTGCGGTTCGAATGAAGATGTCCGTCGGGCCGTCCTTCGTGTGCCGGCTGAAGTTCACGACCGCGAGGAGTTCCTCGACGTACGCGCGGGGCGTCAGCCCGACCGGCCCCCCATCGCTCAAGAAGCGAACCGCGTCCCAAGGCCGCGACGGCCGCTCGGCGATGCGCGCCAGAAACGCGAGCGCCTCGGCGACCTGCTTGCGCTCCTCCGGTGAATCCCGTTCGGGCTGCGTAACGCTCATTTCACACCTCGGCGCCTACTACCGGCGTGACGGCATTCTATGTGAACCTGCGTCACATCGCAAGTGAGCAAGTACATAGGCAGGAGGATCAATGCAATCGATCACCGACTTCGGCATCTCCGCGGTCGCCCGCCTCGTCGGGCGCGCCGAGTGCACGATCCGCAGGTACGACGCGAGCATCCGGCCGCGGCGGGACTCGGCGGGCCGACGCATGTACAGCCCGCAGCAGGTGGAACTCCTGCGAAACCTGCTAGCGCGAGGCCGCAGCGCGGCCTGACTCATGGAGATTCCCGCCCATCTGCAGCGCTACGACTCCCTGATCGACCTCCTGGTCGAGGGGCTCCTGCGCGAGATCGAGGCGGATTCCCAGTCCACAAACGCGAGAGAACCCGCGCCGCCTGATGCCATCGCACCTCGGGCCGCACCCTCAACATCCAACAGTTAGGTTTGTCATGGCTTTCAACCAGCAGATTCAGGACCGTATCAATCACCTCGGTAAGGCCGCTGGCGCCGGGGCGCTCACCAAGGGCGCAAAGAGCGAGGACGGCGATGCCGTCGAGCAGCTCGCGAAACTCATCCGCGGCCTCACCGCCCGCATCGAGGTGCTCGAGGAGCGTCTCGCCGCCGAGAAGTTCGCCACCGGCGCCCGGCTTCGCAAGTAACTCGATCAATCAACACCTTTTAGGAGCCAAAAACATGCACCCCGTCAACATCGACAACACTGGCGCCATCGCTCGCCGAGCCGAACTGCAGCGCCGCAATCAGGAAATCATCGCGAATCTCGCGAGGCTGACCGCTGTAAAAACCGAGCGCGACGCCGCCCGCGCTGCCATCGATGACATCACGCGAAAAGACGCCGAAGCGCTCGCCAGCTGGGCCGCCAGCGGCGCTCGGGGCGAGCCTCCGGCCAGCGACCAAAAGGGCCGCACGTCAGCCGCTCAGAAGCTTGCGGCCGCTGAAGCACAGGCCGCTGCGGTCGATCAGGCCATCGAGAAACTGACTCAACAGCACGGAGAGCTTCATGCGGAACTGCAGAACGTCGGCCGCGAGATCCTCGTCCTGCGCGCGCAGCACATCGGGCGGCTCCTGACCGACATAACAGCGCGGCGGCGCGAAATTGAGGACGAGCGCGCTGTCACCGATGCGATCGCAGGACGCCTGCAAGCCGAGCTTTTCGCGACGGATCCGCGAACAGGCGGAGATGTCACCAGCGAGTTGGAATCGCTGCGCGTGGCGTGGATCAACACCCGTGGCGGCCAGATCGACGCGGAAGTGACCCAGCGCTGGGCCGAACTCGCGAAGGATTTTCCGGCGTAGTGCCAAAAAAACGGCTGCGCGACGTGACGGTCGAGCAGCCGGGAGTTTTCAAACATGCGGCCTCATCGTAACACCTTCCGGCGAACCTCAAAAAGCACCGAGCCATTGCGCTCACCGCAACGGGCGGCGGACGCCAGCGCGCAGCCGCTGCTCGAGGGCGCCGTCACCGCTGACACGACCGCGGGCGTCCAGCGCATCGCGGAGCTGAATGGGACGCCGGCGGGGAGGATCGGGAAATGAGCGCCACCAAACGCGCCGCTTGCCCGCAGTGCAACCGCGGGCCGAAGGATACGGCGCTCGCTGTCACGACCGACGAGCGGGGCTCGGTGAGTTTCTGCCACCGCTGCGGCTACACCTCGGCCGAGAATCACGAGCGCCCGCGCATCGAGCGGGCCGGAACCGCGATGCCGCGACCTGACATAACCGCATCGAACGCGCCGCTAGACTGGAGCGATCGCGCCGAGGCCATTTGGCGGCGCACCCTCCCGTTGCGCGGCACGGTCGGGCAAAGCTACCTCGAGCACCGCGGCTGCATGTTGCCCCCGAAGGACTCTCACTTGCGGTTTCTGCCGGCGAGCGACAAGTATCCTCCATCGCTCTGCGCCGCGGTCAGCGACGTACGCACGGGGAGGCCTATTTCCCTGCATTTTACGAGACTTGCGGCCGACGGCCGAGGCAAGGCCGGGACTCAACAAGACAAGCTCCTACTTGCAGGGCATCGCAAGAAAGGTGGTGTTGTTAGGTTGTGGCCCGATGAGGCTGTCACCTATGGGTTGGCGCTCGCCGAAGGCATAGAAACCGCCCTTGTCTCTGCGCGCATCTTCAGCCCGGTATGGTCAACAGTTGACAGCGGCAACATGGCCGAATTTCCGGTACTGCCCGGAATCGACTGCCTCGCGGTTTATGCCGATCACGATCAGGCGGGCCTCCGCGCGGCGGTTAGATGCGCATCGCGTTGGCAGACAGCCGGCCGCGAGGTTGCGGTTTACCGATCACAGCTCCTCGGTGAAGACATTGCAGACGTGCTCGAGCGCCTCGGCGCTCGCAAGGGAACCGCATGAACGTCGATGCGAAAACGCTCGAGGCGCAGCTCGAACGGGTACCGATGTCTCCCGAGGATGACGTGCCGATCGGGGAGCCCCCGCCGTGGATGGATGAGGGGCCGCGCTCGGGCGCGGAGGCCCAGAAGAAACCCGCCGATGATCCGCTCGCTGCGGTGCGCGTTTCAATCATCGCGGACCTCGAGGCCGGCCCTGCCGCGATTGACGCGGCCGAGCCCCCGCGGTTCGTGCAGTACCCACGCTTCCCCGAGGCGGGCGCGAGCCTCTGCGGGCCAGGCGGGACCGGCAAGACCGCTCTCGCGCTGACCGAAAAGGTCCACGTGGCACTCGGCCTGCCAGCATATCCCGACACGGAGCCCTGCACGCAAGGCCCGTGCGTTCTCGTGACAGCCGAGGACGGGGCCGACCGAGCGCGGTATGTGCTGCAGCGCGCGCTCGCGGATGCGGTCGACAACCGGCAGATCAGCGAAGCGCAGGCGACCGAGGCCAAGGCGCTCATCCGGATCGTTGGCTGGAACCCGTCACACTTTGGCCGGATCGTCAAGGTTGAGCAATTCACTGGCGAGATGTATCGCGCGCCCGTGTACGACCTGCTGCTTGAGCTGCTCGCGCCGATCAAGCCGGTCTATATCACGCTTGACCCAGAGGCGCTCTTTGCACCGGGTGAGCGCTATGGCAATGACGGGCACGCATTCCTCGCGGCGATGATGCACGAGACCGCAATGGCCATGCGGGCGTGCGTGCAGATGCTCGACCACGTCTCGCAGAACGTCGCGCGGAGCGGCACCGTGGACCAGTACGCGAGCCGCGGCGGGACGGCCAAGTCCGACGAGGCGCGGCTCGTGCGTCAGCTCGTTGGCGTGAAGCCAGAGACGCTGAAGCCGGACGAACCGCTGCCCCTGATGGTGACGATGGGCGATATCGAGGCCGCGAGCATCTTGCGGCTGTACTGGACCAAGCTGTCCTGGGCGAAGCCGAACGCTGCGCCGCCCCTCTGGCTGCGCCGTAGGGGGTACTGGTTCGAGGCACTGCGCTCACCGAGCGCCGCTGAGTACGCCGCAGAGCGCGAACACGACGCCGCCGAGCGCGACCTCGAGGAACTGAACCGGCAGGCGGCCGCCGTGGTGGGCTACGTGAGCCAGCAGCTCGCCAATGGCGCCGGGGTGCGCCTGACCGCAAGCGAGCTAGCGAACGAGGGCGGCCCGATTGTCGACGGTAAGCGCCTGAAGCGGGACACGATCCGCCGCGGCGTTCGCCATGCCATCGCTCAAGGACTGCTGGCGCAGCTCGAACTGCCGAAGGGCGAGCGCCAAGGCTCGCGGCAGACCTACCTCGCGCCTGCTGACTACCGCGGGACCGCTCCGGGAGAGGGCGTCCTGTGAGCGTACTCGGCGAACTCGGCGAACTCGGCGAATCGCGCGGTTCGCTCAGTGGAAAGGGAAGCCGCCGTACTAGGCGGCGGTTTCCTTTCCTATATAGCCGCCGCCTAGTAGGTACCCGCCGAGTTG
>DAIDUQ010000117.1:0-4979 GCA_027456605.1 Steroidobacteraceae bacterium | reverse complement strand
GGGCGTGCCGCCGGGCGAGCGCGCCGCGCTCGAGCATGAGCTGGAGGTGATCGCCGAGCTCGGCTACGAGCCGTATTTTCTGACCGTCCACGATCTGGTCGCCTTCGCGCGCAGCCGCGGCATTCTCTGTCAGGGCAGGGGCTCGGCCGCCAACTCGCGGGTCTGTTACTGCCTGGGGGTGAGCGCGGTCGATCCGGAACGCGGCGCGGGCCTGCTGTTCGAGCGGTTCATCTCCAAGGAGCGCAACGAGCCGCCCGACATCGACATCGATTTCGAGCACGAGCGGCGCGAGGAGGTCATTCAGTACGTCTACGGCAAGTACGGGCGCGAGCGCGCCGCGCTCGCCGCGACGGTGATCCTCTATCGCGCGCGCAGCGCCCTGCGCGATCTCGGCAAGGCCTTCGGGCTCGATCCGGACTCGGGCGCGCGGCTGGCCAAGGCGATGCAGTGGTGGGACGGGGGCGAGCGGTTGCCCGAGCGTCTCGCCGAGGCAGGCCTCGATCCCTCGGGTCCGCTGCTCTCGCGGCTGCTGCCGCTGGCGCAGACGCTGATCGCGTTCCCGGGCTTCCCCCGCCATCTGTCCCAACATGTCGGCGGCCTGGTGATCTCGGCCGGGCGGCTCGATGAGCTGGCGCCGATCGAGAACGCGGCGATGCCCGAGCGCACCGTGGTGCAGTGGGACAAGGACGATCTCAACACCCTGGGGCTGCTCAAGGTCGATGTGCTCGCCCTGGGAATGCTGAGCGCGCTGCGCAAGGCATTCGATCTGGTCAACGGCCTGCGCGGCACGCGCTGGGCCCTCGGGGAGCTGCCGGCGGAGGATCCCGCGGTCTACGCAATGATCTCGGACGCCGACACGGTCGGGGTGTTTCAGATCGAATCGCGCGCGCAGATGGCGATGCTGCCGCGGCTGCGGCCACAGTGCTACTACGATCTGATCATCGAGGTGGCCATCGTGCGCCCCGGGCCCATTCAGGGCGACATGGTCCATCCCTATCTCAGGCGCCGTCAGGCCCTCGAGCCGGTGCACTATCCGAGCCCGGAGGTCGAGGCGGTGCTGCGGCGCACCCTCGGCGTGCCGATCTTTCAGGAACAGGTGATGCAGCTCGCCGTGGTGGCCGCGGGCTTCACCCCCGGGGAGGCCGATCAGCTGCGCCGCGCGATGGGCGCCTGGAAGCGAAGCGGCGGCATTGGACACTTGCGCGACAAGCTCTTGGGCGGCATGACCGCGCGCGGCTACCCGCCGCAGTTCGCCGAGCGGATCTACCGCCAGATGTTGGGATTCGGCGATTATGGCTTTCCGCTGTCGCACGCGGCCAGCTTTGCGCTGTTGGTGTACGACTCCGCGTGGCTGAAGCGTTACGAGCCCGCCGCATTTACCGCGGCGCTGCTCAACAGCCAGCCGATGGGCTTCTATGCTCCGGCGCAGCTGGTGCGCGATGCGCGCGCGCACGGTGTCGAGGTGCGTCCCGTGGACGTTTGCGCCAGCGAGTGGGACTGCACGCTCGAGCCCGAGGGGAAAGGGCAGCCGGCGCTGCGGCTGGGGTTGAGGCTGGTGCGGGGGCTCTCGCGGGCCGGTGCCGCGCGGCTCGTCGGCGCGCGTACCGGAAGCGGCTTGGCCGGTGTGCGGGATCTTGCCCGGCGCGCCGGGCTCGACCGGGGGGACCTCGAGGCGCTGGCGGCCGCCGGAGCATTCGCGGCCCTGAGCGGCAACCGTCACTTTGCCTTCTGGGACGTCGCGGGGACGGAGAAGCCTCTGCCGATCGAGCGCGAGGTCCGCGGGCACGGCGAGCCCGCTCCCTTGTTGTCCGCTCCGACGCAAGGCGAGTCCCTGGTGGCGGATTACGCCTCCGTGGGACTGACCCTTGGGCGGCATCCTCTGGCGCTGCTGCGCCCGGCGCTGCGGGAGAGGGGACTGTGCACGGCCGGGGACATCACTGCGCTGCCGGATGGCAGCGCAGTTTGCACCGCCGGCATCGTGCTGATGCGCCAGCGGCCCACGGCCGCTGGCGGCGTCACGTTCGTGACCCTGGAGGACGAAAGCGGACAGAGCAATATCATCGTCTGGGAGCGCGTTGGCGATGTTTGCCGCGAAGCGCTGGTGTCCTCACGGCTGCTCGAGGTGCACGGCCGGTTGCAGCGCCAGGATGGCGTGACGCACATCATTGCCCGGCGGCTGCTCGACCGTACTGCGCTTCTGGGGGCGCTGCTCACGCGCTCGCGGGATTTTCACTGATGCGCTCCGGCGACGCCGCGGTCGTTACTTGCGCCGCGGCCGCCCCCCCTCATTGCCGATCTCGTAGTCCTTGAAGTCGCTGGTGAGCTCGGCGGTCTGCTTTTCCTCGATCAGCCGCTCGAGCCGGCGCCAGGCCGGGTCACCGGTCCGGTGCGGGCGGTGTTTGGCGATATCGAGATCGTTGATGGCCTGATTCAGGTCGACGTCGCCTTCCTCGACGACCGGCTCGTCTTCCTCTTCAAAGTCGTCCGATTCGGATTTCTCACTCATGCGGCACGTCGGGTTCCCGCGAGAGAGGGTGCGAAAAATTAAATCACAAGCGTGGCGGGTGCAACGCCCCAATCAGTGAATCAGGTCATCCAATCGGAAGATCGGCAGCAGCATTGCAAAAACGATGCCCATGACGAACAGTCCCATCACCACGATCAGCATCGGCCCGAGCAGCCCGACCATGGCCGCCATGATCGCGTCAAGCTCGCGTTCCTGGCTGCCGGCGGCCTGATCGAGCATGGCGTCGAGCTCTCCGCTCGACTCCCCGCTCGAGATCAGATGGATCGTCATCGGCGGGAACAGCTTGCTTGCCCCCAGCGAGCGGCCGATGGGGGCGCCTTCGCGCACCCGGTCGGCCGCCTCGAGCACCGCATCGCGCATCGGCAGGCTCGTGACCACCTCCCCGGAGATCCGCAGCGCCTCGAGAACCGGCACCGCGCTCGAGGAGAGAATGCTGAAGGTCCGCGTGAAGCGTGCGGTGTTGAATCCGCGCACCAGCTTGCCGGCGAGCGGCAGATGCAGCAACACCCGATGAAACCGCCGGCGCGCGCCCGGATCCCGCAACCGCCGCCGCCACAGCACCACGGCGATGATCGCCGCGAGCACCAGCCAGATCCCGTACACCCGCAGGAAGCCGCTGGTGCCGATCAGGATGCGGGTGATCAGCGGCAGCTGCGCCTTGTTGGCCTCGAAGACCCCGACCACTTTCGGCACCACCCACACCATGAGCGCCGAGACGATGATGAAGCACATCACCGTCAGCACGATCGGATAGAGCATCGCGGCCAGGACCTTCTGGCGGATTTCCTCGCGCCGCTCGGTGTACTCGGCCAGCCGCTCGAGCACGGCCTCGAGATGACCGGCCTGCTCGCCGGCGGCCACGGTGGCCCGATAGATCTCGGGGAACACCCGCGGAAACTCCGCCAGGCCGTCGGCCAGGGTATGGCCCTCCATGACCTTGGAGCGAACTCCGAGCAGGATGCTCTGCACCCGCGGCTTATCGGTCTGCTGCGAGACCGCCAGCAGCGACTCCTCGAGCGGAAGTCCGGCGCGCACGAGTGTCGCCATCTGGCGCGTGAGCAGCGTCACGTCCGCCGCCGAGACCCGGCGCAGAAACGCGAAAGACTGCGACTGTTGCCGGCCCGCCTCGCGCGCGGCCACCTCGGTGACGCTCACCGGCAGCAGCTGGCGGTCGCGCAACTGCTGGCGGATGTGCCGCGGCGTATCGCCTTCCAGAATGCCTTTGCGCTCCTTGCCGCTCGAATCGAGCGCCGTGTATTCGAAGGCGCCCACTTCAGTCCTCCCGGGTCACGCGCAGCACTTCCTCGAGGGTGGTCTCGCCGCGCAGGACGCGCGCGCGACCGTGATCGCGGATCGAGGGGGTGCTCCGGCGGGCATGGTGCTCGATCTGTTGCTCGCTCGCGCCGTCGTGGATCATGGTGCGCAGCCGCTCATCGACCATGATCAGCTCGTAGATGCCCGAGCGTCCGCGGTAGCCGCCGAGGCTGTCATCTCCGGGCCGGTAGAGCGTCGGGGGAGGGCTGTCCGGCGGGAGATTGAGGAGCCGTTGCTCGGCCTCCCCGCAGATGAATGGCTGTTTGGTTTCGGGGGTGAGCACGCGCACCAGGCGCTGGGCGAGCACGCCGATCAGGCTGGAGGAGAGCAGGAACGGCTCGATCCCCATGTCGCGCAGGCGGGTGACCGCGCCGGCGGCGGTATTGGTGTGCAGCGTGGAGAGCACCAGGTGACCGGTGAGGCTCGCCTGCACGGCGATCTGCGCGGTCTCGAGGTCACGGATCTCGCCGATCATGACCACATCCGGGTCCTGGCGCAGGATCGCGCGCAGGCCGCGCGCGAAGGTCATCTCCACCTTGGTGTTGACCTGGGTCTGGCCGATGCCGTCGATGTAGTACTCGATCGGATCCTCGACGGTCATGATGTTGCTGGAGTTGTCGTTCAGCCGCTCGAGTGCCGCGTACAGGGTGGTGGTCTTGCCCGAGCCGGTCGGGCCGGTCACCAGCAGGATTCCGTGCGGCTTGTGGATGAGCTCATCGATCAGCTGCTCGGTCGCCGGGTCCATGCCGAGGGCGTGCAGGTCGAGCCGGCCGGCCTGCTTGTCGAGCATGCGCAGCACGACGCGCTCGCCGTAGCCGGCCGGAATGGTCGACACGCGTACGTCCACCGCGCGGCCGGCGATGCGCAGCCCGATCCGACCGTCCTGCGGCAGGCGCTTCTCGGCGATGTCGAGCTTTGACATGACTTTGATGCGCGAGACCACCAGCGGCGCGACCGCGCGCTTGGACTGCAGCACCTCGCGCAGCACCCCGTCGACGCGAAAGCGCACCACCAGGCGGTTCTCGAACGTCTCGATGTGGATATCCGAGGCGTTTTCCTTCACCGCCTGGGTGAGCACGGCGTTGATCAGGCGGATGATGGGCGCATCGTCGTCGCTGTCGAGCAGATCAGCCTGCTC
>DAIDUQ010000116.1:0-1537 GCA_027456605.1 Steroidobacteraceae bacterium | reverse complement strand
GGCAGGGGCCGGCATGGGCGCGGGCGGGAAGGCCGCAGGGGCGGGGGTCGCAGCGGCCGGAAAGGCCGCGGGGGCGGCCATCTCCGCTGTGCCGGGACTGCAGCCCGTCGGAGCGGCGGTTTCCGCTGCCGGGCAGGCGGCCGGGAAGGGCGTCGAAGCGGCTGGAAAGGCCGCAGGCAAGGGGGTTGAGGCGGCCGGGAAGGCGGCCAGCGCGGCGCGTGGCGCGACAGGTGCCGCCACTACCGGCTCGGGTGCCGGCCCTGCGGGGGGCACTCCCTTCAGCGGCGGTGGCAAGGGTGGCGGGGATGCACCGTCGACCGGCAGCGCCCCCAGCACGGGCGGACCAGATCAACTCTCGGCACCCGCAGGGGCGTCCCCGGCAGGGGGAGCGCCCCCCGCAGGGGAAGGCGAGAAGAAGGAACCGTCGGCGGCCGGCAAGCTCTGGCAACAGGCGCAGCACCATGCGGGTCAGGCACACCGCGGGTTGCCACATGAAGGTGGGGTCAGTGCGCCGGGGCTCCGGTTTGGTCACTCTGAGGACTGAGACATGACAATGACATCCATTCGCCGCTCGTTCATTCGAGGGTATCGCCTGCAGTCGCAGGTCACACCGGAACTCGGCGCTCGAGTGCTGCGCCTCATCCTCGCCGTGTGTCTCGGCTTCGACTTCGCCGCCGGCCACCCCCTGTGGCCGACGGTCGTGCTCGGCACCGTGATCGCTGCAGTGTTTGCCTACGGCGCTCTCGAGATGCGCCGTGCTGCGGCGGAGCCGTCCCCGGGTACGGAGGGCCCGGCCGACGGAGAATAGTTGGCTGCCGCGCTTCTCTCCTGGGCGCCCAAGCTGGGGCGTGGTGGGCTCATTGACGAGCCCCACCACGTCTCCTCTCTCCAGGAGCGACAGGAGAGTCCACTATGTCAGTGTTAAATCGCGCCGCGTCCGGCTTCTGCAGATTCCTTTCGCCTTCGATGGCCGTCCCCCGCCTGCGGATCCTGTATTTCTCCACGCTTGCGCTCTGCGGGGCACTGCTGATCATGTTGCACATCGCCCTCGCAGGCGAACAGCGGCTCGCTCACGCGCTGACTGTCGAGACGCGCGCGGCGGTCGCCGCGCCCCGTGTCATTTTTCTTCCCGTGCCGCCCATTGCACGGGTCGCCCATCGCATCCACCGCACGCCGGCCGCGCCGCAGCGCAAGGGGAAATAACATGGCTGCCGGAGATTTGATCATCTGGATTTCGGTCCTGTTGGGCGTTGCGATCATGCTCCCGAGTATGGTTGGGATGCAGCACCAGGCGTTCACCGATCAGGTCGCGAAGGTGGCCGCGGGGCAGCTCGCGAACATCACCAATGCCGCGCTGCAGTATGAGTACGGGTACATGGCGAGCCTATCCGCCCCGGGGAGCACGCACACCGTCACTGTGGCGCAACTCATCGCGGATAACTACCTGACCGCCGGCACCTCGGCGGTGGACCCGATGGGGAACACGATCTCGGTGCGGTTCCAGGCCGACTCGAGCGGCAATGTGTCTGGCTATGTG
>DAIDUQ010000115.1:0-15215 GCA_027456605.1 Steroidobacteraceae bacterium | reverse complement strand
CGGCGCGCGACCCGCGCCGAAGACGGTGCCGAGGGGCAATTGGGGATCATCCGATTCGGCAATGACGCCGATCGCGGCCGGACTGTGCGTCGTGTATGCCTGCGCGAGGCAGCTCAAGGGTTCCCACTGCTCGGCGGGTCCGACGCGCACCAGCAGCACGTGCATCGCACCCTCGCAGCCGGCGCCGAGCCCCCAGATCAGGTCATTCGGGTCGCGTAGATCATAATCGATCGCTCGCGCCCGGCCGGATTCGATGACCGCGCGCGCGTACTCGGCGAGATCACCCTCGAGACAGCCGCCGGAGATCAGTCCCGCGTACTCCCCGCGCGAGCTGATCAGCAGCAGCGCGCCCGGGCGCTGATAGGTCGAGCCGAGCGTCCGGGTCAGGATGGCGAGCGCGACGGGGCGTCCGGCGCTGCGCTCACGTTCCCAGAGCGGCAAGAGAGGGCCGAGGTCGGATTCCATGGCCGTGATCCTAGACTCGCCGTGCTCGTGCGACCAGGGGTTGATGCGGCCGGACGCTTGAAACGTCCCGAGCGGGAGCCCTCGCAGTCTCGTCCGGACAGGGACGGTGCCCGCGGAAAACCTCACGGCACAGTTGCCGCGGCGCCGGTCCCAGACATCGTGCGGTGTTGCCGCCGATGTCGGCGGGCGCAATCGAGCCGGCTCGGCAGCTGTGGGGCGGCGGCGGGGGCCGCTGCCGAAGAGGCAAGCGGCCCCTCGGGCAGTCGGGCTCGGGAGCGCGACCGGCTCGTTCGAGGCCGGCCGTCGCCGCGCGCGCAAGGTCGCAGGTGCGATGCGCCTGGCCGCCCGGTAACATCCGGTTCTCGCGCCGGTTGCCTGCAACATTGAACCGCGCTCGTGGGAGGACTCTCCGTGCAGGTGAGCGCGTGCGCGCACGCCGCGACGCGGCGAGCGGCCGGCGGATGTCGCAGCCGCGGCACGAGTGTCCGCAGGCGAGCGCAAACCGGTCGCGGTGGACCGCTCGTGCCGTCCGCACCGGCTGCCCAAGACGCCGGACCTGCGGAACCGCTATGATCGGCCGGACGCAGAGCCGGCAATGTCCGTGAGACTCCGGCGGGCGAGGCGTCTCATGGCGAGACGGCGCGGGTGCCGGGCAGGCAGCTCTGCCGGCGGATTTTGGGGTCCGATCCGGACGCGATCGGTACTTTGGGGCAGTGCAGACCGAGGCGAAGAACTAATGCGCAAACTCATACTGGAGGAACTGGCACCCTATCTCACACGCCGCGAGATGCTCAAGGCCACCGGCGGGGTCGGCTTGGCATTGGCGTTGGACAGACCGGGTGTGGCGGCGGCCGCGACCGAAACCGGCAAACTGCTCTCGCTTGATCTGGGCGGCCGGATGTGGACGCTGAGGGAAGACGGCAAGACCGACATGACGCCGGCGACGATTCCGGGCAGTACCTATACCAATCTGCTCGCGGCCAAGAAAATCCCCGATCCGTATTATGGCGAGAACAGCGGCAAGGTCCAATGGGTGGCGCAACGGAACTGGCTCTTCGAGCGCACCTTTGCCGTTCCCGCCGAGGTCCGCGCCAAGAAGCATGTCGAGCTGGTGTGTCATGGTCTCGACACGCTTGCGACGCTGTGGCTCAACGGCGTCGAGATCGGACGCGCCGACAACATGTTCCGCAAGTGGACCTTCGACATCAAGCCGCATCTGCGGCCGGGCGCGAATCACCTGAGCGTCCGGCTCGAGACGCTCGCGCCCTACGTGGCAGCGCAGCGAGCGGCCTATCAAGAACACACCGGTGTCGACCTTCCGAAGGAGCGATCATGGGTGCGCAAGGCGCCGTACATGTGGGGCTGGGATTGGTGCCGGCCGCTCCTGACTCAGGGCATCTGGCAGAAGATCGAGGTGCTCGGGTACGACGCGCGCATCACCGATCTTGGGGTGTTGCAGCAACATCGAGCCGACGGCAGCGTGCATCTGGACATTGAGGCCAGCGCCGTCGGCCAGACTTCCGGGGCGGAGGTCCGGGCGCGGGTGATGCTGGCCGGAAAAACCGTGGCGCATGCCGTCGGCGCGCTGGAGAACGGGCGGGCGAGACTGCGAGCGCTCGTTCGGGAGCCGGCGCTGTGGTGGCCCAACAGCATGGGTGATCAGCCCCTCTATACCGTCACGGCGCAATTGGTCGACTCGGCGGGCGTCGAAATGGACCGCATGAGCCGCCGCATCGGTCTGCGCACCGTCGAGGTGCTCGCGCCCAAGGACGGCGTCGCCATGCATGTGCGCGTCAATGGGGTGCCGGTGTTCGTCAAGGGCGCCGACTGGATTCCGGCCGACAACATGCCCACGCGCGTAACCCCGGGCATCATCCGCTGGTACATGACCAAGGCCGCGCAGTGCAATTTCAACTTCATCCGCCTCTGGGGCGGCGGTTATTACGAGCAGGACGAGCTGTTCGATCTGTGCGACCAGCTCGGCATAATGCTGCAGTTCGAATTCAAGTTCGCCAACGCCGCCTATCCGGTGAAGGATGCGCGCTGGATGGCGAATTTGCGGACGGAAATCGAGCAACAGACCCTCCGCTGTCGCAATCATCCGTCCATCGTGATCTGGAGCGGCAACAATGAAATCGAGTACTTCAAGGGATACTACGAGATCTTCCGCGATGTGATCGGCGGCATCGTGCACCGCCTGGTGCCCGGAGCGTTCTACGAAGTCGGCAGCGGCGCCTACGGGAGCGGTGACATCCATACCTGGGGCGTCTGGCACGGCAACCAGCCGGTGGAGTCCTATCGCAAGATCGAAGGCTTCGTCACCGAATTCGGCATGCAGGCGATGCCGGTGCCGAAGACGGTGCGGGCGTTTGCGGACGCGGCCAACCGCGACAGCGTCCATTCGCCGGTGATGCGCTATCACGAGCGCGATGGCAGCGGCCACGGCATCGGCATCATCATGCACTATATTGAGGCGGATTTCGGCAAGGCGCCCGAGGAGTTCGCCGACACGCTGTGGTTGTCACAGGTCAATCAAGCATGGGCTTTGCGTTACGGCGTGGAACACTGGCGGCGCGACATGCCGCACTCGATGGCGTCGGTCATCTGGCAGTTCAACGACTGCTGGCCGGGAACGACCTGGTCGCTGGTGGATTACTGCCGGCGCTGGAAGGCGGCGCTCTTCCAGGCCAGGCATTTCTTTGCGCCCATTCTGGTCAGTGGTCTGCCCGATGCCCGGACCGGACAGGCGGACATACACGTCACCAGCGACAGGCAGCACGATGTGGTCGGCGAGCTATGCTGGTGGGTGACGAATGCGCAGGGCGAGGAGCTGTCGCGCGGGATGCGCCGGATCGACATACCCGCTCGGGTCAGCCGCCGGGCCGAGACCCTGGATCTGTCGTCCCTGGTGCGCAGTTGGGGAGCGGCCAACCTCCTGGTGTGGGTGGAGGTGATGGTCGAGGGTATGACGGCGGCGCGGAACACGTTGCTGTTCGGTCGTCCCAAGGAGTTGCGGTTGCCGAGGCCGACATTCACCGTTCATGCCAGCGGCGGGGAGCGCAAGTATGACGTGGTGATCGAAAGCAACGTGCCCGCGCTGTGGGTGTGGGCCGACATCACGGACACCGACGCGGACTATTCGGATAATTTCATGGATCTTCGCCGCGGCCGGGCCGGCAAGATCCGGATCACACTCGAGAAGCCCATGCTGCCGTACGAGTTTCGCCGCAGGCTGCAAGTGCGCAGCATCTACGACATTGCGCCTGACATGAGGGCATAGGGGCGCTGCGGCCGCGGAGGGCATGGCCATTGCTCGGGGGCCGCCCGCTGCCCGGGTGACCCGCGGTGCGAGCCGCGCCGAGGACCGCCTGCTATTCGGCCGCCGCCGCGCTCGAGCCCGCGCGCAGACAGCCCCGTGCTGGCAATCCCCAGGCGCGATGCGCTCAGATCGTTCGACCGGGACTGCGCATCGACGGTGGCGCGGGTGCCCTCATGGCATCCGCTCCTCGATCTGACGCGCCAGCTCGTTGAGGTCCACCTCCTCGTCGATGGAGAGCTCCGCCTGCGGCTGCGGGGCGGCGCGTGCCGGCGGCGGAGCGGTGGGTGTCGGGGTGAGATTGACCACCTTGACGGTCTGCTCGGGGAGCGCGGAGTGCGTGAGCGCCGGTTGCACCCAGTCCGTCTTCCGCTCCATCCAGCGCTGGTATCGCTCGAAGGTCCACATGCCCTCCTCGCCGCCGGAGAGGATCACGTTCGGAATCTGGCTGAACTGGCCGGCGCGCAGCGTCCCCTTGGCGGCCGTGCTCGCCAGCAGCACCTCGCAGCGGGGCGCCCGCAGGTGATGCGCCGCGACGAAATCGAGGCGTTGGCACACCACCGCGACGAGCACATCGGCGAGCTGGGCGCGGATGCTGCCCTGGATCTCGGCGGGGAAGGACATGCAGATCCGGCTCAGCGCTTCCGCGCAACTCGCCGAATGCATCGTGGCGAGGACGAGGTGCCCGGTCTCCGCGGCGCTCAACGTGAGCCGGATGACTTCCGGGGTGCGCATCTCGCTGACCACCAGCACGTCGGGGTTCTCTCGCAGTGCGTCGGTCACGGCCTGCTCGAAAGTCGGCGAGTGCGTCGGGATCTCGCGCTGGCGGATGAAGGAACGGCGGTTGGTGTAGACGTACTCGAGCGGACTCTCGAGCGTAATGATATTGCGGGCACTCGATGTGTTGATCTCCTCGATCAGCGCCGCGAGCGTCGTCGACTTGCCGCAGCCCGTTGGGCCCGAGATCACGGCGAGACCGCTGCCGGCCTCGATGAGCTTGCCCAGGTCCGGATGCAGGTTGCAGCCGCGCAGGTCGTTCACGGAGGGCGTGAGCAGCCGCACGGCGATGGCGATGCCCCGGATCGTCCGATACAGGCTCATCCGGCAGCGTGTGCCGGCCGCCGCTACCGACACATCGGCGGAGCCGCGCTCGAGAAACTGTGCCCAGGCCTCGGCCCCGAGCAGCTCCTGCCCCGCCTGGATGACGCGCTGCGCGGGGACGGGCTCGCCGACGGCGACGAGATCACCCCGGATCCGCGCGACGAGCGCGGTACCGGACTCCAGATGCAGATCGCTTGCCCCGAGTTCGCGACCCTGTTGAATCCAGTCGTTGAGCGACATGGCGGCCTGGAACCTTCCTCGACGCCGGGATGACGGGGCTCGAGCCCCGAGTCACCATACCACGCTCGCCGCTCGCCGCTCGCCGCTCGCCGCTCGCGGGCCGTCTTACCCCGGCACCCGGCAAGCTACGGCCGTGCCCGCGGTCGATGGACCCTGGGCCCATGCTCGTCGGGCCCGCGACACCCGGAGCATCGAGTGCTCGAGGCGCGGTGCCCTCGGCCGCTATTGAACCCGCTTGTGCGAGCAGTCCATCGGCTCTTTGTAGATGGATGGAAGGGTGCGGTAGATCTGCTCGAGGACCGCGTATGCCGGGCCCGTGCGCGGCGGAGTGACCGACTGTGCGGCCGCTTCGACGATCGACCGGTCGCTGTAGTCGGCCATCGGGCGATGACTGGCCAGGAATACCGCGCTGTAGCCCGAGTCCGCGCCCGCCAGGCGCCAGGCGACGTCCCGAAGCAGCTCGCGTTGATTGTGCGGCAACGTGCGCAGATTGATGCCCCGCAGCGTCTCCATGTCGGTGAGGATATCCGGATTGCTCGCGCCGCAGGAGCTCGCCCAGTCCTTGCGACCGAGCGCAAGCTCGATTTGCGCAACGGTGTGCACGGTTCGCGCGGTGGGCGGCCTCGGTACGGGCGGCTTGTGGGGGCGCTTCGCGCTCCACAGCTCGAAGCCGAGCGCCGCCGCAACGATGACCAGTGTCAACGAAATCAACGGGCATATCGCCTTTTTCATTTTGTTGACTCCAGGGATCCTTCAAGTGGTTTTGGACGCATGCAACCGGAACGTTCCCTCGCGTCCGACGGCCGCACTCCCGGCGCGCGTCAGCCGGCCTCGGCACGCACGGCGGCGACGTTGATCCCCCCGCGACGATCTCGCCCAGCCTGTGGTCCTTGTGACTGTTTCGTCATCGGACCGCCGGTTCGCGTGCGCGGCCCGGTACAGGCATGATGACACATTACGCGGCGGCTCTGAACACGGAGCGCGGAGAAAGCTGCGATTCGGCCGAGATTTTCGCATGTGGTCCAGCACGCGCGCCCGGTGACCCGCGGGCTTCGGCCGCGCGCAGATGCGTGAAAAGAGCGCCGCCGTCTGTGGGCGCGACGATGCATCTGCCCTGCGCCACCACCCGCCGCTGTCACGTCCGGGCTGCCGTCAGTCGCTCGCGATCAGCTCCTCCAGCAGGCTCAACATGGCCTCGGCCGTCAACGGCTTGCTTGCAATCCGCAGGTGCGGGTCGCGCGGCAGCTCGCGGATCTCGGTGGAGGTGTCGCCCGTGATGAGCACGGACTTCAGCGATGCGCCGAGCGCTTGCCGGATGCTGGTGATCACCTGGGTTCCGGTCTGTCCGTGGCTCAGGTGATAGTCGGTCATGAGCAGATCGATGCCGGCGCGGGCCGCCTCGAGCGCCTCCGCAAGGGAGCCCGCGGCCGTCACGTGATAACCCTCGGCACGCAGCAGCATGCGTGTCGCATCCAGGACGGCCGAATCGTCCTCGACCAGAAGCACACGCAGGTGCGCGCGTGGAGCGGCGCGCCCGCCGTGCGGGCGCGCCGTGGCCGATGCGCCCGGCGCGGCGGGCGACTGTCCGGTGGCGGCAGGCGCGTACAGCGTGAACACCGAACCCACCCCGACTTGCGAGCTCACTTCCAGCTTCAGTCCGAGCAGCGCCACGATTCTCTCGACGATCGCCAGACCGAGGCCATACCCGTCATGCGAGCTGTTGGCCGGCACGCCGACTTGATAGAACTCGTCGTAGATGCGCGCGATCTGGTCCGCGGGGATGCCGACGCCGGTATCGATCACCTCGAGCCGCACGAGCGATTCCGTGAGCCGCAGGCAGCGCAACGCGACGGAGCCGCGCCGAGTGTATTTGATCGCGTTGGAGACGAGATTTCTCAGAACCTGTTCCAGCAGGGCCGGATCGGTGCGCAGGCGGATCTCCGGGGCGTCCATCTCGAACGAGAGGCCCTTGCCCGCGGCAAGGGCGGCGAACTCGCGCCGGAGCGGTTCGAGAATCGTCGCGACCGCGAAATCCGCCGGCTCCGGCTTCACGGCGCCCGACTCGAGCTTGCTGATGTCGAGGAACGCGTTGAGCAACCGCGACATGGAGCCGATGGCCTGTTCCTGCTGCATCACCGCCTCGGCCGATTGAGCATCGAGCGGCGCCAAGCGCAGGATCCCGTTGAGCAGTGCGAGCGATTGCAGTGGCTGGCGCAGATCGTGGCTTGCCGTCGCCAGGAAACGGCTCTTGCTCCGGTTGGCCTGATCGGCCATCTCGCGCGCCTGCTCCGCGGCGGCCCGCGCGCTCTCGGCGCCGCGGCGGGCCTCCTCGGACGCGGCCCGGGCGGCGATCAGTTCCGCCTCGATGAGCTTGCGGTCGGTCACGTCGCGGATCGCCGCGACAATGAGTAGCTCGTCGGCCTGTTGCTCGATGGGGCTCAGGCTGATCTCGACCGGGAATTCGCTGCCATCGCGTCGCCGGCCGAAGAGCGGCAGGTTCTGGTCCATCAGCCGCGTCCGCATGTTGCGGCTGTAGTCCCCGCGATGCTGGACGTGCCGGTCTTGAAATCGCTCGGGCATGAGCAGCTCGACGTGCTGCCCGACGAGTTCGTCGTGAGAGTAGCCGAAGAGGGTGGAGACACGACGATTGACGAAGCGGATGATGCCCGCCGAGTCGATGACGACCATTGCGTCCGGCGCCGCTTCGAGCATGCTGCGCGCGAGTTCCAGAGCTGCAGAGCGCATGTCGAGACACGTCCTCCCGATCGATCCCGGTCGTTGGGGCGTACCGCTGCCGAGAGGCTGGCGTTCGACGGCCGCAGGCACGTCAATCCGTGTGGTCCTCGGGCTCCCACCACCGGATCTTTGCACAGAGGATAGCGGTTGCCTGGGCAAATATCAACTAGGGTCGGCGGGCCGCCTCAGTCGTACCGGGGCATGCTGCCGGTGCCGGCGCGCATCCCGCTACGCCGTGCGCCAGTGGGGGAATTCTCCCCTGACAGGGAGCGAAGCGGTCTTGCGCCGTGCGTTCGTCCGCCGCGGACCGCGTTAGGCCTGTTTCTGCACGGGCAGCTCGGATGCGAGCAGCCCCTTGAGCAGGCCGAGCAGCGTATCGGGATGCACGGGCTTGTTCAGGAGGTGCAGATTCCCGTCGTCATCGAGCTCTCGGGCGGCCGTCGAGGTGTCACCGGTGATCAACACCGCCTTGATGTCGGGCCCGAGGAGTTGCCGCGCCGACGCGATGACCTGACTGCCGGTCTCGCCACGGGCCAGATGGTAGTCGGTGATCACCAGGCCAAGGTCCGCTGAGGTGGCCACGCGCTCGATAGCCTGGGCGAGCGAGCTCGCCGTGCTCACCCGATAGCCCTCCGCGCTGAGCAGCAGCCGGGTCGCGTCGAGGACGGCCGGCTCGTCATCGACGACCAGGACGTGGCATGCGCTCTGGGCGCATCGGTGCGCAGCGGCCCCGGCGTCCGCCTGACTGTTCGATCCCACGACCGCGGCGCCCGCGGGCAGCGTCAGCACGAATGTCGAGCCCTGGCCGACCTCGGAGTGAACGTCGAGCTTGAGGCTCAAGAGCTTGACGATCCGGCTCACGATGCTCAGGCCCAGGCCGTAGCCCTCTCGGGTCGCATTCATCGGCACCCCGACCTGGTAGAACTCCTCATAGATGTGGCCGATCTCCTGCGCCGCCATCCCGATGCCGGTGTCGCTTACCTCGATACGCACCGCCTCGCCCTCGCTGCGGGCGAGCAGCCGTACCCGGCCCCGTGAGGTGTACTTGATGGCGTTGGACAGAAGATTGCGCAGCACCTGGCCGACGAGCGACAGGTCGGAACGTACCCATACGGAGCCGGCCTGCACCTGCAGCTGCACGCTCTTGTGCGCCGCGACGTCCGCGAACTCCGCGCGCAGCTGCTCGAAGAGCGTATCGACCCGCCAGTCCGTTGGCGCCGGCTTTACCGCGCCGGATTCGAGCTTGCTGATGTCGAGCAGCGCGTTGAGCAAGTGCGACATGACATCGATCGCGGCGCACTGTTGCGTCAGGGCTTCCTGCGGTTCGGCGGCCCTGTCCATGCGGCGCAGCGCGCCGTTGAGCAGAGAAATCGTCTGCAGCGGCTGACGCAGGTCATGGCTCGCCGTGGCCAGGAATATGCTCTTGGCGCGGTCGGCCCTTTCGGCCTCGGCGCGCGCGTCGCGCAGCTGCTGCAGCGCGCGCTTGCGCTCGGAGACATCACGGATGGCGCCGACGACGTGCAGCCCGGCGGGCATGGCGACCGGGCTCAAGGTCACCTCGGCGGGGAACTCAGATCCGTCGCGGCGGCGCGCGAAGAGCTCCGCGCCCGGGTCCGCGGGGGACGGGGTGGGCGCGGCGGTATCCGCATCACGGCGGGCCGAGGAGCCGGCGCCATATCCCGCGGGCATCAAGATCTCGAGAGGTTTCCCGATGAGCTCCCGCCGTTTGTACCCGAACAACGTCTCCGCGCGCGCGTTGACCAGCACGATGCGGCTGTCGCGGTCGACCACCACCATCGCATCCGGGGCGCAGTCCATGAGCGCCCGAAAGCGCTCCTCGGCTTGCTGCAGGGCGCGAAAGTCCCCGCGGATGCGCACGCTGGCAACCAAGCCAATGAGCACCGCGAGACCGCTGCCGATCAGAATCAATTCGAGAGCCCGGTCGCTGGCGCGGGTCATTTGCAGCTGACGTTGCGCCAGGTGTCTGCGCGCCTGGGCGATGATCGCGGCGACATTGGTGTTGATGGCGTGCTTGAGATCCTCGGCGGTGCCGCTCAGCACCAGCGCGGCCGCGGGGCGAAACCCGCGCACGCGACGAACCTCCAAGGTGCGGGCGGTCAAGGTCTCGAATTGACCGATCAGACCGCCGATCAACGTCAAGCGGCTCTGTTGCCGGGGATCGTGAGTCATGAGTTGGCGCGCTCTGCGCAGGAGTCCGCCGGCGGAAGCGACGGTCTGATGATAGGCCCGCAGATAATCGCGGTTTCCGCTGACGACGTAATCCCGCTCGGCGGTCGACAACTCGTCGTCGACACCGAAGACCGCTTCCAATGTGCTGACCACTTGCTGGTTCCGGGCCAACAGGACCGCCGCCTGACGCATCCGCGACGCGCTCCAATAGGCGAGCGCTCCGATGACGATGGCGATGATTGCCGCCGATGTGAACGCAGTTGTGATCTTCTGCTGTGGTGTGAGCCGCATGAGAGTGATCGACCGCTGCCGCCCCCCGGAGGGCGGCTGGAACCAACCCTCCTAAACATCGCAAGCTAGGGGCCCCCGGAGCGGGTCGCAATACGTAAAAACCCGCAATTGCGGTCCGCGCGGCGGCGCGATTCCCGCGCGCGGGATACTTCATGCGCGTGATGAACCGTCCGGGAGCCGTTGGCGCGGTGGCGGTTGTGCGCGTGCCGGCGCGGCAGAGGCTCGCACGTCGAGCGAAAGTAAGGTGTCGACGAACCGGTGTTGCCGCTGAGGCGGTGTCCGGGGCGCCGCGCGCCGGGGTATCGCCGCGCGGCCCAGCGCGCGGTTACGCGCAGCGCCTTCCCGCGGGGATCATCGGCGGGGCGTCTTGCCGCGACCCTTGGGCACTCGGTCCTGTCGTTGCGCCGCGCCCTTGCGAACGGGCGCGCGGGCTTGGCGCCCGGTGTGCGCCGGGCGCTCGGAACGCGAGGGTCCGGCGTGCGCGCGGCTGATGCGCAGCTCGGTCCCTCGGACCCGGACGGCCTGGAGGTTCTCGAAAATATCCTCCGGCATGCCGGCCGGGAGATCGACGAAACTGTGGTCCTCCCGGATGTCGATGTGGCCGATGTCGCGGCCGTCCAGCCCCGCCTCGTTCGCGAGGGCGCCGACGATGTTTCCGGGCTGCACGCCCTGCGCGTGGCCAACCTCGATGCGGAACGTTTCGAGTCGCGCGCCGCCTTTGGATCGGCGTGGCGAGTGGGGCTTGCGCACCGCCGGGGCGTCATTTGCCGCGCTGGAGCTCTCGCTTGTGAATGGCGCGTGGACCCCGTCGGCCAGGGCTTCCTGCTCCGGTGTGCCGGGTTTTGCGGTCAACAGAAACGGCGTCGGGCCCTGAAGCAGGCTGGCGAGCGCCGCGGCGATCTCGGCGGCGGGGATGTTCTGCTCACGCTCGATCTGCTCGACGAGCGGCTGGAACACCTTGCCTTCGCCGGCTTGCACCGCGCTCGTGATCGATTCCTTGAATTTCGCGATGCGCTGCTCGTTGACGTCCGCGACGCTGGGCAAGCGCATCTGCTCGATGGGCTGCCGGGTTGCGCGCTCGATGATGCGCAGCATGTTTCGCTCGCGCGGCGCGACGAACAGGATCGCCTCGCCGCTGCGCCCGGCGCGGCCGGTGCGACCGATGCGGTGAACGTAGGTCTGCGAGTCGTAGGGGATGTCGAAGTTCACGACGTGGGAGATCCGCTCCACGTCAAGTCCCCGCGCGGCGACATCGGTGGCCACGACGATGTCGACTTGTCCGGTCTTGAGACGGGCGATCGTGCGCTCGCGCTGCTGCTGTGGGATGTCCCCGTGCAACGCAGCGACGTTGAAACCGCGCGCCTCGAGCCTTTCGGCCAGCTCGGTCGTCTCGATCTTCGTGCGCACGAAAATCAGCATGGCTTCGAAGCGCTCTGCTTCGAGGACCCTGGTGAGCGCATCCAGCTTGTGCAATCCGCTCACGAGCCAGTAGCGCTGGCGAATCTTCGGCACCGTGCTGGCGCGATTCTCGATGGTGATCTGGGCGGGCTCGCGCATGTGCTCGTGCGCGATGCGGCGGATCTGCGCGGGCAGGGTGGCCGAGAACAGGGCGATCTGCCGCTGTGGCGGCGCCTGCTCCAATATCCACTCAATGGCGTCGACGAAGCCCATTTGCAGCATCTCGTCGCCCTCATCGAGCACGATGAATCGCACGGAGTCGAGCTTCAACGCGCCGCGCTTCATGTGGTCCATGATTCGCCCGGGCGTGCCCACGATCACGTGCGCACCGCGCTTGAGGCCCTTGAGCTGCGGAACGTAGCTCTGGCCGCCATAGATGGGCAGGACGTGGAAGCCTTGCAGATGCGTGGAATAGCGCTGAAAGGCTTCCGCCACCTGGATGGCGAGCTCGCGGGTCGGCACGAGCACGAGCGCTTGCGGGCCGGCGAGCTGCAGATCGATGCGCGCGAGAATCGGCAGCGCGAACGCCGCCGTCTTGCCGGTGCCGGTCTGCGCCTGGCCCAGCAGGTCGGCGCCGGACAGAAGCAGCGGAATGGTCTTCGCCTGGATCGGAGTGGGCGTCTCATAGCCCACCGCCGCCAGCGCTTGGAGAATCGGTTCGCTCAGGCCCAGCTCGCGAAAGCCGGGTGCGTGTTCATCGCTCATGTTGGATACCCTGGATCATCACCGCGGCCCAGACGGCGGCGGATCGCCTCTTCGCGCGCGTCATCGATCACTTGCAGGACGCCGCCGGCGTCGGCCGGGGCCTCGTCGCGAACGACCATGCCCGTCAGCGGGACGTCCGGATGCAGCTCGCCCTGCTCGTATAGCGACCACAGTTCACGCGCGAACTCGGTCTGCAGCAACTGCGGCGCGAACCGCCCGAGCGTGGATCGGATGTTGTTGACGTCCCGCGCGAGCATCTCGAAAGCGGCGTTGTTGCCGGCGGCGTCGACGACTTGGGGAAAATCGATGATGACCGGTCCTTCCGGCGCGAGCAGGACGTTGAATTCCGACAGATCGCCATGAATCAGGCCGAGGCCCAGCATGCGGACGATCTGCCGCATGAGAAAGTCGTGATGGTCGAGAGCGACATTCGGCGCGAGCTCCACCTCGCTCAGTCGCGGCGCGGGATTTCCCAAGGCGTCCGTCACCAACTCCATGATCAATACGTCGTTGAAATATCCGAAGGGCCGCGGAACCCGCACGCCGGCCGCGACGAGCCGGTACAGCGCATCGACTTCGGCGTTCTTCCACTCGTGCTCTCTTTCCCTGCGGCCGAACCGCGTGTTGCGGCTCATGGCGCGTGCTTCGCGGCTGCCGCGGACTTTGCGCCCTTCCTGGTACTGCGCTCGCCTTTGAAAGCTCCGCTGCGCCATGTCCCGATAGACTTTCGCGCACCGCAGTTGCGTTCCCGAGCGCACCACGTAGACGGTTGCCTCCTTGCCGCTCTTCAGGGATCGGACGACTTCGTCAATGACGCCGTCCTCGATCAACGGCTGCAAGTCTTTGGGAACCTTCATGAGTCTCCGTGGGCCAGGTCGTGGGGTCCGCGAAGCTCGCCTTGGGATCGATGCGCGGCGGGCGCGATGGAGACACTGACTTCGCCACTATAGCATGGCGGGTCCAAGGGCGCCCCGCGATGAGCGCGCGGCTGCGCGGAGGATCGCGTCCCTATAGGGATCCTGGGCGACAGCAGGGATGGTGCCGGACGGGAGGGGGCAATGTGCGGCGGTTCACGGTTTGGCTCTCGCTCCCGGCTCGTCTGGCCGGCCGTGAAGCGCGGCGCAGGTCCGTTCAGCTTGCGCTCAGGGAAGCCGCGCGATGCTGTGCTGGCGGCTCGAAGCCGCCCGATTCGAGGTTCCCATGAAACGCACGATCATCGCCGGCTTGCTGCTGACCCTGGTTGCCAGTTCGCTGGCGCTTGCCGACCCGCCGCACTGGAACGGACACCACGATGGCCGTGGCCATCGCGAGTGGCGCCACGAGGATCACCGCGGCGGCCGAGGTCGCGATCATCGCGATTGGCGCGAACGGCGGGATTGGCGCGAACGGCGGGATTGGCGTCGCGAGCATGAGCACGAGGGTTGGCGCGCCCGCCGCTGGGGCGACTTCGACAATGGCCGATATCGCAGTCCGCCGGGCTACTATTTCCGAATCTGGCGGCGCGGGGACCGGCTCCCGATCGCTTTCCGCGCTCCGGCGTATATCGTTCCGGATACGGCCTACTACCACCTTGCGCCGCCCCCGCCGGGCTACTACTGGGTGCGGGTCGGCAACAACGCGGTCCTGGCCGCGATCGCGACGGGCGTTGTGCTGAACGTCATCGCCAACGAGTTTCACTGACCGGGCATGCGCTGAGGCGGTGCGGCCGCGCCGCCTCAGCGTGCTTGCGGCAGCGTCGCGGAAGGCTGCGGCGGACAGTGCCGGAGTCTGGGATAGACGATCGGCGCGCTCCCGGGTGGAGGGATTCGGGGACTGAGCGCGCACGGACGGATCCGTATAAGCCGAGGTGATCGGGAATGCGCCTCGGGGGCACACTTGGGCATACCCGCGGCGCCGAGCGGCGTTGCAGGGGTGATGTTCCAGGGCGAGAGGTTCCCATGGCAAGGTCTCTCACGTTTCGCGCTGTGTTCGCGGCGGTCATGCTCTCGCTCTCCCTGACACTCGGCGCCTGCGTGACCGAGCCGGGCTATTACGGCGGCACGGTGCTCGTCGCGCCGCCGCTCCCTCGCGTGGAGTATTACGGAGCCGCGCCGTATCCCGGCTACATCTGGTTGGGCGGCTACTGGAACTGGGCGCCAAGCGGCTACTACTGGGTGCGTGGGCGTTGGGCGGCGCCCCGGCCCGGATACCGCTGGGTGCCACACCGCTGGCGAGATACCGCTCGCGGCTGGCGCAAGACCGGCGGCCGCTGGGTCCGGCATCGCTGACGGGACGCGCAGTCGTCTCGGCGCTCGAGAACTCCGCGGCCCCTCGGCAGTGGCTGCTCTTCCAAGCGACCTAGCTTCTTGTGAAAGGTAGAGATCTCGCTGGCGACCCGCGCCCTCGGTGGGCTCGACGGGCCGATCCTGAGCTTGCCGAATCCCGACCTCTTCGTAGTCATGTATGCGCGCCAAGGCGGCGTGTCTTCCAGCCGGATACACGGCATGCGGAGGGCGCCGCAGGAGCTGATAGCAGCCGAGGCTCGGCTGCTACCTGTCGCGCGATGTGGACGAGAGGGTGAACGACGTGGGGCTTTGACGTCCTCCTCGTCCTCAGCCTTCTCAGGCTGCCGCTTTAGCGGAAAGGGCGAGGATTCCTTCTGCAAGACGGCGACGTCCCGCCGCGAGAATGTTCCGCGCTGAGTTGATGTCACGGTGATGAACCGCGCCACACT
>DAIDUQ010000114.1:0-18877 GCA_027456605.1 Steroidobacteraceae bacterium | reverse complement strand
GCTGGCCGATGAGGCGCTCTATCGGGCCAAATCCAAGGGACGCAACCGAATCGAGATCATGGATGACGTCGAGCACCGTCCGGCGGTGACGCGTGAGTTCTCCAAAGACGTCGTCGCGGACCTGAGGCGTAATGCGCGGGGCGGCCGAGGCGCAGATCGGATCGGCCCGCGGCCGTCGATTTAGGCGTTGCGCTCGAGCGCTGCCGAGTGCTCGGACGGGGGGCTTGATTCGCTCCCGATGCGACCCTGGGCGGCGGCTAAGCCGGGTCGGGCGGGCGGCCGCCGCGCGGAAATTCAGCCGAGCGTCCCGTTCGGAGCGTCGGTAAACTGCCGGGCTGCGGCGCCCCGGTAGCTCAGTTGGATAGAGCGCACCCCTCCTAAGGGTGAGGTCGCAGGTTCAACTCCTGTCCGGGGCGCCATCGACGCGCGCGCCGGGGCGCGCGGTGGAATCGGCCTGCGTACCGTCGGTTGTGTCGCGGGTGTCTGGCCACGCCGAGAACGTGGCCCACACGATGCAGATCACCCAGTCGGGAAAGAAGAGCACTGCATTGATGTGCAAGCCCATCAGCAGCGGCACCAGGATGATGACGGAGACGGCTAGCATTACCGCGCCGCCGACGAGGCTGGCGTAGAGCAGGCCAAGGGGGCCGAGGAAGAACGCCAGGGTGACGGCGGCGGGGAGGGATTTGGCGGGCCTCTCCCGAATGGGGTTGTCGGCGCTCTGACGCATGAGGGGTTTCGCGCGCGTGGACAGTTGGCCGCACTATACTCTATTAGCTCGTGAAATCCCGAGACCGTGACTCGGGGGGCGTGGCGCGCATGCGTCCCGCGCGGCGGCTGCTTGCCGCGGGGCCGCGCGATGCGATGGCGATCACACTTCGGGCCGTCATGGTCGGTGTCCGCGGGTGCCCACCCTACAATCGCACGAGCATTGGCCGAAAATGTCTCACCGTGTCCAAACCGCTCTCACGCCGCGCTGGCGGATCGCAACCGGGCCCCGATCGGCGCAGCGGGCCCGATCGGCGCAGCGACGTCGTGCGGGCTCTGTGGCTCGGCAGCGTGCGGCCGCGTCGTCACGGCCCGCGACGCGAGGGGGAGAACCGCATCGGCGCGGTAGATTGGCATCATCCCTGGTGGCTCGCCGTGGCCGTGCTGATCATGGCTCTGTCGTGTGCCGATGCGGCCCTCACCCTGCTGTTGATCAATCGCGGTGCTCGCGAAGTCAATCCGTTCCTGATTTCCCTCGTGCACGGCTCGCCCGCGACCTTCGTCTTGGTGAAGGTCGCGCTCACCGGCGGCGGTATCGTTTGCCTGACGCTGCTGTCGCGCCTGCGGGTCTTCGGCTGGTTGCCGGTGAAGCTCCTCCTCTATGGGGTGCTGCTCGCATACATCGGACTCATTCTCTACGAGCTTGCGCTGCTCGGGATGCTTTGAGATGGGCGGCGTGATGCGGCGCAGAATCCTGAATCGGCGTTCAGCTTCGCTGTCTCGCGCACGAATCGGGTTCCTCGGGTATATCCTTTCCGTTACACTACCCTCTCGCGGTTGCCCCTCCTAGCATGCTTGAACCTACCCCCCTTTTCGGCGGCAACGCCGATTTTCTGGATACGCTCTACGAGCAGTACCTGCGCGACCCGGCGAGCTGCGATGCCCGCTGGCGTCAATACTTCGACGCCCTGCCGGGCGCGCCCGGTGGCGAGCAGTCCCGGGCCGCGATCGAGGAGCGCCTGGCCGCCCGAGCGCGGCAGGGGCGGTCGCTCGCGCCGTCCGGCCCCGCGCGTAGCGCCGATGCGCGCCAGGCGGCCGTCTCGCGTCTGATCCAGGTCTGGATGAACCGCGGCCATCTGGTGGCGAACATCGACCCACTGGGCCTGCTGCAGCGGCCCCGGCCGCACGTGCTGGAGCTGGAGTACTTCAAGCTCTCGCCGGCGGACCTCGATGCCGAGTTCTACACCGGCAGTCGTACCGAGGCGGTGCGCAAGCGCATGCCGCTGCGCGAGATCCTGCGCGAGCTCGAGATCATCTACGGCGGTTCCGTGGGCGCGGAGTTCGCGCACATCTCCGAATCGACCGAGCGGCTGTGGCTGCAGGATCGCTTTCAGGCCGGCCGGCTGCAGCATCGCTTCACGTCCGAGGAAAAGCACAACATTCTCTGGCAGCTGACGGCCGCCGAGGGGCACGAGCGCTATCTGCACACCAAGTACGTCGGTCAGAAGCGCTTCTCGCTCGAGGGCGGCGAGACGCTGATCCCGATGCTCGATGATCTGATCCAGCGCTGCGGCAGCGCGGCGGTGGAGGAGGTCGTGATCGGCATGGCACATCGCGGCCGGCTCAACGTGCTGGTGAATCTGCTCGGCAAGCCGCCGTCAATGCTGTTCTCCGAATTCGAAGGCAACTACGACCTGAGCCATCTGAAGGGCTCGGGTGACGTGAAGTACCACAAGGGCTTCTCGGCGGATCTGCGCACGCCCGCGGGAAACGTGCACACCGTGCTCGCCTTCAATCCTTCGCACCTCGAGGTCGTCAATCCAGTGGTCGAGGGGTCGGTGCGGGCACGCCAGGAGCGCCGCAACGACACCCGCGGCGAGCATGTGCTGCCCGTCTTGATCCACGGTGACGCGGCGTTCGCCGGACAGGGCGTCGTGATGGAAACGCTGCAGCTCTCGCAGGCGCGCGGCTTCCGGACCGGCGGGACGCTGCACATCGTTATCAACAACCAGGTGGGCTTCACCACCTCCGATCCGCGCGATGCGCGCTCGACGGATTACTGCAGCGACGTCGCCAAGATGCTCGAGGCGCCGATCTTCCACGTCAATGGCGATGATCCGGAAGCGGCGGTGTTCGTGACGCGCCTCGCGCTCGAGTACCGCATGCGCTATCACAAGGACGTCGTGATCGACCTGGTGTGCTACCGGCGACTGGGGCACAACGAGGCCGACGAGCCCGCCGCCACCCAGCCGCAGATGTATCAGAGGATTCGTGAGCACCCCACCACGCGCAAGCTGTACGCGGACCGGCTGGCCGCCGAGGGTGTCATCGCGCAGCCCGAACCCGATGCCCTCGTCGCTCAGTATCGTGACGGGCTCGATCAGGGCAAGCCCCTGGCGCGCGCCGCGCTCGGCATGATCGGCAACCAGTTCACGGTCGACTGGACGCGCTACGCGCATTCGGACTGGACCGAGCGCGTGGGAACCGGGGTCGACGTCAAGCGGCTGAAATCCCTCGGTGAGCAGCTGACGCAGCTTCCCGAAGGCTTCACCCTCCATCCGCGCGTCGCGCAGGTCATCGCCCACCGCCGGCAGATGCACGAGGACAAGATGCCTCTCGACTGGGGCTGCGCGGAGCTGCTGGCCTACGCCTCGCTGGTCGAGGACGGCTACTCCCTGCGGCTGTGCGGCCAGGACAGCGGTCGCGGCACGTTCTTCCATCGGCACGCCGTGCTGCACGATCAGGACAGCATGCAGCAGTTCATACCCCTGCAGCATCTGGCCGAGCGCCAGCCGCGCGTGCAAATCATCGACTCGGTGCTTTCCGAGGAGGCCGTGCTCGGCTTCGAGTACGGTTACTCCACCACCGAGCCGGCATGCCTGACCATCTGGGAAGCGCAGTTTGGCGATTTCGCCAACGGCGCGCAGGTCATCATCGATCAGTTCATCAGCTCGGGCGAGGCGAAGTGGGAGCGCTACTGCGGCCTGGTGCTGTTTCTGCCGCACGGCTACGAGGGACAGGGCCCGGAGCACTCCTCGGCGCGCCTCGAGCGGTTCTTGCAGCTGTGCGCTGAATCGAACATGCAGGTGTGCGTACCGTCGACTCCGGCGCAGATGTTCCACATGCTGCGCCGGCAGATGTTGCAGAACTTCCGCAAGCCGCTGATCGTGATGACCCCGAAGAGCCTGCTGCGGCACGACCTGTCGGTCTCGGCGCTGGAGGATCTGGCCGGCGGCGCGTTCGCGCGCGTGATCGACGAGGTCGATCAGATCACCGCCAGCGAGGTGCGCCGCGCGGTCTTCTGCAGCGGCAAGGTGTACTTCGATCTGCTCAAGGCGCGGCGCAAGTCAGGGATCCCCGACGTGGCGCTGGTGCGAATCGAGCAGCTCTATCCGTTTCCGAGCGATGAGTACCACTCGGCGCTGGCGCGCTACCGGAATCTTCGCGAAGTGGTGTGGTGTCAGGAGGAGCCCCAGAACCAGGGCGCCTGGTATCAAATCCGCCACCGGCTCGCCGAGCCGCTCAAGCCGGGCGTGGAGCTGCTGTATGCCGGGCGCGCCCCGGCGGCCGCGCCCGCGACCGGCATCGGCCCGGCGCATGCGCGCGAGCAGCAAACGCTGGTGGACGCGGCGCTGCATTCGACGACGACTGAGAACTCCGCCCGCAAGACAGCGCGCCTGACCTCGGACGGCCAGGCCCGTGGACGCAAGCCGGCCGCGACGCCGATGAGAAAGAGCTCCTAACGAATGACAATAGAAATCAAAGTCCCGCAGCTCCCGGAGTCCATCACGGACGCCACGCTCGTGGCGTGGCACAAACAGCCTGGTGATGCCGTGCGGCGCGATGAGAATCTCGCTGATCTCGAGACGGACAAAGTGGTGCTCGAGGTGCCCGCGCCAGCCGACGGCGTGCTGCGCAAGGTGAGCGTGGCGACCGGAGCGGTGGTCACCGCCGGGCAGTTGCTCGCGCTGATCGAGGAGGGCGCGCAATCGCCCGCTCCGGCTCCGACCCCCGTGGGGACCGAGTCCGGCAAGGCGAAGGCCGTCGAGAAGGAGCCGGCGGCGCCGGAGAAGGACAAGTTGAGCCCGTCGGTGCGCCGGCTGGTGCAGGAGAACCGTCTCGACCCGGGCACGATTCCCGCGAGCGGGCGCGACGGACGGTTGACCAAGTCGGACGTCGTCGGGTTCCTCGGCAAGCAGTCCTCCGCCCAGGAAGCGGCGGCGGGGGGCGCGGCCGCCAAGCCAGCGGTGCCCGCCGGGGCGCGCGCCGAGCATCGCGTCGCGATGACCCGGCTGCGCCAGCGCATCGCCCAGCGCATGGTCGAGGCGCAATCCACCCAGGCGCTGCTCACATCGTTCAATGAAGTCGATCTGACGGCCGTCAACCAGCTGCGCGCTCGCCACAAGGAGCGCTTCGAGAAGGAGCACGGCGTGAAGCTCGGCTTCATGTCGTTTTTCGTCAAGGCGTGCATCGAGGCGTTGAAGCGGTTCCCCGTGGTCAACGCCTCCACCGACGGCACCGACATCGTCTATCACGAGTTCTACGACATCGGCGTGGCGGTCTCGACCGACCGGGGTCTGGTGGTGCCGATCGTGCGCGATGCGGACGCAAAGGGTTTTGCGGCCGTCGAGAAGGAGATTGCCGAGTACGCCAAAAAGGCACGGGCCGGCGCGCTCGCCATCGAGGATCTCACGGGCGGCACCTTCACCATCACCAACGGCGGGGTGTTCGGGTCGTTGATGTCCACGCCGATCGTCAATGCCCCACAAAGCGCGATTCTGGGCATGCACAAGATCCAGGAGCGTCCGATGGTGGTCGACGGGCAGATCCTCGTGCGTCCGATGATGTATATCGCGATTACCTACGATCACCGTCTGATCGACGGACGCGATGCCGTGCAGTTCCTGGTGACCGTCAAGGACAGCCTGGAGGATCCGGGCCGCATGCTGTTGGGGGTCTGATCATGGCGGACTCATTCGATGTTATCGTGATCGGCGGCGGTCCGGCGGGCTACCCGGCGGCGATCCGCGCCGGCCAGAACAAGCTCAGCGTGGCGTGCATCGACGAGTGGCGCAACCGCGACGGCAATTACGCCTTCGGCGGCACGTGTCTGAACGCCGGGTGCATTCCCTCCAAGGCGCTGCTGGAGTCGAGCGAGCTCTACCATCGCGCCCGGGAGGAGTTCGCCGTTCACGGCATCAAGCTGACGGACGTCGGAATCGATGTCGCGCAGATGCAGAATCGCAAGGCCGGTATCGTCAAGGCCAGTACCCAGGGCATCAACGCGCTGTTCAAGGCGGCGGGCGTGACGGCGCTGCACGGGCACGGCAAGCTCCTGAGCGGCCGGCGCGTGGCCTATACCGGTGCCGACGGCGCGCAGCGCGAGCTGACGGCCAAGCACGTCGTGCTCGCCTCCGGCTCGGTGCCAGCGGAATTGAAATCCGCGGCGTTCAAGGCCCCCTATATCATCGATTCCTGGGGTGCGCTCGATCTCGAGGCGGTGCCGAAGCGTCTCGGTGTCATCGGGGCCGGCGTGATCGGGCTGGAGCTCGGCAGCGTCTGGCGGCGCCTGGGAAGCGAGGTGACCGTGCTCGAAGCGCTGGCCGACTTCCTGCCCATGGCCGATCAGCAACTGGCCAAGGAGGCCGCACGCCATTTCAAGAAGCAGGGGCTGGATATCCGCCTCAGTGCCAAGGTGCGCGGCGCGAAGGTGGCGGGTGATGCCGTCGAGGTGAGTTACGAGGACGCCAAGGGCGCCCACACGCTCACCGTTGATCGATTGATCGTGGCCGCAGGGCGGCGCCCCTACACCGGTGATCTGCTCGGCGCGGACGCCGGCGTCGAGCTCGACGAGCGCGGCTTCATCAAGGTCGACGAGCACTGCCGTACCGGCGCCGAGGGCGTCTGGGCGGTCGGTGACTGCGTGCGCGGCCCGATGCTGGCGCATAAGGGAAAAGAAGAAGGCGTGATGGTGGCGGACCTGATCGCGGGACGTTACGGCGAGGTCAACTACAAGGTGATCCCGTCGGTGATTTACACGGCCCCGGAGATCGCCTGGGTGGGACAGACCGAAGAGCAGGTTAAGGCGAGCGGCCGACCGTACAAGATCGGCGTGTTCCCCTTCCCCGCCAACGGCCGAGCGCGCGCCATGGAACAGGCGCAGGGCTTCGCCAAGGTCGTGGCGGCAAAGGACGACGATGAGATCCTCGGCGTGCATATCATCGGGCCGATGGCCGGCGAGCTGATCGCGGAAGCGGTGCTCGCGATGGAGTACGCCGCGAGCAGCGAGGATCTGCAGCGCACCATCCATGCCCATCCGACCCTCTCGGAAGCGGTGCATGAGGCGGCGCTGGCCGCAGACAAGCGCGCCATCGATTCGATCAATCGCTGAAAGCTCTCAACGCGCCCGCCGTGCCGACGTGACGTTCGGCACGGTGCTCAGGCGTTGCAGCAACCGCTGAAGTTGCGTGTCGTCGGCGATCGTCACGCTGAGCAGGACCTCGGCTGTGCCGGAGTCGTGATCGGTGGTGGTGGTCATGGCCTGTATGCTCAGCCGCTCGAGGGCGAGCACATCGGTCAAGTCCCGCACCAGGCCGCGTCGGTCATAGGCGTGAATCTCGATCCGGACCGGCAGCGCGGCCGGCTCGCTCGTACTCCACTCGACCTGCAGAACCCGCTCCGGCCGCACCGCGCACATGCGCTCGAAGCTCGCGCAGCCGCGACGATGGATGGTGACGCCGCGCCCGACTGTGATGTAGCCGACGATCGGCTGGGGTCGCAGCGGAGCACAACAGCGCGCCAAGGTGATGGGCAGGTCGCCCACCCCCTCGATGTTCACCGGTGAGCCGCGCACCGCGCGGGTGCGAGCCCGCGCGGCCGGCGGCGCCGGCTCACCGCGGCCCCAGAGCCGCTCGGCCGCGCGGACCAGCTGCGGCACGGTGATCTCACCCTGGCCGAGCAGCTGATGGAATTGGTCGTTGTCAGCGGCATGCAGCGCGGCGATGAGCTCGGGAAGCCGTTCCGGCGTGACACCGAGGCGGGTCAGCTCCCGCTCGGCGATGATGCGGCCGGCGCCGCGATTATCGGCGGCATCGAGCTTGCGGAACCATGCGCGCACCTTGGCGCGGTTGCGCGCCGAGACGAGGTAGCCCAGCTCCGGGGCCAGCCAGTCGCGGCTCGGCCCATCCTGCTTGGCGGTGATGATCTCGACGATTTCGCCGTTGGACAGGACGTGTGTCAGCGGCACGATGCGACCGTTGATTTTTGCGCCCCGGCAGCGGTGCCCGAGCGAGGTGTGCACGGTGTAGGCGTAATCGAGCGGCGTGGCGCCATGGTGCAGATCGATCACTTCGCCCATGGGCGTCAGCACGTAGACTCGGTCGCGGAACAATTCGGTGCCGACTTGCTCGAGAAACTCTCCGTCGATCGCGGGGAGTCCGCCGCCTCCCGGCGTCAGCATCCGGCGCACCGCCTCGATCTTGCGCTGATACTGCGCGTCCGTGGTGGTGCCCTCCTTGTACGTCCAATGCGCCGCCACGCCGAGCTCGGCATGCTCGTGCATCTGGCGCGTGCGGATCTGGACTTCGACGCTCTTGCCCCGTGGACCGATCACCGCGGTATGAATGGAGCGATAGGCGTTGGCCTTTGGCGTGGCGATGTAGTCATCGAACTCGCCGGGGATGTAAGGCCACAGGCTGTGCACGACGCCGAGCGCGGCGTAGCAGTCCGGGATCGACGCGACGATGATCCGCACCGCGCGTACGTCGAACAACTGCTCGAACGCCAGGTGCTTGCGCTGCATCTTGCGGTAGATGCTGTACATGTGTTTGGGGCGGCCATAGACCTCGGCGGCGATGTTGGCCTGGGCGAGCGCTGCGCGCAGCTCGGCGCAGAATGCTTCGATGTACTGCTCGCGATCGGTGCGCCGCTCGTTGAGGGCCGCGGCGATGTGCCGATAGTGCTCAGGCTCGAGATAGCGGAAGGACAGATCCTCGAGCTCCCATTTGAGCTGCCATGTCCCGAGCCGGTTGGCGAGCGGCGCGAAGACCGCGCGGGCCTCGAGCGCGAGCCGCTCACGGACCTCGGCCTGCGCGTCGCGCGCGTGGCGCAGCGCAACCAGCTGCTCGGCGAGGCGCGCGAGGATCAGCCGGGGATCGCTGACCACCGCAAGCAGCATCTTGCGCAAGGTTTCGGCTTGGCGGCTGTCGAGGCCCTGGGACGGTGACCAGTGTGACGGCAGCCCGATTTCCCCGAGCTTCTCGAGCGCCTCGGCCGTCGCGCACGCGTCTCGGTCGGTGAGGCGCCGGAGCATCTCGGGTGCGAGCTCGGTGCGGGCGCGGGCGACCTTGATCAGGACGGCGCGGGCGAGCGTGGCGTCCTCGGTGAGGGTTCCGACGATCTCGGCGGCTTCGGCGCCGGTGGCGAGCGCCGAAGGATCAATTACGCCGCTCGCTTCGAGGCCACGCCGTGCGGCGTCGATCGACTCGAGCAGGGCGGTCGGGCAATGTTGCGTCGTCTCCACGAGAGGTCGGTGCCTGGGGATCGGTCTCTGGCTATCATAGCGATGCGCCCCCGGATGAACGAATTGGCGCGCTGCGCCGTGGTGGTTGTGCGGCGAGGTTTGAGAGCTGTATATTTCCCCATGCTCGTGAATCCATCCGGTGCCCAAATGCTGCAACTGGAGGGCTATGGCCCCGGGGGGACCGCGGTTCTTCTCGAGTGCGTCACGGTCGATGCCGACGGTCTGCGCGCACGGGTGCGCGGCACGTTCCGTCACCACGGCGGATACCTCGGTGCGGACGGCTCTGTGAGCTATCTGTTCGACCGCGTGGGCCGCCTGCACTTTGGCCCCGGCCTCGACGGTGGCCGGCTGGCGCAAGCGGCGCGCGAGGCCGGCGCAGAGGAGGTGGTCGGCGAGGGGCGGCGCGGCTGGGACGTGCTCACCGATCCGCGAGAGCTCGAATCGGTCCGCGCGGCGCTGGAGCGCGCCGGTTTGAGGGCGCCGGAGGCGGACGTGACCGAACGTGCACCGCTCACCGTACCGCTCTCGGGCGGGGCGGCTCGGCAGATGAGGGAGCTTCTTGCTGCGTTGGCGGAGGTCGAGGGCGTGCGTAACGTGTATTCGAATGTCGAGATATCGGGCGCTTTCCTGGCGGACGTTTGACCCGGACCGCCCTGCGGCGGGCAGCGTCTCGGTGCCGGTGGCACCGGAGCGGCTGCGCGTGCTGGGTCTGGATCCGGGATCGCGTACCACGGGATACGGCGTGATCGAGTACCGGACCGGGCAGTGGCGGCACGTGGCGCACGGCTGCATCGTCGTGCCGCCCGGTAGCGCGATCGCCGCGCGGTTGCGTTGGATTTTCGAGGGACTGAGCGAGCTCGTCGCGCTGCATCGGCCGGCCGAGGTCGCCGTCGAGCGGGTGTTCGTCAATCGCAATGTCGACAGTGCGCTGAAGCTCGGCCAGGCGCGCGGAGCGGCGTTATGTGCGGTGCCACACGAGCTGGCCGTATTCGAGTATGCTCCGCGCGCAGTCAAGCTGGCTTTGGTCGGCTCGGGCGCGGCGGAGAAGCCGCAGGTGGCGCACATGGTGCGCACGGTGCTCGGGATCGAGGGGCGGCTGGCGGCCGACGCCGCCGATGCGCTTGCGGTGGCGCTCTGCCATGCTCACTCGCGCCAGCTTGCGCGGCTTGCGGCCACGTGTGGCGCGGGGTCCATCGGGAGCGGCTCGACCAGATGATCGGCTCGATTCACGGACACATTCTCTCCAAGACACCGCCGCGCGTGACGGTCGAGGCCGGTGGCCTCGGCTACGAGCTCGAGGCGCCAATGTCGACGTACTTCCATCTGCCGGAGGTCGGTGCGGAAGTGCGGCTGTTGACGCATCTGCACGTGCGCGAGGACGCCCACGTGTTGTATGGGTTCAGGACCGAGGACGAGCGGCGCCTGTTCCGCAGCCTGATCAAAGTCTCGGGTGTCGGACCGAAAATCGCCCTGGCACTGCTCTCGGGCGTCAGCGTCGAGGCGTTCGCGCGCAGCGTGCGGGAGCAGGATGCCGATGCGTTGACGCGGGTGCCGGGCATCGGGCGCCGGATCGCCGAGCGTCTGGTGATCGAGATGCGCGATCGGCTGGCTTGCGGCGCCGGCGAGGAGCCGCGACCGAGCGGCCTCGGCGGCGCGCCGGAGCGCGAAGCATTCGATGCGCTCATTGCGCTCGGTTACAAGCCGGCGGAGGCGACGCGGCTGCTGAAGGCGGCGGGTGGCGAGCAGCACTCGACCGAGGAGCTGATCCGGCGCGCGCTGCAGGGCGCGGCACGGGATTGAGCGCATGGAACTGGAGCGCACGTTGAGCCCCGAAGCGAGCGGCGAGGACGAGGCGCTGGAGCGTGCCATCCGCCCCCGGCGCCTCGCCGATTATGTCGGGCAGCCCAAGGCGCGCGCGCAGCTGGAGATCTTCATCGGCGCGGCACGCCAGCGCGCCGAGGCGCTCGATCATGTGTTGGTCTTTGGCCCGCCGGGACTCGGCAAGACCACCCTCGCGCACATCATCGCCGCGGAGCTCGGCGTCAACTTGCGACAGACCTCGGGACCGGTTCTCGAGCGCCCGGGTGACCTGGCGGCGCTGCTGACCAATCTGCAGCCGCGCGACGTGCTGTTCGTCGACGAGATCCACCGGCTCTCGCCGGTGGTCGAGGAAGTGCTGTATCCGGCCATGGAAGACTTTCAGCTCGATATCATGATCGGCGAGGGGCCGGCGGCCCGCTCGATCAAGCTGAATCTGCCGCCCTTCACGCTGGTTGGGGCGACCACGCGCGCGGGGCTCCTGACCTCGCCTCTGCGCGACCGCTTCGGCATCGTGCAGCGGCTGGAGTTCTATGGAATCGAGGATCTGGAACACATCGTACGGCGTTCGGCGGGCATTCTCGGCGTGCCCATCGATACCGCGGGAGCGAGCCGCATCGCCCAGCGCGCCCGGGGCACTCCCCGCATCGCGAACCGATTGCTGCGCCGAGTACGTGATTACGCTGAGGTTAAGGCGGACGGGCGTATCGTGAAGGCGGTGGCCGAGGCTGCGCTCGATTTGCTCGAGGTCGATCGGCAGGGATTCGATACCCTCGATCGCAAGCTCCTCATGACCATCATCGATAAATTCGACGGCGGCCCGGCCGGTATCGACAGTATTGCGGCGGCCGTCGGAGAGGAACGCGGTACTTTGGAAGACGTCATCGAGCCGTTCTTGATCCAGCAGGGCTTTCTGATCCGCACCGCCCGGGGGCGGGTGGCCACGCGCGCCTCGTATGAGCACTTCGGGCGCACGCCGCCGGAGCGGCCCGGTGGGGCGCTGCCGCTGTTCGAGGACAGCCCGTGAGTGTCTTCGGGTGGCCGGTGCGAGTGTATTGGGAGGATACCGACGGGGGCGGAATCGTTTATTATGCGAATTATCTGCGCTTTCTGGAGCGATCCCGTACTGAATGGCTCCGATCGCTGGGCTTCTCGCAGCAAGAGATGGCTCGGGAACCCGGCGTGCTGTTCATGGTCGTGAACTTATCGGTGGACTACCGCAGGCCGGCGCGGCTGGACGATGAGCTGCTGGTGACCTGCGAGCCGCGGGCCGACGGGGCAGTGTGCATGGGCTTTGCGCAGCGCATCCTGCGTGCCGCCGAGTCCGCATCTCTGGTGACCGCCGAGGTCAGGGTCGCTTGCGTGGATGCGCGCACGCTGCGGCCGACGAAGCTTCCCGATCCGCTGCGCCTGGCGTTGAACTCACCCCTGGAGGGGCCCCTCGCATCATGACTGGACATCTGTCGCTGATTCAGCTCGTCGTGAACGCGAGCATCGTCGTGCAAATCGTGATCGGCCTGCTGATGCTGGCCTCGATCACCTCCTGGGCGATCATTTTCCGCAAGCGGCTGCTGCTGTCGCGGGCACGCCGCGAGGCCGACCGGTTCGAGAACAACTTCTGGTCCGGAGGCGACCTCGCACAACTGTATCGAGCCATCGAGACGCACGGGGGCGCCACTGGCATGGCGAGCGTCTTCGAGATGGGCTTTCGCGAGTTCGCCCGCCAGCGCCAGCAGGGCGCCGGCTCCGCGGACGTGATGCTCGATGGAGCCCGGCGTGCCATGCGAGTGGCGCAACTGAAGGAGATCGACCGGCTGGAGCACGGTCTGGCGACGCTCGCCACCGTCGGCTCGACCAGTCCGTACGTGGGTCTGTTCGGCACGGTGTTGGGCATCATGAGCGCGTTTTCCGCACTGGGCGATGTGCGCCAGGCGACCCTGGCATCGGTGGCGCCGGGTATCTCCGAAGCGCTGGTGACCACGGCGATCGGTCTGTTCGCCGCCATTCCGGCGGTGGTGGCCTTCAACCGCTTTGCCGATCAGGTCGGGCGGCTCGAGGTGCGCTTCGACGCCTTCATGGAAGAGTTCTCGACCATTCTGCAGCGGCACTCGAACCGCGGCATCGCCGCGGCTCCGACGGTGGGCGCCGCGCCCGGCGGAGCACCGATGGCGGCGCCGGCGGTGCCGACGGGCGGAAGGACTCGCTAGGGGAGCCCTATGGCACAGGTTTCGCGTGGGCGCAGGTTGATGGGCGAGATCAACGTCGTGCCGTACATCGACGTGATGCTGGTGCTGCTCATCATCTTCATGATCACCGCGCCTTTGATCACCCAGGGCGTCAAGGTCGATCTGCCCCAGGCATCCGCCCGGCCGCTGCCGTCGGGCAAGTCGACCCCGCTCGTTCTGTCGGTGAACCGCCAGGGGGAGATGTATCTGACGGTCGGCGGTAGCACCATCGGCCCTGCGAGCGCCGCGGCCATACACTCGCGTGTCGCGGCCGAGCTTGTGAGCGACCCCGGCCGGGCGGTGATGATCAAGGCCGACACCGCGGTACCGTATGGCACGGTGATGCGCGCCATGGTGATCCTGCAGGATGCGGGCGTGCACAAGATGGATTTCATCACACAGCCCAAGGGCGTACGGCCCGGAAGTTGAAGCGACCGCCCGCAATGCGTGAGCCTGACCGCGATCGATGGCTGTCGGTTGGAATGTCCGTGCTGTTGCACGGTACGATCATTGGGCTGCTGGCTTATGGCTGGTGGCGTTACGAGCACCGGCCCGTGACCCCGTCGGTCTCGGTCGATGCCCGGGTCGTAGACGCGCAGGCGCTCACTGGAATAGGGGCGGCGCGCCGGCCGGCTCCGCAGCCCAAGGCGCCGCCGCCGTCGCCGCCGAAGCCGAAGGCCGTGAGTCCTCCGCAGGGCCCTCCCGTGCCCACCACCGCGCAGGAGCTGGCGCTGCGCGCACACGCGGCCGCGGCCGAGGCCGAGCATGTCGCCGCCGCCGAAGCCGAGCGCCAGCGCCTCAAGAAGCAGCGGGCGGCCGTTCAGGCCGAGGCGCTCGCCAAGGCGCGTGCCGAAGCCGAGAAGCGCGCGCAGGAGAAGCGCGCGCTCGAGCATGCCGAGAAATTGGCCGAACAGCGGCGGTTGGCGCTCCAGAGGAAGCTCGCCGCCGAGCGTGCCGCCGCGGCCCGCGCCGCGCGCATCGCGCAGCTGCGCCAGGCGCTCGCCGAGGATGCCCAGAGCAACGCGAAGATGCGCGCCGCGACCGCCGGCTGGGTCAGCGAAGTGACTCAGCGAGTGGAGGCGGCCTGGATCAAGCCACCGAGCGCCGGGCAGAATCTCAGCTGCATCGTGCACGTGACGCTGGTGAAGGGTGGCGCCGTGGCCGGTGCGAGCGTGGGTCAGTGCAACGGAGACGAGGCGGTGCGCGAGTCGATCGAGGCCGCCGTCTATCGCGCCTCGCCGCTGCCGCCGCCGCCGGATCCCGCGCTGTACAGCCAGGAGCTGAATTTTGTATTTGCGCCCAACTCAGCCGGAGAGCCCTGAAGGATGAAACACTCAAATCCATACGCGCCGCTGCGCGGCATCGCGCTCGCGGCACTGCTGGCCGCCGGCTCCATCACGCCGGCGCTCGCGCAATTGACGATCAAGATCACCTCCGGGGTGAACCACCCGGTGCCGATCGCCATCGTGCCCTTCGCCGAATCCCGGCGCGACCCGGTCGATGTCGCCGGGGTGGTCCAGCACGATCTCACCGGCAGCGGCCGCTTCAGCTCGCTCGCGCGCTCGCGCATGCCTGCGACGCCGCATCACGCCGCCCAGATCCATTTCACGGCGTGGAAAGCGACCGGCGTCGATTACGTCGTGATCGGGCGGGTGGTGCCGCTGTCGGGCGGGCGGCTCGGAGTCGATTTCAACCTGCTGAACGTGCTCACCCATCAGAGCGTGGCTCGTAAGCGCTTCACGGGCACGCCGCAGGCCCTGCGCAACGCGGCGCACCGCGTGAGCGACGTCGTCTATCAAGCGATCACCGGGATTCGCGGTGCCTTCGATACGCACATCGCCTATGTGGCGCAGATCGGCGCGGGGGCCGCGCGACACTTCCAGTTGGTGGTGGCCGATGCGGACGGATACAATCAGCATCTGATTCTCGAATCGCACCTTCCGCTCATGTCGCCGGTCTGGTCGCCGAACGGAAAATGGTTGGCCTACGTATCCTTCGAGGACCATCTCTCAGCCGTGTACGTGCAGCGCGTAAAGACCGGCCAGCGCTACCGGGTGTCGGCGCGTGCCGGGGAGAACGGCGCGCCGGCCTGGGCGCCGAACGGCCAGAAGCTGGCGCTGACGCTGAGCGGGGAGTCGGGCTACCCGCAGATTTACGTGCTCAGTCTGCATACCCAGCACCTCACCCGCATCACGGATGCGCCGGCGATCAATACCAGCGCCTACTGGGCGCCCAACGGCCGGTCGATCTACTTCACTTCCGATCGGGACGGCTCGCCGCAGATCTACCGCATCGGGGCCACGCCGGGCAATCTCCCAGTGCGCGTCACTTTCACGGACGGCTACAATGCCGACCCCCAGGTCTCGCCGAACGGGAAGCTGCTCGCCATGGTGACCGGCATCGACGGCCGGTTCTGCATCGCCGTGCAGAACCTCAAGACCGGCGCGTTCCACGTGCTCACCCATGGTCCGCTCGACAGCACCCCCACCTTCGCGCCGAACGGGGCGACGATCATGTATACCAAGCAGCTGATGGGGCAGAAGGGCGGGAGCATTCTGGCTACGATATCGGTCGATGGCTTGACGGGCATGACGCTCAAGCCGACTCATGGCGAGGTTGAGGACCCGACCTGGGGGCCGTTCCCGCGGAAGGAAAGCAATTGAGAGCGAGGCTCGGGTGGTTCACGTGCAGTGCAACAATTGGGCGCCGGCGTGCCGGCGTCTACGGAGAATAGGTGTCTTATGCGTCGCATTCTAACGATGTTGGTGGTGGCGAGTGCTCTTGGGTTTGCCGGCTGCGCGAGTCATCCGGTCAAGCCGGCGGCTCACCCGCAAACGGCCGCGGCGCCGGGCGCCGGGGCGTCGTCGCGCGGCGCGGCTTCGGGTGCGAACGCGAGCACGGGCGCTCTGGGCAGCCAGCAGTCCGTGCCCGGCCCGACACAGGGGCTGCTCGCCGACCGCGTCATTCACTTTGCCTTCAACAGCTCCGTGATCGGCGGGCACGGCATGAAGGTCGTCGCCGCGCACGCGGCCTATCTGGCGGCCCATCCCAGCGCGCGAGTGCGGCTGGAGGGCTACACGGATGATCGCGGCTCGCCCGAGTACAACATCGGCCTCGGCATGCGCCGTGCGGAATCGGTGCGTCAAGCTATGCTGCTGCAGGGCGTCTCGCCGAGCCAGATCACCGTGGTCAGCTACGGCGAGGAGGATCCGGTCGACCCGGCGAACAACCGCGTCGCCTGGGCGGAGAACCGGCGTGTGCACATCGTGTACCTGACGCCCACGCAGCCGGGGGCGGCTCAGTCCGCGTCCGGTCCGTCGGCGCAATGAGTGCGTGAGGGCGGATTCCATGCGTGCCATGCCACTGCTTGGATCGGCGGCAGCGCTGCTCGCAGCGCTGCTCGCCGGGTGTGCCACCGGACCCACCCGGACGCAGATCGCGGTCCAGAACCTCCAGACACGGGTCTCGAAGCTCGAGCGCTTCGTCACGAACGGCAGCCTCGTGCAACTGGCTCAGCAGCAGGATGCGCTGCAGGCTCAGGTACGCGATCTGCGCGGACGGGTCGATCAGCTGCAGCAGGCGAATCAGCGACTGACGCACCAGCAGCATGATCTGTACGCCAGCCTGGACAAGCGCGTGCAGACACTAGAGCGCAGCCGTGCCGCCAGCCCTCTGGCGACGCAAGGCAGCGCGTCTCTGCCCGGCGTGACTTCGGCCCAGGAGAAGCTGTACCGCCAGGACTTCACGGCGCTCAAAGCGGGCCACTACACGACCGCGGCCAAGGGCTTCCAGGCCTTCGTCACGAAGTACGCGACGAGCCCGCTGGCGGCAGATGCGGAGTATTGGCTGGGCGAGGCGCAATTCGTGAATGAGGACTACCCGGCGGCCGAACAGGCCTTCCGCAGCGTGCTCAAGCAGTGGCCGCAGTCCTCCAAGGCGCCTGAGGCAATGTTCGACCTCGGTAATACGCTGATCGCCCAAGGCAAGACGGCCGAGGGACGCAGGACGCTCGCGCACGTGGTCAAGCGCTATCCCGATTCGGGTGCGGCGCGCCGCGCCGCGAGTGCGCTTGCCAGCCCGGCGTCGAATTGATCCGGGGCGAAGTGCCGGCGGCATGGGGAGGCCGATCACGCGGCTGAAGATCACCGAGATCTTCCACTCGTTGCAGGGTGAGGCGGACACGGTCGGCATCCCGACCAGCTTCATCCGTCTGACCGGCTGTCCGCTGCGCTGCCAGTATTGCGATACGGCGTACGCGTTTCACGGCGGGCAGTGGTGGGACATCGAGGCAGTGCTCGCGCGGGTGAAGGCGCTCGGATCGCGCTATGTGTGCGTCACCGGCGGGGAGCCACTCGCTCAGCCGGGTTGTCCCGAGCTGCTGCTGCGGCTGTGTGACGCGGGTTTACGAGTCTCGATCGAGACCAGCGGGGCGATGAGCCTGGCGGAGGTCGATGCGCGCGTGGTGCGCGTGGTCGACGTGAAGACTCCGGGCTCGGGCGAGGAGCCGCGCAACCGCTACGAGGAGCTCGCGCGCCTGGAGGCCAAAGATCAGGTGAAATTCGTGATCTGCGATCGCGCCGATTACGAGTGGAGCGCGGCCAAGGTGCGTGAACTCGCGCTGCAGGAGCGATGCGGGGTCCTGTTCTCGCCGAGCCATGCGCAGCTTGCGGCGCCTGAGCTTGCCGAATGGATCCTGGCCGATCGCCTGCCGGTGCGGTTTCAGATCCAGCTTCACAAGGTTCTTTGGGGTAACGTACCGGGAAAATGATGGCAGAGGTTTCAGCGGCAACCGGCTGTTCCGCGATGACCGGGAGGCGCGCGTGAGCCACCCGAGAGCGGTCGCGCTCGTCTCGGGCGGGCTCGATTCGGCCACCGCGCTCGCTATCGCGCGTTCACATGGCTTCGTGTGTCACGCGCTTTCGGTGGACTACGGCCAGCGCCACGAGGCAGAGCTGGCCGCGGCGGCGCGAGTGGCTGCGGCGCTCGGGGCCCGCGAGCACCGCGTCATGCGTGTGGACTTGGCGGGCATCGGCGGGTCGGCCTTGACCGACTCCTCGATCGCCGTTCCCGAGGCGTCCACGACCGGAATCCCCATCACCTATGTCCCCGCGCGCAATACCGTTCTGCTTTCGCTCGCGCTTGCGTGGGCGGAGGTGCTGGATGCGCAGGATATCTTCATCGGCGTGACCGCCGTCGACTACTCCGGCTACCCGGATTGCCGTCCGGAGTTCATCGAGGCGTTTGCCCATCTGGCGAATCTGGCGACGAAAGCCGGCGTCGAAGGTAAACACTGCCGCATCCGCGCTCCGCTGATCGCCTGGAGCAAGGAGCGCATCGTCCGCGAGGGAATGGCCCTCGGTGTCGATTACGGCATGACGGTTTCATGCTACCAGGCGGACGGCGAGGGGCGCGCCTGCGGAAAATGCGATGCGTGCCGGCTGCGCCGGGCGGGATTCGAGGCGGCGGACGTTCCGGACCCCACGCGCTACCGGTGACGAACGTATCCGGGTATCATTCGCGGCCCTGCGGCGCCCGTTCGGGGACTGCCGCGGCACCCACGTCGGGGCGTTAGCTCAGTCGGTAGAGCATCGGACTTTTAATCCGC
>DAIDUQ010000113.1:0-11475 GCA_027456605.1 Steroidobacteraceae bacterium | reverse complement strand
CGTCGCCGGCGGCACCCACGGCCACCATCAGCGGAATGAGGTGTTCGGCGCGCGGATGACAGGCCCGCGCGTTAGGAGCCGAGCGCCAGTCAATCAGCCGTGTGCGCCGGACGGCCGGCGCAACACCCGTCGCCGTCTCGTTGAGCCACTCGTCGAATGCGACCGAGCCCCCCTCCCCGCCGGCGAAGATCGCGCGCAGATTGTGATAGCTGCTGCCGCTGCCGATGATGAGCACGTTCTCGGCGCGCAGCGGCGCGAGTGCCGCACCGATGGCCAGGTGCCGGGCGGGATCCAGATCATGCGTCAGCGAAAGCGTCACCACGGGGATGCGCGCCTCGGGATCGATGATCAGCATCGGCACGAACACGCCATGATCGAAGCCGCGCGCCGGATCGGTGGCGGCCGCGCCGCCCGCGGCCCGCAGCAGCGTCACGACGCGCTCGGCGAGCTCTGGTGAGCCCGGCGCACCGTAGCGCAGCCGATAGGTGTGCGGTGGGAATCCGTAGTAGTCGAACAGCATCTGCGGCGCGGGCGCGGTACCGACCGTCGGCACGTCGGCTTCCCAATGCGCCGAGACCATGACGATTGCGCGCGGCGGCGCCGGCAGGCTGGCCATCAGTCCGGCCAAATAGGCGCGCAGGCCGTCATAGGCGCGCGGCCCGAACGGCTCGGGGAACTCCATCCAGAAACAGGGTCCACCTCCGTGGGTGAGGTAGATCGCCGGCTGGCGCGCGAGGCTCGACATGGGCTTCTCCGCCTGATCGACCGTCATGCTAGCATTCTCGGCGCCATGAGCCACGAGTTCGGCAAGCACATGCCGGCGGCGGATCTCCCGATCCGGCCCGGCGAGCCGGTGCGACTCGCAGCGCGGGTCTGGCGTGTCACCTGCGGCAATGCCGGGGTGATGACCGGCCCGGGCACGAACAGCTACCTGGTCGGCGTAGCGGGCCAGTGGACACTGATCGATCCGGGTCCGGCGGATGCGCAGCACTTGCAGGCTCTGCAGGACCTCGCCGCGGCGCCCATCCGTCGCATCCTCGTCACTCATACCCACCCCGACCACTCGCCCGGGGCGGCCGTGTTGCAGAAGCGGACGGGGGCCCGGCTGCTCGGACGAGCGAACACGAACGCGCGCGGCCAGGATCCCACCTTCGTTCCGCAACGCGAGCTCGCCGATGGCGAGCGGATCGCGCTCGGGCCCGGGACGGCGCTGCGCGTCATTCACACTCCGGGTCACGCCTCGAATCATCTGTGCTACTTGCTCGAGCCAGAGCGACTGCTGTTCACCGGCGATCACATCATTCAGGGCTCGACCGTGGTCATCGATCCGCCAGACGGCGACATGGCGCACTACGTCACGTCGCTCGAGCGACTGTTGCGCGAGGATCTGGCGGCGCTGGCGCCCGGTCACGGTACGCTGATCGCTCGTCCCCACGACGCGCTGCGCGCCCTCATCGCCCACCGGCTGCGGCGCGAGGCCCGGGTACTCGCCGCACTGCGCGGCGGGCGGCCCGCCGACCTGACAGCACTCGTCGCGCAGGTGTATGTCGACGTGCCTCCCGCGCTGCATCGCCTCGCCGCGCGCTCATTGCTCGCGCATCTGCTGAAGCTGCAGGCCGACGGCCGCGCGCACCAGGATCAGGGGTACTGGAGCGCCTGATCCCCGGCGTCCGCCGCGCCGCCCCTCAGGGCGCTGCCGCGGTACGCGAGCGTCCCGAGATGAGCCCGATGATGACCGGCATGACGAGCAGCACCAGAGGCAGCTGCACAAACGCGCCGGCGATGATCGCGATGGCGAGCGGCTGCAACATCTGGTCGCCCGAGCCGCTGATCGCCGCCCCCAACGGCAGGAGCGCCAGGATCATGGCGAGCGTGCTCATGGTGATCGGCCGCAGCCGGTTGCGGGCCGCCTCGTAGATCGCCTGCTGAGGCTGCATCGTCTTGCGCAGCTCCTGATACTCGGAGATCAGGAAGATCGCCATCTCCGTGGAGATACCGATGATCATCACCATGCCCATCATGGCCGTGATGTTGAGCTGCACGCCGGTCAACCACAGGCCGATGAACACCGCGCCGGTCGAGAACAGCGAGCTTGCAATGACGACCACGGGCAGCGAGAAGCGCTCGTACAGGAACAGGAGCAGGATCAACTCCGCGATGAGCGCCGCGGCGAACACCTTGATCATCCCGCGCACCGCCGCCTGCTCCTGCTTGTACTGCCCGCCGAGGGTGTAATAGACCCCGCGCGGAATCATCCCCGGGCGCGCCAGTACACGTTGCACCGCCGTGATCGCCGCACCGAGGCTGCCGCCGTCTCTGATTCGCGCGGTCACGGGCACGATCTGCGCGAGGTTGTTGCGGGTGAGGCGGGGCTGTCCGGCGACGAACTTGACCCGCGCCACGGTGGCGAGCCGCATGATCCGCCCGTCCGGCGCGCGAATGGGGAGATTGCCGAGCTCGTTCCGATAGATCCGCCTCTGCGGCGTATCGAGCCAGAGCCGCACGCCGACGTTACGGACGGTCCCGAGATACCGGGTCACGACCGAGCCGTACAGATAGTGGTGCAGCTGGCTCGCCACGCTCTGCGCCGTCACTCCCTCCATCGCCGCCGCCGCGCGCTTGACGTGGATCTCCAGGGCATCGCCCGCCGGGACCAACCCGCTGTCGACCGAGGTCGGCTGAATGTCTCGAACCTTGGCGATCGCCGCGGCCACCCGCAGGGCAACCGTGGGCAGCAACGCCGGATTCTGGGCCGTGAGGTCAATCACCACCGGCTGCGGGCGGCCGACCAGATCGCCGATCATGTCGCTCATCAGCTGCGCAGTGTCGAAGTGAATTCCGGGCACCTGCGCGGAGATCTTGCGCGAGATCTCGTCCATCACCGCCCAGATGTCCGGCCGCTTCGCGGCGGGAATGAGCCGCACGAAGAAATCGCCCTCGTACGTCGCATTCAGGTCGCCCCCGAGCCCGGCGCCCGTGCGCCGCGAGAAGCTCTCCACGTAGGGATCCTTCTCCAGGATCGACTCGATCTCGAGCAGCTCGCGATTGGACTCGGCCAGGGAGGTCCCGGGCTTCGTGTGGTAATTGAGCACGAAACCGCCCTCGTCCATTCTCGGCATGAAGCCGGTGGCCACATGCGTGTAGGCGAAAAACCCCATCGCCAGGAGCACCACGATCCCCGGCGCCAGCCACAGCGGCCGATCGAACAGCTTGTTCAGGATCCGGCGATGGCCGCGCACGAACCAGGTCTCCCGGCCGTGTGCGGGATCCTTGAACGTCTTGAAGTCAATGAAGCTGCGCGCCAGCAGCGGTACGGTGAAGGCCGTCAGCAGCAGCGAAATGATGAGCGCCGAGGCTACCGTGAGGGAGAGGAACTTGAAGAACGCTCCGGTAACGCCCGAGAGAAAGGCCAGCGGGATGAAGATGATGGTGGTCGCCAGGCTGGAACCGATCAATGGACCGAAGAATTCCTTGGCGGCCTGCAGAACCGTGGCCTGTGGGTTCACGATATGGGGCAGGCCCGTGCGGCGCGCGATGTGCTCGACCATGACGATCACGTCGTCGATCATCAGCCCGATCGCCGCGGCGATGCCGCCCAAGGTCATGATGTTCAGCGTCATGCCCAGCAGCGACAGCAGCAGCACCGTGATCAGCACCGACAGCGGCACCACGATCATGGCCACCATCGTCACGCGCCAGTTGCGCAGGAACGCCAACAGGACCAATCCGGCGAAAACCAGGCCGATCAGGATCGCCTCCTCGAGCGCCGACACCGAGGAGCGCACCAGCTGCGTCTGGTCGTACCACTCGCCCAGATGGATGGCCGGCGGCTCGGTCCGCATGAACGCCGCGAGCTTGCGCTTGACCTCCTGGGCGAGTTTCAGGGAATCGGCGGAGCTTTGCTGATAGACATTGATGTTCACGCCCGGGTGGCCGTTGTCATCGACAATCAGCCACCTCGGCACCGATCCCATGGTGACCGTGGCGATCTGCCCGAGGCGCACGATGCCGTCGGGGCCCACGCGCAGCGCGACGTTGCGCACCGAAGCAATCGAATGGAAGGCGTTGTTGCTGATCGCCAGATACAGCAAGTCGTTGTCTTCCAGCCTCCCGATCCCGCGAATGACGTTGGTCTGCGCCAGCGCCTGGGAGACCTGTGTCAGCGTCAGTCCGTAGGCGGACAGCTCACGCGGATTGACGCGGACCTCCACCTCCGGGGTCGATCCCCCGAGCACACCCACCTTGCGGACGCCGGCGATGCCGGTGAGCAGGGGCGCGATCTGATACTTCGCCAGGCGCCTGAGAGCCGCGTACGAGACCGTGTTCGAGGTCAGCGAGTAGGAGACGAACGGCATCAGGATGAACGGGCTCATCCTGATCACGATATACGTGGTGCCCTTCGGCAGCGCCGGCGACTCCTGGTCGAAGGCGGCGTCGACCCTCAGCACCGCCTGCTTCATGTTGGTGCCCCAGGGGAAGTCGACGAAGATCTGCGCCGATCCCCGCGAGGTGGTCGAGCTGACGTCCACGGCGCCCGGCACGGCCCTGGCCACGCGCTCCAGCGGCTCGGTCACATCGATCAGCATCTGCCGCGGCGGCACGTGTCCGCTGCTCACCTCGACGCGGATACGCGGAAAACTGGTGACCGGGAAGAGCCCCACCGGTATGACGATCCACGCGAAGACGCCCGCCAAGCCCAGCGCGAACGCGATCGTCAGCAACGAGCGCCGATGGCGCTCGACCCAATCGGTAAAAGTCACCGACCCGCTCCATGCGGGCGCGGATCTGCCAGGCGCACTCGCATGCCGTTGCTGAGCTGGTGATTACCCGTCAACACCAGGGGCGCGCGCGCGATGAGCGGCCCGGTGATGACATTGCGGTCACCAAGGGAATCGATGATGCGCACGCGCACCTCGTGCGCAATCTGATCGACGGCTTGTACGACATACGTCGTGCCGCTGCTGTTGACCAGAATGGCGGCATGGGGCACGACGTAACCGCGCACCTCGCGTGTCGTGATCGCCGCCTCAGCCAACTCCCCGGGCATGAACTGTCCCGACGGCAGGGCGATCTCGATCGGCACCAGGCCGGAGCCGGACAGGGCCACCTCCGCGCGCAGCACCACCCGCCCGGCCACCGATCGATGCCCGCCGATCAGCGTGATGCGCGCCTTGTCGCCGGCGTTGATTTCCCCGGCCTGGACGGGCACCACCCCGGCGGTCAGCACCAGTGCGCGCGGCGCGGCCAGATCCAGCAGAGGCGAGCCCTGCGTGACGATCGCGCCGGGGCTGGCCGTGAGCGCGGTCACGATGGCCGAGAACGGCGCACGAACGACATTCGAGCCCGAGGCCCCAAGCGACTGAAAGGCCCGCAGCTGCGAGCGTGCATCGGTCACCGACTTCTCGGCGTCCGCCAGCTGTTGCGCGGTCGCCAGATGCTCGGCGATGAGCTTGCGGGTGCTGGTCAGCAGATGCCGCGCCACGGCCAGGGCGGATTGCGCCTGCGCATACGCGGCGGCGGTCTGCGGACTCGGCATCAGGCGCACGAGCGGCGCGCCCCGGGAGACCGCCTCGCCGAGACGCACATACACCTGGCCCACGATCGCCGACACCGGCGCCATGATGGTCTTGCGGCCCGTGCTGCTCGGGCCCACGGTGCCGTAAGCGATGATCTGGTGCCGCAGGGCGCCCTCCCTCAATGGCGCCAGCGTGACCAGCACGCTTGGCGTCACCGGGGCGCGTGCGGCATGGGCCAGCGGCAATGCGCCGAAGAGGCCGAGCCCGAGGCAGGCGGCGTGGGCAATGGATCGACGACTCATCGTTACAGTGTCCTCGGGTGTGCGGGCGGGACCATGCGGATTCGCGGCAGCCCGAGCCCCAGATCGACGGTGAGGGCCACGCGTGCCTCTCCCAGCGACAGCTCGAGCGCATGGGCCTCGATCCGGCGCTCCAGGGCGGTGGTCTCGTAGTCGACGAGGGAGCGCTGATCCAGATTCTCCTCGGCATAGGCCTTGCGGGCGGCTCTCGACATCGACTCGGCTACGCGCGCCGCGCGGTGCGCGCGCTCGACATCGCCGGTCAGCTGGCGGATCCGCGCCGCCAGACCTCGCGCCATCCCCACCGCCTGGTCGAGCCGGGACTGATACTGCTCATGCAGCAGCCGGCGCGTCGCGCGCGCCACGGCGATCTGTCCTTGGTTGCGGTTGAAGATCGGCAGATCGAAGGCGGCGGTGGGACCGGCATTGCGGGTGTTGGTATTGTCCTGATCCCACTCGCCCCCCAGCCTCAGGAGGGGGAATTGCCCCATGATCGCCGTGCGCACATTCTCGTCCGCCGAGCGGTACCCCAGCCTGAGCGCCACCAGGTCGGGACGACGCTCGGGCAAGCGGCCGATCACGGACTTCAGCGAGGACGGCATCGGCGGCAGCACGGGCGCGGCGATGGCGAAGCGCACCCCCGGGGCCAGTCCGAGCAATGCGTCGAGATCCTGCCAGCCCCGCAGTTGCGTGAGATTGGCCGTGTCCAGGAATTGTTCCGCGGACGCCTGGGCGGCGAGCAACGGCGCCAGCGCCGCAAGACCGAGAATGCGGGCCTTGGTGGCGGAGCGAACCGCGCGCACCTCCCGATCCAGCAGTCCGAGCTCGCGTCGCGCGAGATTGACCGAGCGGCCGCCCCAATAAAGATTGAGCGCGAGCAGTCGCGCCTGCTGGGCGACCCGCCACTCTCGCCAGAGCAGATCCGCGTCCACCTGACCCAGCGCGAAGTGCGCCGATTCCACACGAGTGTGATAGGTCAGGATGGCTCGCATGTTCTCCGTGAGGATGGCCGTCCAGGACGGCGCGACGCCGGACGACACCAGCGGCTCGAAGGTCAGGCTGGCCATCGGATTCGGCAGCAGGGAGGCCTGCAGCAGACCGGCCTGGGCAAGACCCCGCTCGCCCCGCTCCGAGCGCAGCGCGGGGTCGTTGAGCACCGCAAGCAGCCCGATGTCATCCAGCGAGAGCGGTCTGGAGAGGTCGATCCGCCTCGGGCGAGCGCCCACGCGCATCGGCGGCACCGTGGCGCGCAACAGCGACAGTCGCGGCGCGAGATCCGGCCCGCGCGCAAGCGGCAGCGCGTGATACGTCGCGCAGCCACCGAGAAGCGCCGCGGCGGCGCAGACGGCGGTGCGTACCAGGGCCCTGAAGGCGGCGAGGTCCGGCCGAAACCCGCGCGGGCCGCTAGAATACCGTCGGGCCGGACTCGGGCCGCAACTGCCAATCCGAGACATGGGTCGTCTGTCTCTCCTCAACATCATGTGAATAGCCCCTCGGGCGCCGGCGACCCTCAGGCTGGCGCCACACCTTGGCAGGCATTGCTGACCAAGTCCTGACGAGCGGCACGGGTCCGGAGTACGGATAATACCGAGTAAAGTGTGCCTCCGGCACAGCCTCGGTAAAGGCCATGAGAGTACTGCTGGTCGAAGATCACCAGGCCATCCGCGAGATGATCGCCGATCATCTGCGCGAGCGTGGTTTTGCCGTCGACGCGGTCGGCCGCGGCGAGCAGGCGCTCGCCGCGGCGCGCATTGCGCCCATCGACGCCGTGGTGCTGGATCTCGGCCTGCCCGACACCGACGGCATGCAGCTGCTCACGGCGTTGCGCGCCCTGCATGCCGACGTGCCGGCCATCGTCGTGACGGCGCGTGACGGTCTCGATGATCGGCTATTGGGCTTGAATTCAGGCGCCGACGATTACATCGTCAAGCCGTTCAACCTCCTCGAGCTGGAAGCGCGCCTGCGCGCCGTGTTGCGCCGCGCCGGCAGCCGGCGCGACAGCTGTTATACGCTGGGAGGTGTGACGTTCGACACCGTCACGCGCGAAGCCACCGCGTTCGGCCGACCGCTCGATCTGACCCGACGGGAAGCCGCGCTGCTCGAGGAGCTGTTGCGCATGCCGGGCCAAGTCATCACCAAGGATCTCCTCGAAGACCGCCTCTACGCCTTGGAGGATGCCGGCAGCGCCAATGCCCTCGAGGCGGCCGTGTCGCGCCTGCGGCGCAAGCTGGCCGGCGCCCAGGTGCCGCTGTCCATCGAGACCAAATGGGGCATCGGCTACCGCCTGGTCGAGGCCGCGGCGCGATGAGGCGCCCGCACAGTCTGCGGCTGCGGCTGCTCGGCGTCATGTTCGCGCTGTTCACGCTCGGGCTCGGCGCCTCGTTCGCCGAGTACCGCTTCGAGGTGCACAACATCATCGCGGGCCTGCACGCAAGAACGCTGCAGAACCAGGCGCGTGAGCTCACCGACGCGGTCCGCGTCGCTCCCGGCGGCGCGCTCAGCCTGCACCTGCGCGCCGACTGGCGGCGCGTGTATGCCGATCCGACGCGACAGTTCACCTTCACCGTGTTCGGTCCCGATCACCGCCCTCGCGCGTGGTCGGCGAACCTCTCGCGCCCCCTGCCCTACATTCCGGTGGCCGCGCGCGGCGGCGTGAGCCCCGTGGAATTCATCGGGGTGGGCGCCGACAAGAAACCCATTGTCGCGGCCCGCGCGGCGGATGGGAACACCGTGGTCGTCGCGCGGCGCGGCATGAGCCGCGGCACATTTGTCGACAGTCTGTTTGCGGAGGACTCGGAGCACCTGTCCGTGCTCATTCCCTTCGCGCTCGCCGCGCTCGGGCTGATTTGGCTGATCAGCGGCTGGAGCCTGCAGCCCATTGAGCGGGCCTCGCGGGAAGCCGCGCGCGTCGGTCCAGGGCAACCGGACCTGCGCATCTCCGCCCAGGGGTTGCCGCGCGAGATCCAACCGCTGGTGGAAGCCGTCAACGGCGCACTCGAGCGCCTCTCGCGCGCCTATGCCATCGAGCGACGTCTCACGGCCGATGCCGCGCACGAGCTGCGCACGCCGCTCGCCGTGCTGAATCTGCGTCTGCAGCGCGCGCGCCTGACCGGCACGACGGACTGGCCGGCGGTCGAGCGGGAGCTCAGCCAGATGGGCCGGCTGGTCGATCAACTCATCGACCTGGCGCGCAAGGAATCGCTCTCCCACGAGCACGGCGCGCAGGAGCTGCCGCTCGTCAACCTCTCGCGCCTGACGCGCGAGGCCGCGGCCCAGATGTTACCGCTGATGGAGGCGAAAGGCCGCCGGCTCGAGGTCGATGTGCCCAACACGGCGCAACTGCGCGGCCGGGCGGATGACCTGCGCGACATGGTCCGCAATCTGCTCGACAACGCGCTGGTGCATGGCCGCGGCTCGGTACGCGCGCGCATCGTACCCCCGCCGCCCGGCGGAACCACACTGACGCTGGAAGTGCGCGACGAGGGCTCCGGCGTCCCGGCGGGGCAGGAGGACTCGGTCTTCGAGCGCTTCCGCCGCCTGAATGCGCAAACTCCCGGCTCCGGCCTCGGGCTGGCCATCGTGCGTCAGGTGACCCGCAGCCACGGCGGCAATGCCCGCTTCGTGCCGGGGGAAGGCCGGATCGTAGTGCAGCTTCCCTGCGAATCGCCGGCGGCGGCGGCCGGCCGGTCGCGGTTGAAAAACCCGCTCGCAGCCCCGATGACAGACGGCAGCGAAACGGAGACACATGATGATCGAGGTCAACCGGACCACGTTTGAGCTCGAGGTTCTCGAGGCCTCCCGGCAACTGCCCGTCCTGGTGGACTACTGGGCCCCGTGGTGCGGGCCCTGCCGCGCCCTGGGACCGGTGCTCGAGCGGTTGGAGACGGCCTACGCCGCGCGGTTCAAGCTGGTCAAGGTCAATTCCGACGAGAACCCCGAGCTCTCGCAGCAGTACATGGTGCGCAGCATTCCGTACGTGCTCGCCTTCGTCGACGGCAATCCCGCCGATGGCTTCATCGGAGCGCTGCCGGAGATCCAGGTGCGCGCGTTTCTCGATCGGCTGCTGCCCGGACCGGCCGAGTCCGAGCGGCGCCGCGCGCACCAGCTGATCGAGCAGGGTGACTTCACCGGCGCGGTCGCCGCGCTGCGCGCGGCGCTGCGCATCGAGCCGGATCACGACGAGGCCAAGCTCGACCTCGCCGATGTACTGCTCAATCGTCTGCCCTGCGCGCCCGATCCGCAGCAGATTGCCGATGCCGGCCAGGCACTCGCTTCGGCGAGTGCGCGCGCACAGGGAGAATCCCGTTATGGCTCGCTGAGCACGCGCCTGGAAACCCTGCGGGAAGCCGCGACGCTTCCAGGGCTCGAGGCGCTGAAGGCGGCGGTGTCCGCGCGGCCCGACGATCTCAAGGCGCGCTCCGCGCTGGCCAGCAAGCACATCGCCCGAGGCGAGCTCGAGCCCGCGCTCGAGCAGCTGCTCGAGGTCATCCGGCGCGACCGGAACTACGATCAGGGCGCCGCCCGGCGCGCGTTCTTGTCCGTTCTGGAGCTCGCCGCCGATCGACCGGCCCTGGTGGCGGATTACCGCAAGCAGCTCTCGCTGCTGCTGCACCGCTGAGGCGCCCGGCGGCCCGATGAGATCAGCCGACAAACCTGGCCATTGCGCAGGCGAGTGCGGCCGCGGCCATCGTGCCGACGTGCCATGTCATGATCGCGCACGATGTAATGTGCGCTGACGGCGGCGCTACTGCGGGCGGCCGCGGTGGGCAGCCCTGAGCAGCGCGTCGATCTCAGCTTCGGCCCGGAGCCAATCCTGGGTCTCATTGCCCGGAGCGAATCCACGCCGCTCGGCGTGGTAGTACGCCGCCTCGGCGATCATCGCGTACCGAATCTCCTCGGTCACGTTCTGGATGGCCGCGACCGATTTCGTCTCGGGTTTTCCCTGGCGCGCCGTGCGCCGCGCAGGGGTTTTAGCAGGTTCTGCCGCTTTGCTCGCGGGAATCGAATCGGATTGACGAGTGGCCATGAATTCTCCTCAAAATGGCTCGTTACGCAGTTTGGCACTCGCTGTGCCCCCATATGGCGGCCTCGGCGCCCGCCCACGCGACAACTTCAGAGAATAGGCCGGAAGAGCTCCGGGCGCCAATGAATCGAACGAATGCGACGAGCGGACGCGCCATGGTGTCCGCGGACTGTCCGCTGTCCGCGGCACGGACAATTCTCCCGCTCACGCCCGACATTGGGCGCCAATGTTTTTTTTGCTTGATCAACTGGTTACAAAAACCCGCCCTCCAATGGCACGCGGCGTGCACCAAGACACGCGTCCAAGATCTCTCGCACCATCTATGAGCATTCTCGATCTCAAGTCCCCTCGTCCCGATACCCCCGAACAGCCGGGCGCAGCGCCGATTCACGGCACCGCGGATCAGGACATTGTCACGTCGCAGTCCCCGCCTTGGTACCGGCGGCGCCGAACCCAGGCGCTTCTAAGCGGGGTGACGCTGGCGATTCTCGCGGCCGCATGGCTGATTCACGGCTGGCTGCAATCGGCGAACGTCGTTTCCCTCTCGAGCCTGGAGCTCGCAACCGTCAGACGCGGCTCCTTCGTTCAGGACATCTCGGCCCGAGGCACGGTCATTGCCGCAGTCAGCCCCACGCTG
>DAIDUQ010000112.1:0-30079 GCA_027456605.1 Steroidobacteraceae bacterium | reverse complement strand
GTGCGCGGCGCGCGCTGAAGAGTCTGCTGCAGGAGGCGCGCGTGCCCCCGGCCGAGCGCGCCCGGCTGCCGCTGCTGTTCCGCGACGGCGAGCTCGTTGCGGCGGCGGACCTGTGGGTCGATGCGAGCGTGCATGCCCGCGGCGCCGCGCGCCGGCGCGCGCGCCTGATATGGCACAAGGCGCCCCACGCGCAGCGCTGATGTGCTAGTCTGCTGGCCCGTCGTTCATGCAGACACGGGCACCCCGGCGGTGCCTCCAACGGCGGGCCATCCTGATTCAATCTATCTTATGACGCGATTCGTATTCGTCACCGGCGGCGTCGTGTCCTCTCTTGGCAAGGGCATCGCGAGCGCCTCGCTCGGCGCCATTCTCGAGGCGCGCGGGTTGAAAGTCGCGATGGTCAAGCTCGACCCGTACATCAACGTCGACCCCGGAACCATGAGCCCGTTCCAGCATGGCGAGGTGTTCGTCACCAGCGACGGCACGGAAGCCGATCTGGACCTCGGCCATTACGAGCGCTTCGTGCGCACCACCACGGGGCGCAACAGCAACTTCACCACGGGCCGCATCTACGAGCGCGTGATCGCCAAGGAGCGCCGCGGCGATTACCTGGGAGCGACGGTGCAGGTGATTCCGCACATCACCGATGAGATCAAGCGCAGCATCCAGCTCGGCGCCGAAGGCGCGGATGTGTGCATGGTGGAGATCGGCGGTACGGTCGGCGACATCGAGTCGCTGCCCTTCCTCGAGGCGATCCGCCAGCTCGGCGTGGAGCTCGGGCACAGCCGCTGCATCTACATGCATCTGACGCTGGTGCCGGTGGTGGGCGGCTCGGGCGAGATCAAGACCAAGCCGACGCAACACTCGGTCAAGGAGCTGCGCGGCATCGGCATCCAGCCCGATGTGCTGTTGTGCCGGTGCAAGCATCCGCTGCCGGAGGAGCAGCGCCGCAAGATCGCGCTGTTCACCAATGTCGAGGAGCGCGCGGTCATCTCGGCGGTCGATGCCGAGGACATCTATCAGATTCCGCTGCTGCTGCACGAGCAGGGGCTCGATGACATCGTGGTCGGCAAGCTCGGGCTCGAGGTGCCCGCCACCGACCTCGCCGATTGGCGCCAGGTGGTCAGCGCGAAGGCCAACCCCGATGGCCAGGTGGACATCGCCATGGTGGGCAAGTACGTGCAGATCCGCGACTCGTACCTGTCGCTGCACGAAGCGCTGATGCACGGGGGGCTCAAGACCCGCACCCGCGTCAACATCCACTACATCGAGTCGACCGACATCGAGCAGCACGGTACGCATGCGCTGGCGGGAATGGACGCGATTCTGGTGCCCGGCGGGTTCGGCGAGCGCGGCATCGAGGGCAAGATCCTCTCGGTCCGCTACGCGCGCGAGCACGGGATTCCGTATCTGGGGATCTGCCTCGGCATGCAGGTTGCGATCGTGGAGTTCGGCCGGCACGTGCTCGGGCTGACCGGGGCCAACAGCACGGAATTCAACCGCGCCTCCGCCCACCCGGTCATCGCGCTGATCAGCGAGTGGCAGGACCAGGCCCATGGCACGCAGACCCGCGACGACGCCTCGGCCAAGGGCGGGACCATGCGTCTCGGGGCCCAGGAAGTGCTGCTCGGGGACGGCACGCGCGCGCGGGATCTGTACGGCAAGGACGTGATCCTCGAGCGCCACCGCCACCGCTACGAATTCAACAACAATTATCTGCAGCGCTATCGCGAAGCGGGGCTGCGCTTCAGTGGATTCTCCCGCGACGGTCTCGTGGAGGTCCTCGAGCTGGCCAACCATCCGTGGTTCATCGCCACGCAGTTTCATCCGGAGTTCACCTCCACGCCGCGCGACGGGCACCCGCTGTTCGCCGGCTTCATCCGCGCCGCGCGCGCGCAGCGCACCGCGCATCTGCCGCAGGCCGCGCTCGCCTGAGCACCCATGCGGCTCGCGGGCGCGACAATCGGACTCGATCAACCGCTGCTCGTCATCGCCGGGCCGTGCGTCATCGAGAGCGAGACGCTGACCCAGGAGGTCGCGGGGCGACTCGAAGCCCTCACCCGCGAGCTCGGCCTGCCGTTCGTGTTCAAGTGCTCCTTCGACAAGGCCAACCGCTCCTCGCGCAGCAGCTACCGCGGCCCCGGGCTCGAGCAGGGTCTGAAGGTGCTCGAGGGCGTGCGGCGCACGTTCCGGGTGCCGGTGCTCACCGATGTGCACGAGGACACCCCGCTGCGGGAAGTCGCCGCGGTCGTCGACGTGCTGCAGACCCCGGCGTTCCTGTGCCGCCAGACCAATTTCATTCTGGCGGTTGCCGCGTGCGGCAAGCCCGTCAACATCAAGAAGGGCCAGTTCCTCTCCCCGTGGGAGATGCGTAACGTGGTCGACAAGGCCCGCTCCACCGGCAACGAGGCCATCATGGTCTGCGAGCGCGGGTTCTCCTTCGGCTACAACAACCTGGTCGCCGACATGCGCTCGCTGGCCGTGATGCGCGAGTGCGGCTGTCCGGTCATCTTCGACGCCACCCACTCGGTGCAGCTGCCGGGCGGACGCGGCGCGAGCTCGGACGGACAGCGGGAGTTCGTGCCGGTGCTGGCGCGCGCGGCGGTGGCCGCTGGCGTCGCCGGCGTGTTCCTCGAGACACACCCGGATCCGGCCCGGGCGCTCTCCGACGGACCGAACGCCTGGCCACTCGATCGCATCGAGCCGCTGCTGCGGACGCTGAAGGACCTGGATGCGGCAGCCAAGGCGCGCCCGTTCGAGGAGTCGCTGCTCGCCGCGCGGCAGGGGAGCTGAGGAGTTGCTCGGCGGCGCGCGGGCTCGTAAGCTCTCAGACGAGAGCCCCTACTCATGAAGCTACTTGCCGCCGCCATGCTCGCCGCACTGCTGCTGCTGCAGTACCGCCTCTGGGTCTCGAGTCAGGGTGTGCGCTCGGTATACCGCCTGGAGCGGACCGTGGCCGCGCAGGAGAAGCTCGATCACCGCCTGGCCCGGCGCAATGCGCACCTGGCGGCCGAAGTGGCGAACCTCAAGTCCGGCACCGGCGCCATCGAGGAGCGGGCGCGCAGCCAGCTGGGAATGATCGGTCCGCACGAAACATTCTACATGGTGGTCGAGCCGCCGCGCTTCCCGCCGCCTCCGAGCCACTGAATCCATGCACTACTGGTTGGTGATGCCCGCCGCCGGCATTGGCCGCCGGTTCGGTGCGCAGCGGCCCAAGCAATATGCGCCGCTGTGCGGGCGTACGGTCATCGAGTGGGCGCTCGCGCCCTTCCTGGACGATGCGCGCTGCGCCGGCGCCGTGGTGGCCCTCGCGGCGGGCGATCCATACTGGAGCGGTATCGCGCCTGAGGGGGTCATGACGGCCGAGGGGGGCGCGCAGCGCAGCCACTCGGTGCGCAACGCTTTGGCGGTCCTGGCGGCGCGGGTAACCGAAGCCGATTGGGTGCTGGTGCACGATGCGGCCCGGCCGTGCCTTGCGCGCGCGGATCTCGATCGGCTGCTCCGGGAGCTCGAGGACCATCCGGTGGGAGGGCTGCTGGCGACCCCCGCGGCCGACACGCTCAAGCGCGCCGATGCCGCCGGCTGCGCGTGCGAGACGGTCGATCGCCGCGCACTGTGGCGGGCCCTCACGCCGCAGATGTTCCGTTACGGCGCGTTGCGCGAGGCGCTGGATCGGGCGCACGAGGCCGGCCGCGGGCCGACCGACGAGGCGCAGGCGATCGAATGGCGCGGCGCGCATCCGCAGCTGGTCGCCGGCTCGGCGGCGAATCTGAAGATCACGAGCGCGGCGGATCTGACCCTCGCCGCGGCATTGCTGGAGTGCAGGGCATGAGAATCGGCTCGGGGTTCGATGTGCACGCCTTTGGCCCCGGCGAGCACGTGATGCTCGGCGGGGTGCGTGTTGCGCACAGTCACGGCGTGCTCGCGCACTCCGACGGCGACGTGGTGCTGCATGCGCTGACCGACGCGCTGCTCGGGGCCGCCGGCCTCGGCGACATCGGCCAGCACTTCCAGGACAGCGATCCGCGCTGGAAGGGCGCCGACAGCAGCGGATTCGTGCGTGCGGTGATGCGGATGCTCGGCGAGCGCGGCCTGCGTGTCGGCAATGCCGATGTGACGGTGCTCGCGGAGCGACCCAAGATCGGGCCGGTGCGCGCGCGCATTCACGCCCGTCTGGCCGAGTTGCTCGAGGTGGCGCCCGAGGCGGTCAACGTGAAGGCCACCACGACCGAGAAGCTGGGCTTTCTGGGTCGCGGCGAGGGTATCGCCGCCCAGGCGGTGGTGCTGCTGCTCGATGCGGGTTGAGCCGGCGCTGGCGCCGCCGCGCGCGCTCGGGGAGCCCCTCGGGGAGGGACGGCTGCGCCTCGAGCCGGAGGATTTTCTCGTCGAAGAGATGCTCGGCTTCGAGCCGGCCGGCGCCGGCGAGCACGTGCTGCTGAAGGTGCGCAAGCGTGCCGCCAACACTCTGTGGGTGGCGCGCGAGCTCGCACGTCTGGCCGGCTGCCGTCCGGTCGACGTCGGCTATGCGGGGCTGAAGGACCGGCATGCCGTGGCGGTGCAATGGTTCACCGTGCCGCGCCGCGGGCGGGCGGTGGCGCAATGGCCGGGCGCCGGGGCAGAGGGTTTCGAGGTGCTCGAGGCCCATGCCCACGCGCGCAAGCTCCCGCGCGGAGCGCTCGCGGGCAATCGCTTCCGCATCCGGGTTCGCGGTCTCGAGCCCCGGACCGAAGCCCTCGATGCGCGCCTGCGCGCGATCCGCACCCGCGGTGTCCCGAACTACTTCGGACCGCAGCGTTTCGGGCGCCACGGATCGAACCTACGGGACCTGCCGGAGGATCCGGGCGCGTTGCGGGGGGGCGAGCGAGGCTTCGTGCTCTCCGCCGCGCGCAGTGTGGTGTTCAACGCGGTGCTCGCCGAGCGTGTGCGCCAGGGGTGCTGGGAGGCATTGCAGCCGGGGGATCGCGCCATCCTCGATGGACGCGGGAGTCATTTCGCGGTCGAGGCGCTCGATGAGACGCTGCGCCAGCGTGCCGAGCGCCTCGAGATCCACCCGACCGGTCCGCTGTGGGGGCGTGGCACGCCGGGCGCGGCCGGCACGGTGCTGGAGCTCGAGACGCGTGTGGCCGGCGGGTATTCCCGGGCGTGCGCGCTGATCGAGGCGGCCGGTATGGACCCGCAGCGGCGCAGTCTGCGCCTGGCGGTGCGCGAGCTGCGCGCACAGCAGGAGCCCGGGGCCGTGGTGCTCGGGTTCGACCTGACCCGCGGCGCGTTCGCCACGGCGGTGCTGCGTGAGGTGTGCGCGTTCGCGGATCAAGAGGAGATCAGTACATAGACGGCGCCGGTGCCGCCGTCCGCCGGGCGCGCCGAGACGAATGCGAGCACGGGCCCGAGGCGGCGCAGGACGGAAGCGACGGTGGCCTTCAACACCGGGCCGCGATGGCCGGAGCGCAGGCCCTTGCCGTGCACGATGCGCACACAACGCCAGTTGCGCCGCAGCGCCTCCGTCAGGAATTCCCGCAGCGCCTCTTTGGCCTGGCGCACGGTGAGGCCGTGCAGGTCGATCTCGCCCTGCACGCGGAATTCACCCCGGCGCAGACGCCGCAGCACCGCGGGCGACACGCCCGGGCGGCGAAACACCAGCGTGTCGCCGCCCTCGAGGGCCGGATCCAACGGCACCTCACGCAGGCTTTCCTCGAGCACGGCCAGCCGTTCGGCGCGCGCGAAGCGCGCCGCGGGACGGGGTTTGGGCCGCTCATGCACCCGAGCGGGGCGAGCGAGCCGCTTGACGTCGCGAACCGCCTCGCGAAACAGCCGCCGGTCATCCTCGGGATCCGATACGCACACGCTTCCTCCGTCGAGTTTTAGTCCAGTATAGTCGCGCCCTTCCCGAGGAGCGTTCCTCGCCGAGATCGAACCGCGTCCGTGAAGATCCTGCTCAGCAATGACGACGGCTACCACGCCCCGGGGATCCGCATGCTCCGCCAGAGCCTCGCGGAGCTCGCCGAGGTGACCGTCGTCGCGCCCGACCGCAACCGCAGCGGTGCGAGCAACTCGCTCACGCTCGACGTGCCGCTGCGGGTGCTGGAGGTCGAGCCCGGAGTCTACTGCGTGCAGGGTACGCCGACCGATTGCGTGCACCTGGCCATCACGGGGCTGTTCGACACCGAGCACGACATGGTGGTCTCCGGAGTCAACGACGGCGCCAATCTCGGCGATGACGTGCTGTATTCCGGCACGGTGGCCGCGGCGATCGAGGGCCGGTTCCTCGGCCTGCCGACGCTGGCGGTGTCGCTGTGCGGCGCGGCGGCCGGCGCCCAGTACTTCCAGACCGGCGCGGCGGTGGCCCGGCGTCTGGTCGCCGAGTTGCTCAGCCGCCCCCTGGACGCCTCGCTCATTCTGAACGTCAATGTTCCGGACGTCCCCTACGAGGCGCTGCGCGGTTATCGCGTCACCCGACTGGGCTATCGGCACCGCTCCGAGCCGGTCGTGCGGGCGCGCGATCCGCGCGGCCGGCTGGTGTACTGGGTCGGACCGGCGGGCCCGGAGCAGGATGCGGGGCCGGGCACGGATTTTCATGCCATCGCCCAAGGGTGCGTCTCGATCACCCCCCTGCAGATCGACCTGACGCGCCACGGCGCCCTCGAGCCGCTGCGGCACTGGATGGAGGGAATCGATTGAGCGATCGGCGCTTCTCGGGGATCGGCATGACCTCCGCGCGGACCCGCGATCGCCTGGTGCAGCGCCTGCGCGAGCAAGGTATCGTCAACCTCGCCGTGCTCGATCGCATTCGCAACGTGCCGCGGCATATCTTCGTCGACGAGGCCCTCGGCAGCCGCGCCTACGAGGATACGGCGCTGCCGATCGGCTTCGGCCAGACCATATCCCAGCCTTACATCGTGGCCCGCATGAGCGAAGCGCTGCTGCAGGGCGGTCCGCTCGGCAAGGTGTTGGAAGTGGGCACCGGCTGCGGCTATCAGTCGGCGGTGTTGGCGCCGCTGGTGGCGCAGTTGCTCACGATCGAGCGCATCGGCGCATTGCTCGAGCGCGCCAGGGAGCGCCTGCGGGAGCTCGACATCCGCAACGTCAAGTTCCGTCATGGCGACGGCACGCAGGGCTGGAGCGCTCAGGCGCCGTTCGAGGGCATCCTGGTGGCGGCCGCGCCGCTGGCGGTGCCGCGGGAGCTGCTGGAGCAGCTCGCCCCGGGCGGTCGGTTGGTGGTGCCGGTCGGTCCGGAGGGCGAGCAGGAGCTGATGCGCTTCACGCGGCGCGAGGAGAGCGTGACGCGCGAGTCGCTCGGGCGCGTAGCCTTCGTGCCACTGCTCGGCGGCAGGGGTTAGCACGGCGGGGCGGGCGCACTAAAGAGCGCGAGCTCATACGCGCTACAAGCGGGAATGTAAAGCGTTTATTCGCTCCGATCTGCGCTCCGGACGGCGGTCGATCCGGGGCGTGAAATTCCTTGCTTTGCCAAAAGTCGCGTGGTTACCATACGCGAAGAGGGCACAGGGAGGAGGGGGCGCCCACACAAAAGCAATAGATTGCGATCCGCAAAAGCAACAACAGTCTCGCGCGCCACGACGGCGTCGGCGCGGTGGGTCGTCGAGTCAAGGCCCCTCCCCCTGTGTCTTCTTCGATGCGCGGCTCGCGCAGGACCTGCGGTCCTGCCGGCTATTCGAAGAACAGCGCCGCGGCGACCCGCCGGCCTTCGTGGACCAGGACGTTGAAGGTGCGGCAGGCGGCCGCGAGCTCCATCACCTCCAGTCCGACACCGCGCTCGGCGAAGGCCGCGCGGATCGGCGCCGGCGCGAAGCGCTGGCGCCACCCGGCGCCCATCAATACGACCTGCGGCTCGAGGACGAAGATCTCGGCTAGATGCTCCAGGGTGAGCGCCTCGAAGCGCGCGCAAGTCCACGGCGTAATCAACCGCTCGGCGGTGACCAGGCAGCTGGCGCGCACGTCGGTCTGCCCGATGCGCAGCACGTCGGCCGAATAGGCGCGCACCGTGTTGAGCTGCATGCCGCTCTCTAAGGTGATGTCCATCACGCTACCATACCGCTCGTGCGCGAACTCGTCATCGTCATCACCGATTTATATCTCGCCGGCGCGCCGGCGCCGGCAGGCGCCTCGGCCGCGATGCCCGCGCTCGAGCACATTGCGCGCTTCGCGCACCAACGCGTAGCGCAGGCCGACTGGCGCGCCTGGGCGGCGCGCCGGCTCGGCCTGGCGCACTACGCGGACCTGCCGCCCGCGAGTGTCGCGGCCGCCGGCCGCCCGGCCCCGGGCGAGACGGTCTGGTTCGCCTCCCCGCTGCATCTGATCGCGGGTGTCGGCCGACTGCATTTGCAGCGCAGCGGCCGGCTGCGCCTGGCGCCCGAGACGCTCGCGCGCCTCGCGGCGGATTTCAACGGCACGTTCGCGGGATCGGGCTTCGCGCTCGCGCCGCTCGCCTCGGGAGAGTTTCTCCTCGGCGCGCCGTCTGGATTGAGCGCGCGCACGTGCGATCCGGCGCGCGTGCCGCAGGCCGGGCTGCTGGAGGCGATGCCGCTCGGCGAGGGCGCCGCGGCGCTGCGGCGGCTCGGCGCCGAGATCGAGATGTGGCTGCACGCGCATCCGCTCAACGAGCTGCGCGCGCGGCACGGCGAGCCGCGGCTCTCGCAGCTGTGGATCTGGGGCGGCGGCCAGGCGGCGGCCGGCGCGGGCGAGCCTCCGAGCGCAACGCCGCGGCCGCCGGGGGAGGCCGCAGGGAAGACCGGCGATGCGGCGATGCGCACGGGCGTGTATGGCTCGGATCCCTATCTGGCGGGCCTGGCGTGTCTCGGCGGCCTCGAGTGCGCGCCGCTGCCGCCTGCGCCGCCGCTCGCGCGCGCGGCGCTCGAAACCCCGGCGCTGTTGGCGCTGGAGATCGCCGAGCCGCTGCGGCGCGAGCCGGGTTGGGATCTCGCTGAAGCGCTCGGCGCGCTCGATCGAGGTTGGATCGCGACGGGGCTCGAGGCGCTTCGGTCCGGGTCGATCGAGCGGCTGACGCTCCTCGCCAACGATCGGCTGTGGCGGCTTGCGCGCGCCGACCGCCTGCGCCGCTGGCGGCCCCGTCGTGGCGGGCTCGGAGCGCTCGCATGAGCGCTCTGCGGGTGCTGCGCCGCGCCGCCGGCATGAGCGAGGCGCTCGGTGCCGATCTGCACCCGGTGTTGCGCCGGGTGTATCGCGGACGGGGCATCAGCAGCCCGGCAGAGCTGGACATCTCGCTCGATCGGCTGACGCCGGTGGGTACCCTGGAGTCGATCGAGGCGGCCGTCGACCTTCTGCTCGCGCAGCGCGTGGCCGGGCGGATCCTGGTGATCGGCGATTTCGATGCCGACGGCGCCACGAGCACCGCGCTGATGGTGCGCGCGCTGCGGGCCTGGGGCTTCACGGCGGATTTCCTGGTTCCCAACCGCTTCGCGTTCGGCTATGGCCTCACCCCCGAGATCGTGCGTGTCGCGGCCGGGCGGACTCCGAGCCTGATCGTGACCGTCGACAACGGCATTGCGAGCATTGCCGGAGTGGCCGAAGCCCACCGGCTCGGCATCGAGGTGTTGATCACCGATCATCATCTGCCCGGCGAGCAATTGCCCGCCGCCCGCGTGATCGTCAATCCCAACCTGCCGGGCAGCCGCTTCGCGTGCCGCTCGCTTGCCGGCGTGGGCGTGGCGTTCTACGTGATGGCGGCACTGAAGCGGCGCCTCGATGAGGCGGGGCTGACGCCGGCGGGCGCCCCGGGCGCCGCCGAGTTCCTCGACCTGGTGGCCCTCGGCACGGTGGCCGACCTGGTGCCGCTCGATCACAACAATCGGGTGCTCGTGGCCCAGGGCCTCAAGCGCATCCGCGCCGGACGCTGCGTCCCCGGACTGCGGGCGCTGCTGGCCGCGGCCGGGCGGGCCCCCGAGCGCGCGACGAGCGCGGACCTCGGCTTTGCGCTCGCGCCGCGACTCAATGCCGCCGGCCGGCTCGATGACATGACGATCGGCATCCAGTGTCTGCTCGCCGAGGCGGACGCGGCCGAACCGCTCGCCGCGCAGCTCGATGCGCTCAATCGAGAGCGCCGGGAGATCGAGGCGCGCATGCAGGCCGAGGCGCTGGCGGCGGTGCGCGGGCTGGAGCGCGGCGAGGGACGCGCGCGCGAGCGCAGCGGGGTGTGTCTTTTCGATGCGGGCTGGCATCAGGGTGTGGTGGGTCTGGTCGCCAGCCGCGTCAAGGACCGCGTGCGCCGGCCGGTCATCGCTTTTGCGCTCGGCGCGGACGGCGCGCTGCGCGGCTCGGCCCGTTCGGTCCCGGGCGTGCACATTCGCGACGTGCTGGCGCACCTCGATGCGCGCCATCCGCAGCTGATCGGCCGCTTCGGCGGTCATGCCATGGCCGCCGGCCTGACGCTGGCGCGCGAGCGGCTCGACGAGTTCGCCCGGCTGTTCGATGCGGAGGTGGCCGCGTGGCCGGACCAGGGCGCGCCGCGCGATGCGATCGAGACCGATGGCGAGCTCGCGCTGGAGGAAATCGCGCTCGAGACGGCCGAAGCGCTGCGCGCGGCCGGTCCGTGGGGACAGTCATTTCCGGAGCCGTGTTTTGATGGAGTGTTCACGGTGCGCACCGCGCGCGTGATCGGCGAGCGGCACGTGAAGATGTGGGTGCAGGGGCCGCGCAACCGCGCCTTCGACGCGATTGCATTCAACTTTCTCGATGCCGGTCCGGCGGCCGCGCTGCCGAGCGGCGCATGCCGGCTCGTGTACCGTCTGGACGTCAACGACTACCAGGGCGAGCGCAGGCTGCAACTTCTGGTCGATCACGTTCTGCCTGCGCAGGACGCCTAGACGGCATTGGCCGCGGTCTCGAGCGCAGGTCGATCACAGCGTAATGCCCGCGCGTCCGCGTGGTGCGTTCTATACTCCTGCGAACTGTCGTTTTGATCATCCGTGTATTGGGGCGGGAAATTCCGTACGGGAATACCGTTATAACCGAAGCGCCTGTCGGACCCGGCGTCGCGTCGGATTCGGCTGGGGCGCGCCGGCGCCACACAGGTCTTCACGGTGGGGATGTGGATCATGGAAGCCATATTGGAATTGACGCAGCAGTTGTATCGGACGGCGCAAGACACATCGACTGACGGCTTTCAGGACCGCGCGCTGGAGGCCCTCGCCGAGCACATTCGCTTCGAGGCGGCCCTGTGGCTCACCGGGCGGATCACGGGAGGCCAGCTGCACGTCCATCGCTTGCACGCCTATCGCGTACCGCGCGCCTCGCTCGAGGAGGTCATCGCGCTGCTGCGTCAGCACCCGCAGGCCCTGGCGATGGCGGCGACCACGCCGGGGCGCGCGCAGATCCTGGACGCCGCGGAGGTCTACGCGCAACCGGCGAGCCGGGAGGCGCTCGCGCAGGTGCAGCGCTGCGGCATCGCGCGGCAACTGCTGATCGCCGGGGCCGGATCGAGCGCGGCCAGCGGCCAGTGGCTGTCGTTGCACCGCCCGCACAGTGACGTCCCGTTCGACGTGGGGGATCGGGACACGCTGCGGCTGCTGATGCCGCATCTCATAGAATCCCGCTCTGTGAATCGCGCGCTGTGCCTGCGCCGCGCCTCCAGCGAGACGCTGCTCAGTCCGGGGCCGCGCCGCGCCGTGACGCTGCTCGACGGCACGGTGTTGCACTGCGGTGGTGGGGTGCGCGAGGCGATCGGCGCGATCTGGCCGCACTGGAGCGGATTGCGCCTGCCGCCGGGGCTGCTGGCGCGACTGTTGAGCGAGGCCGAGGTGCCCCTGACGGGCCGCGGCGAGACGATCGCCGCGCGCAAGTTCTCCGATTCGCTCGTGCTCAGCGTCAAGAGCGTATCGCTCAGCGAGCGGCTGACCCGGCGGGAGTGCCAGGTGGTGCGGCTGCTGGCCGCGGGCAGCGACTACCGCGATATCGCGCGCCGCTGCGAGCTGGCCCCGGCGACGGTGCGCAGCATCGTGCACAAATCCTATCGCAAGCTCGGCATCAAGAGCCGGGCGCAGCTCGGGCGGCTCTTGCGCGTCGAGAACGATGCGTGAGGCGAACGGGCGAGGCTGGGCCGGCGCTGGCAATCGCGGTCGTCGACCGGTAAAATTTCACCACCAATTACCGGCGAAACGGCACGCACAATGGAACTCAACCCCCTGAAGCGCCAGCTCAAAGACCTCAAGGAGCGCATGAGTTCCCTACGGGGGTTTCTTTGAGTACGACAACAAGAAGGAACGCTTCGAGGAAGTCGCGCGCGAACTGGAGGACCCCGGCGTGTGGTCCCAGCCGGAGCGGGCGCAGCAATTGGGGCGCGAGCGCGCCCGCCTGAGCGCGGACCTGCAGCAGATCGAACGGGTCGACGCGGGCCTGCGCGACGCCGTGGAGCTGCTGGAGCTGGCCGAGGCCGAGAACGACGCGGTGGCCGCGGGCGAGATCGGCCGCGAGGCCGGCGAGCTCGAGACGGCGGTGCGCCGGCTCGAATTGAAGCGCATGTTCCGCGGCGAGATGGACTCGCACAACGCCTTTCTCGACATCCAGGCCGGCGCCGGCGGCACCGAGGCGCAGGATTGGGCACAGATGCTGCTGCGGATGTACCTCAGATGGGGCGCCGCGCGCGGGTTCCCCTGCGAGGTGATCGATTCGAGCCCGGGCGAGGTCGCCGGCTTCAAGAGCGCGACCATCGAAGTGCGCGGCGAGTTCGCTTATGGGTGGCTGCGGACCGAGACCGGCGTGCATCGCCTCGTGCGCAAGTCGCCCTTCGACGCGGGCAACCGGCGCCATACCTCGTTCGCCTCGGTGTTCGTCTCTGCCGAGATCGACGACGACATCCAGGTCGACATCAACCCCGCGGACCTGAAGACCGATGTTTACCGCTCTTCGGGCGCCGGCGGCCAGCACGTCAACAAGACCGAGTCGGCGGTGCGCATCACCCACATTCCCTCGGGGATCGTGGTGGCCTGCCAGAACGAGCGCAGCCAGCACAAGAATCGGGCAACGGCCATGAAGATGCTCAAGGCCAAGCTCTACGAGCTGGAGGTCAACAAGCGCAACGCCGCCGCGAAGGTGCTCGAGGACACCAAGTCGGATGTCAGTTGGGGCAATCAGATCCGTTCCTATGTCCTCGATCAATCGCGCATCAAGGATCTGCGCACCGGCGTGGAGGTGGGCAACACCGTCGCGGTGCTGGATGGGGATCTCGATCAATTCCTGGAGGCCTCGCTCAAGGCGGGGTTGTAGACCGCTCATGACAGACAGCAACCCGGAATCGACCCGCCTCGACGGCCCAACCGACGAGAACAAGCTGATCGCCGAACGGCGCGCCAAGCTCGGCGCGCTGCGCGCGCGCGGCGCGGCGTATCCAAACGACTTCCGCCGCGATGCGCTGGCGGGGCAGCTGCAGGAGGCCTTCGGCGAGCGCAGCGGTGAATGGCTCGACAGCCACGCGACGCGCGTGACGGTTGGCGGCCGGATGTTGTTGAAGCGGGTGATGGGCAAGGCGAGCTTCGCCAATATCGCCGACCGTACCGGGCAGATCCAGCTGTTCGTGCAGAAGGACGCTCTGGGCGCCGAGCTCTACGAGGCATTCAAGGGTTGGGACATCGGCGATATCGTCGGGGCCGCCGGCGTGCTGTTTCGCACCAAGACCGGAGAGCTCTCGGTGCGCGTGGAGCGGCTGCGCCTGATCGTCAAGTCGCTGCGGCCGCTGCCGGACAAATGGCACGGCCTGGCCGACGTGGAGACGCGCTACCGGCAGCGGTATGTGGATCTGATCGTCAGCGAATCGAGCCGCAACGTGTTTCGGACACGCGCGCGCGTGGTGCGCTACCTGCGCGAGTTTCTCGACGCGCTCGATTTCATCGAGGTGGAGACCCCGATGATGCAGCCGATTCCCGGCGGGGCGAGCGCACGCCCCTTCGTCACGCACCACAACGCGCTCGATCAGCGGATGTATCTGCGCATCGCCCCGGAGCTGTACCTGAAGCGCCTGGTGGTCGGCGGGTTCGAGCGCGTGTACGAGATCAACCGCAACTTCCGCAATGAGGGACTCTCGACCCAGCACAACCCGGAATTCACCATGCTGGAGCTTTACCTCGCGTTCGCCGATTACCGCGATCTGATGGAGTGGATCGAGAAGGCGATCCGCGGCATGGCCGAGGCCATCCACGGCAGTCAACAGCTGACCTATCAGGGGCGCCGCTACGATCTGGCCCGGCCGTTCCGCCGGGTGACGGTCGAGGAGGCGATTCTCGAGCACAATGCGCAGCTCGAGCGCGGCTCGCTGCGCGACGTGGGCTATTTGCGTGGTGTCTGCGAGCGGCTCGGCATCGCGGTGCAGCCGCACGACGGACCGGGGAAGCTGCAGATCGAGATCTTCGAGAAGACCGCCGAGTCCACGCTGCTCGATCCAACCTTCGTGTGGGCCTATCCCGCGGAGGTCTCGCCGCTCTCCCGCGCCAACGATCAGGACCCGTTCATCACCGACCGGTTCGAGCTGTTCATCGCCGGCCGCGAGCTCGCCAACGGCTTCTCCGAGTTGAATGACCCGGAGGACCAGGCGGCGCGCTTTCGCGCCCAGGTGGCGCGCAAGGATCGAGGCGACGAGGAGGCCATGTTCTATGACGCCGATTACGTGCGTGCGCTGGAGTACGGCATGCCGCCGACCGCCGGGCTCGGTGTCGGCATCGATCGGCTGGTGATGTTTTTCACCGATTCGCCCTCGATCCGCGACGTCATTCTCTTTCCGCATCTGCGGCCGGAGGCGGCTCTGGCGGCGCGCCTGGATTCTCCGCCGGCCGGTGGCGCGGTCGATACGGCATCGACGAAGCCGCCGCCGCGGTGATCTCGCGGGGACCGATGGGCCGCGGCCCGGCTGTCCGCGCTGCGTGAGTCGCTCAGGATCATGGGCGGCTCCCCGCGGATGATCGGCGTCTTCGATTCCGGCGTGGGAGGCCTTACGGTTCTGCGGGCGCTCGCCGCAGAGCTGCCCGCCGAGCAGTTCGTCTATCTCGGCGATACCGCGCGTTTGCCCTACGGTACGAAGAGCGCCGAGACGGTCGTGCGCTATGCTCTGCAGGCAACCGCGGCGCTCGCGGCATTCCCGCTCAAGTGTCTGGTGATCGCCTGCAATACCGCCTCGGCGGTTGCTCTGCCGGCGGTCCGCGCGCGCATCGCGAGCGTGCCGGTGTTCGGTGTCATCGAGCCGGGCGCCGAGGCGGCCTGCGCGGCATCGAGCTCCGGTCACATCGCGGTGATCGCCACCGAGGGAACGGTGCGCGGCGGTGCGTATCAACAGGCTATCCGCCGGCGCAGGCCCGAGGCGCAAGTGACCGCCGCGCCGGCGCCGCTGTTCGTCGCGCTGGCCGAGGAGGGCGTGTGCGAGGGCCCGATCGCCGAGGCCGTGGCGCATCATTATCTCGATCCTCTGTTCGCCGCGGCGGGGCGCATCGACACGCTGGTGTTGGGGTGCACGCATTTCCCGATGCTCGGGCTCGCGATCCGTGGCGCCGTCGGGCCGGGCATCGGCATCGTCGACTCGGCGCAGACCACCGCCGGCCACGTGCGCCGCGCGCTGGAGCGGGCCGGCATCGCCGCGTCCGCGGGCGCCGGCGCGGTACGGCTGCTCGCCACGGATGCCCCGCAGCGCTTCGCCCGGATCGGCGCGCGCTTTCTCGCCCGGCCCATCGCGCCGGATGAAGTGGAATTGATCGATCTTTGAGGCGGCTACGCCGGCAGGGCGTACGGCAGCTCGAGCGGCTCGGCCTGCACGCTCGCGGGACTCGTCTCGGCGTCGGCGCCGGACGGCTCGCCCGGAAGCGCCGTCACCGCCAGGAATTCACAGCGGCCGTCGGGCCGGCGCGCGGCGTCCACGACCGTGAACGCGCGACCGTCGGGCAGGCGGCCGAGCGCGCCGGGCGCGAGCGCCAGCGCGCCGTCCGTACAGAAGCGCTGCGCGCGCCGCTTGATCCGGCCGCGATAATGCGCGCGCGCGATCACTTCTTGTCCGGTGTAACAGCCCTTGTCGAAGGCGATGGCGCCGAGCACGTCGAGATTCAACATCTGCGCCACGAACTGCTCGGACGTCGCGGCGTAAACCTGCGGCATCCCGGCGCGCACGTCGAGCAGCCGCCAGGATTCGCGTGGCGCGGCCGGCGGTGCGGCCGCCGCGCGCGGGACGATCTCCAGCCAGCGCCCGCTCGGACCGCCGGCAGTGAGCACGAGGCGCTCGTCGAGACGGCGCTGCGCGTAGGGGTGCGCGCCCGGAAGCTGCTCGCGGGGCAGCACCACGGGCTCGGCTTGCTCCAGCGTGTCCGCGTCGGCAAGACCGCTGACACGCCAGTCCTGCGAGACGTCGGTGACGGTCACTTTGGCGCGCAGCACGTACTGCGAGAGCCGCTGCGCAACGGCGCCGGCGAGCTCGCGGGGCAGCAGCGCCAGCAATTCCCCGTCCGCGAGCCAAGCCAACCGCAGCAGTGCGATGGTGCGGCCCTGGGGATTGTGATATCCGGCGAGCAGCGCTTGCTCGGGACCGAGGCGCGTCACGTCGTTCGACAGCTGTCCTTGCAGAAAACGCACCGCGTCGGCGCCCGCGATGCGCACGGCGCCGAAATCTTCCAGGGCGAAGCGCCCGAGCTCGCAAGGCGTGGTCATGGTGCATTCTATCTCAGCGTGATCCTTGGCGGTCATGGCGGGCGCGCCCGGTTTCTGGCAGACTTGGCGTGCATGCAAAATGATTCGAAGAACGCTCCGGCGCCAGCTCCGGCCGAAGCCGGCGCGAGCGCCGCGACCGCGGAGGCTGAAGCGCGGCGAACAGCGCCGGACAAGCCACGAGAGATCGGCGGGCCTCAGGGGCCCGAGCCCACACGCTACGGCGATTGGGAGCGCAAGGGCCGCTGTATCGATTTCTGATCCTCGAACAACCATGGCCGAACGACCTCTCTCGCCGCACCTTTCCGTGTACCGGATGCACCGCTACACGCTGCTCACCTCCATACTCAACCGCATCACGGGATTGGCGCTCGCCGCGGGCCTGATTCTGCTGATCTACTGGCTGATGGCCGCCGCCTCGGGACCCGGCGCCTATGCGCAGGCGGAGTCCGTCTTCGCGCTGTGGATCTTCAAGGCCATCTTCCTGGTGCTGCTGGCGGTGTTCTCCTATCACCTGTGCGCCGGCTTGCGTCATCTGGTGTGGGACACCGGTCGCGGCCTGGAGCGCGCGCAGTCGCGCGCCAGCGCCTACCTGGTGCTCGGGGCGAGCGCGGTGCTGTTCGTGGGGCTTGCCTGCTGGCTGCTCCTCCGGGTGCTCGCATGAGCCTGCGCACGCCGCTCGCGAGCGTGCTCGGCCGGGGCGCCGCCAAGGAGGGCGTGCATCACTGGTGGGTGCAGCGCCTGACGGCCGTCGCGCTGGTGCCGCTCGGTATCTGGTTCGTCGTCTCGCTGTTGTCGCTGCCCTCGCTCGGCTACACCGCCGTGACCGCCTGGATGAGCCAAGGATGGACGGCGGTGCTGCTGATCCTGTTCGTGCTCACGGCCGCGCGGCACTCGCAGCTCGGCGTGCGGGTGGTGGTGGAAGACTATGTGCACAGCTCCGGCCCGAAGACCGCAGTGCTGGCCCTGGTGACCTATCTGCACGTGATCGCCGCGGCGGCCGGCGTGTTCGCGGTGCTCAGAGTCGCGTTGGGAGGCGCGCCGTGAGCGATTACGAATTCATAGATCATACGTACGACGTCCTGGTGGTCGGCGCCGGCGGCGCGGGATTGCGCGCCACCCTCGGTCTCGCCGAGGCCGGCCTGTCCACGGCCTGCATCAGCAAGCTGTTTCCGACCCGCAGCCACACCGTGGCCGCCCAGGGAGGCATCAGCGCCGCCCTCGGCAACATGGGCGAGGACGACTGGCGCTGGCACATGTACGACACGGTCAAGGGCTCGGACTGGCTCGGTGACCAGGACGCGATCGAGCTGATGTGCAAGGAGGCGCCGCAGGCCGTGATCGAGCTCGAGCACTACGGCGTGCCGTTCTCGCGCACCGAGCAGGGGCGCATCTACCAGCGCCCCTTCGGCGGCATGACCACGCAGTTCGGCAAAGGCGTCGCGCAGCGCACCTGCGCGGCGGCGGACCGCACCGGACACGCGCTGCTGCACACCTTGTATCAACAGTCGATCCGCCGCTCGGCCACTTTCTTCGTCGAGTTCTTTGCGATCGACTTGATCATGCAGGATGGCGCGTGCCGCGGCGTCATCGCCCTGGACATGACCGAGGGCAAGCTGCACCGCTTTCGCTCCCACATGACCATCCTCGCCACCGGCGGCTACGGCCGGGCGTACTTCTCGTGCACCTCGGCGCATTCGTGCACCGGCGACGGCAACGCGATGGTGCTGCGCGCCGGGCTGCCGCTGCAGGACATGGAGTTCGTGCAGTTCCATCCCACCGGCATCTACGGGGCCGGCTGTCTGATCACCGAGGGGGTGCGCGGCGAGGGCGGTTATCTCACCAACTCCGGTGGTGAGCGATTCATGGAGCGCTATGCGCCGAACGCCAAGGATCTCGCCTCGCGCGACGTCGTCAGCCGCGCCATGACCATCGAGATCCGCGAGGGCCGCGGCGTCGGCTCCGAGCACGATCACATCCACCTGCACCTGGAGCACCTGGGGCCGGCGGTGATCCAGGAGCGTCTGCCGGGCATCGCCGAGACCTCGCGCATCTTCGCCGGCGTCGATGTGACGCGCCAGCCGATTCCGGTGCAGCCCACCGTGCATTACAACATGGGGGGCATACCCTGCAATTACCACGGCGAAGTCATCGCGCCGCGCAACGGTGATCCCGACAGCGTGGTGCCGGGATTGATGGCCGTGGGGGAGACGGCGTGCGTTTCGGTTCATGGCGCCAACCGCCTCGGCTCCAACTCGTTGCTCGATCTGGTGGTGTTCGGCCGTCAGGCCGCGCGCCGCTGCGCCGAGTTGATCGCTCCCGGCACGCGCCACGCGCCGCTGCCGAAGGATGCCGCCGACCCGGCGCTGGCGCGGTTGGAGCGGCTGCGCAACGCGCACGGCTCGCGCCCGACCGCCGAGATCCGCCTGGAGATGCAAAAGACCATGCAGCGCGATGCGGCGGTGTTCCGCACCCGGGAGTCGCTCGAGGAGGGGGCGCGCAAGCTCGCGCGAACCTACGAGTCGTTCACGGACGTGCGTGTGACCGACCGCTCGCTGGTTTGGAATACCGATTTGATCGAGACGATGGAGCTCGAGAACCTGCTCATGCAGGCCACCGCCACCGTCCACTCGGCCCTGAACCGCACCGAGAGCCGCGGCGCGCATGCGCGCGAGGATTACCCCAACCGCGACGATCGGAACTGGATGAAGCACTCGCTGGCGTGGGTGCAGGGCGCGGGCAACGTGCGCTTCGATTACCGGCCCGTGCACCTCCAGACGCTCACGGCGGAGGTCGAGACCATCCCGCCGAAGGCGCGGGTCTATTGAGCAAGGCGATCCATGGCTGAATTCCGACTGCCCGCCAACTCACGAATCGTCGGCGGAGTGACCCACAAGGCCCCGCAGGGCGCGCGCGACGTGCGTACCGTGCGCATCTATCGCTTCGATCCCGACTCCGGCGAGAACCCGCGCGTCGACACCTTCGAGCTCGATGCGGCCGAGTGCGGCCAGATGGTGCTCGATGTGCTGATCCGCATCAAAGACAGCCGCGATGCCTCACTGACGTTTCGTCGCTCGTGCCGCGAGGGCATCTGCGGCTCGTGCGCCATGAACATCAACGGCGTCAACCGACTGGCCTGCATCACCTCGCTGCGCGACCTCGGTCCGCAGATCCGCATCTATCCGCTGCCGCACATGCCGGTGGTGAAGGATCTGGTGCCCGACTTGACCGCGTTCTACGCGCAATATGCCTCGGTCAAGCCCTGGTTGATGGCCCAGACGCCCGCGCCGCCGGACGGGGAGCGCCTGCAGTCGAAGGCCGAGCAGGAGCAGATCGACCGGCCCGCCGCCTGTATCTTGTGCGCGTGCTGCTCGACGGCCTGTCCGAGCTACTGGTGGAACAGCGACCGTTATCTGGGACCCGCGGCGCTCCTGGCGGCGTACCGCTGGATCATCGACAGCCGCGACGAAGCGACGGGCGAGCGGTTGGATGCGCTCGAGGATCCGTTCAAGCTCTACCGGTGTCACACCATCATGAATTGCACGGACGTGTGTCCGAAAGACCTCAACCCCGCCAAAGCGATTGCCGAGATCAAGAAGATGCTCGTGCAGCGGCAGAGCTAGCGTTTTGGCTGCGCCGCTCGATGTCGAGGGACGACGCTTGCTGTGGCGCTGCCGGCGCGGCATGAAAGAGCTGGATGTGCTGCTCGAACCGTTCGCCGGGAGGCTGCTGCCTTCGGCCGGACCGGTGGAGCGCAGCGCGCTGGCGCGGCTGCTGGAGTTGCCTGACCCTGAATTGGCGCGGTACCTTGTCGCCGGGGAACGGCCCGAGGACCCCGAGCTGGCGGCGTTGGCGGCTCGCATCCGGAGCGGGAGCACTGCGGGCCGGCGGTTGGCCTAATATGAGGACCTCTGGACTCTGTTCAAAATACGAAGGCTTCTGAACTTTTGCAAAGGTTCAGGGTCTATTCAGGTCGCGGCGCGTGCGACCTTCCTTAACTCAGGAGCGGGGCGCACGAATGGGCGCCGATGTCAGTGACTTGAGCCTGGTTCGCCGGGTACAGAGAGGCGATAAAGGCGCTTTTGATGTGCTGGTGCTGAAGTACCAGCACAAATTGGTCAAGCTGGTGACGCGCTATGTCCGGAATCCCGCTGAAGCCGAGGATATCGCCCAGGAGGCCTTCATCAAGGCGTATCGGGCATTGCCGCAGTTTCGCGGCGACAGCGCTTTTTATACCTGGCTGTACCGCATCGCGATCAACACCGCCAAGAACGCGGTAGTGTCGCGTGAGCGCAGCCCAGTCGATTACAACTTTGACCGTGACAGCATCGACGAGTCCTACGATATGCAAGGCCGATTGAAGGACGCAGAAACACCCGAGGGACTGGTGCTTACCGATGAGATCCGCCACACCGTCAACGCGGCGATCGAGCAGTTGCCCGAGGACTTGCGCACCGCGATCGTGCTGCGCGAGCTCGAGGGGCTCTCCTACGAGCAGATCGCGGGCACCATGGGCTGCCCGGTGGGCACGGTCCGCTCACGCATTTTCAGGGCGCGAGAGGCGATCGACCGTCGCCTGCGCGGGGTGTTCGAGGGAGGACTTGGCCGTACGGAGGAACTCGGATGAACGAGGAACTCGACAGTCAGCTCTCCGCGATGTTCGACGACGAATTGCCGGCCGCCGAATGCGAGCTGCTGGCCCGCCGTCTTTCCCGTGACGAGACGCTCAAGGCGCGTTGGGGACGCTATGCGCTGATGGGCGCGGTGATCCGCGCCGAGCGAGGCGTGGTGCTGCAAAGTGCCGTGGCGGGCCGGGTCACCGCCGCGCTGCTGCGCGAGCCGCAACTGGCGAGCGGCGCGGACAGTGTGCCCGACGAGGGATTCCGCGGTCCCTCGGCGTGGCTGCGCGTGGTTTCCGGAGCGGGCCTCGCCGCCGCTGTCGCCGCGGTGTCCATCCTGTGGCTGCGCTGGCATGCGCTCGCTCCGATCGCCGTGCCGCAACAGGTGGCCAGCGTGTCGGTGCAACGTGCGGCGCACTCGGCGCCCGGGGCCGCGGTCGGCGATTTCATGGTGCCGGCGGCGTCCACGCAGGCCGAGAGCCTCATGCCGCCGACCGAGCTGGCGGATTATGTCGTGGCGCACAGCGCCTACGCGTGGCCGTTCAGCGGCGGAGGCCTGCTGTCCTCGCTGATGGTGAAGAACCCCGGACCCCTTGGCCCGTCCGCCCGGTCCGATCAGCGGGCTTCCGGGCACGGCCATGCGACCGCCGCGGCACATTAGGCCGTTCCTGCTCGGCGCGGCGCTGACCGTGGCGCTGGCCGGTGTGACACGCGCCGCGCAGCCGGCCGTGTGGCTCGAGCGCATGAATCATGCCCTGACCCACCTCGACTATCAGGGAACCTTCGCCCATTGGCAGAGCGGGCGGGTGGAGATGCTGCGCATCATTCACCGCATGAAGAACGGCGTGGTCTCGGAGCGCCTGGAGTCTCTCGACGGTTCCGGGCGGGAGTTGATCCGCACCGGGACGCGCCTGACCTGCTACCTCCCGGACCGGCACGAGGCGCTGGTCGAGCACGTTCCGCCCGACAGTTCGTTGATCGCGAGGCTGCCGGTGTACGACCGGCACATCGCGCGCTTCTACGCCATCCACGAAGGACCGCGCATGCGTGTCGATCGGCACGACACGCGGCTGATCACGATCATGCCGCGCGATCGCTACCGCTATGGCTATCGGCTGTGGATCGACCGCGCGGGGATGCCGCTGAAGATCCAGCTCTGGAACGTGGGCCACGGCGGACAGGTGATCGAGCAGATCGCCTTCGCGACGCTCACCATCGATGCGCACATTCCCAACTCGGCGTTCACGCCGCATTTGTCCACCGCGGGCTACCACTGGCTGCGCAACCGCGCCGCGCCGCCGCCGAGCGGCGGCCTCTCCTGGAATGCCTCGTGGCTGCCGCCGGGCTTTCACATGGCCACGCACGTGGTCCAAGTGATGCCGGGAGCCCCGGGGCCGGTCGAACATCTGGTCTATACGGATGGTCTGGCTTCGGTATCGGTGTTCGTCGAGCGGCATGCCGAGCCGCGTGCGACGCATCCGGCCATCGAAGCGGCGCACATGGGCGCTTCGTATGTCTTCTCCACGATCGTCGACGGCCATCGGGTGACGGCGGTCGGACAGGCGCCGGCGCTGACCGTGCGCTCGATCGCGGCCTCGGTGCGGGCGGTGCCGCCGGCCGTACCGGATCCGACGCGATGAGCGACGCGGTGCTGACGCTGGTCTCCCGGCGGGATTGCCTGCTGTGCGACGAGATGCTGGCCGAGCTGCGCGCGCTCGGGCAGACCGAGAAGCTCCCGCCGATCGAGCTGCGCGACGTCGATGAGGATCCGGTTCTGCAGCGCCGCTACGGGCTGCATGTGCCGGTGCTGCTGCTCGAGGGGACCGTCGTCTGCCGCCATCGCCTCGATGCCGGCGAGCTGCGCCGGCTGTTGAGACAGGTATAATCCCCCCGCCGCTGGCAGTCTGGCGCGGCGGAGAACGCGGCCCGGATTCATGCGGCTCATACGTAACTTTTGCATCATCGCTCACGTCGATCACGGCAAATCCACCCTGGCGGACCGCTTCATTCAGCTCTGCCGGGGTCTTGCCGACCGTGAAATGCAGGCCCAGGTGCTCGATTCCATGGATCTCGAGCGCGAGCGGGGTATTACCATCAAGGCGCAGAGCGTCACGCTCTACTACGACGCCCGTGACGGCGAGCGCTATCAGCTGAACATGATCGACACGCCGGGGCACGTGGATTTCTCCTACGAGGTCTCCCGATCCCTCGCCGCGTGCGACGGAGCGCTGCTGGTCGTCGATGCCTCCCAGGGCGTGGAGGCGCAGAGCGTGGCCAATTGCTATACGGCGATCGAGCAGGGCCTGGAGGTGCTGCCGGTCATCAACAAGATCGATCTGCCCTCGGCCGATCCGCCGCGGGTCGTGCGCGAGATCGAGGAGATCATCGGCATCGAGGCGCAGGATGCGCTGCGCGTGAGCGCCAAGACCGGCGAGGGCGTCGGCGAGCTGCTCGAGGCGCTGGTCCGGCGGATCTCACCGCCGCGTGGTGATCCCGAGGCGCCTTTGCAGGCGCTGATCATCGACTCGTGGTTCGACAACTACGTTGGGGTGGTCTCGCTCGTGCGGGTGGTCAACGGCCAGGTGGCGGCGGGCGACAAGATCCGGGTGGTCTCCACGGGCCGCGCGCACACGGTCGATCGGCTCGGGCGCTTCACGCCCAAACCGGTGGTCGAGCAGCACCTTGTGACCGGCGATGTCGGATTCATCGTCGCCGGCATCAAGGAGATCGATGGCGCGCCGGTGGGCGACACCATCACCCTCGAGAATCGGCCGACGGCGACGCCGCTGCCCGGGTTCCGGCAGATCAAGCCGCGGGTCTTTGCGGGATTATTTCCTATAAATTCAGATGATTATGAGAATTTTCGCGACGCACTCGCAAAATTGCGGCTGAACGATTCGGCGCTGCACTATGAACCGGAGGTCTCCTCCGCGCTCGGGTTCGGGTTCCGCTGCGGCTTTCTGGGCCTGCTGCACATGGACATCGTGCAGGAGCGTCTGGAGCGGGAGTACCACCTGGATCTGGTGACCAGCGCCCCGACGGTGGTCTACGAGGTGGCGCGCACCGACGGGAAGGTCGAATACGTCGACAATCCGGCCAAGCTTCCTGCGGTCAACGAGATCGAGGAGATCCGCGAGCCGATCATCATCGCCAACATCCTGACGCCCCCGGAGCACGTCGGGGCGGTCCTGCAGCTGTGCACGGAGAAGCGCGGGACGCAGAAGAAGATGCTCTATCTGGGCACCCAGGTGTCGCTGCAATACGAGCTGCCGCTCGCCGAGGTGGTGCTCGATTTCTTCGACCGGCTGAAATCGGTCAGCCGCGGCTATGCGTCCTTCGATTACGAGTTCTCGCACTTCCGGGCCGCTCCGCTCGTGAGACTGGATATCCTGATCAACGGCGAGCGGGTCGATGCGCTCTCGATCATCGTGCACCGCGAGAGCGCCTACACCCGCGGGCGCGACCTCGTGGACAAGATGCACGAGCTGATTCCGCGCCAGATGTTCGAAGTGGCCGTACAGGCGGCGATCGGCAGCGCCGTCATCGCGCGCGCCACCGTCAAGGCGTTGCGCAAGAACGTGCTGGCCAAATGTTACGGCGGCGACGTCAGCCGCAAGCGCAAGCTGCTCGAGAAGCAGAAAGAAGGCAAGAAACGCATGAAACAGGTCGGCCGCGTGGAGATTCCGCAGGCGGCGTTTCTGGCCGTGCTCAAGGTGGGCCGCAAGTAGCAACAAGACCAATAGATGGAGTCCTCATGCCGTTGATTCTGATGCAGCTCATCGACCTTCTGTCCTGGCTGACCCTCCCCGTGGGACTGGTGTGCATACTCGATGACTGGGTGTTCCGGCCGCGCCGCCAGCTCGCCGCCGGCGCGCAGCCGCCGCCGGAGCCCACGCTCACGCTGTGGTGCTACCGGGCGCTGCCGCTGCTGCTGCTCGCGGTGGTGGTGCGGATCTACGACGCCCGGATGGTCAGCTTCAGCGCCGTGCTGCTCGTGATCTCGCTGCTCTCGGGCGTCATCTGGCTGATCGACGCGCGCTGGCTCGCGAAGCGGCGCGCGGCCGCGGCGCGCGCCGCCGGCAGGGACCCGGCCGAGCAGCCCGAGCCGACCACGGTCGACTACGCGCGCAGCTTCTTTCCGGTGGCGCTCGCGGTGCTGCTGGTGCGCGCGTTCCTGTTCGAGCCGTTTCGCATTCCTTCCGACTCCATGATGCCGACGCTGCGCGACGGGGACTTCATCCTGGTCGAGAAGTTCGCCTATGGGCTGCGCCTGCCGGTCGTGCACACCAAGATCCTCGACATCGGCGAGCCGAAGCTCGGCCAGGTTGCGGTGTTCCGCCCGCCGTTCAAGCCGAGTCAGGATTGGATCAAGCGCGTGGCGGGCCTTCCCGGGGACCACGTGGTGGTGCGCGATGACCGTCTGATCATCAACGGCAAGAAGATCCCGCTGGTGGTGAACGGTATCTACAAGAACGGTTGCTACCGCAACATCGAGATCGCCACCGAGCATCTCGGCGCGCACACGCACCAGGTGCTGCTGTGTCCCGAACGGCTCGCGGTGACCGAGGACCCGCTGCCGACGTGTCCGCGCACGGATGCCCAAGGCTATATCTGCGGCGGCACACCGCCGCCGGACGCGTACCTGTTGCAGAAGAAGGGAATGAACGCGATCGTGCCGCCCGGGGATTATGTCATGATCGGCGATAATCGCGACAACAGCGAAGACAGCCGGTTCTGGGGCTTCCTGCCCGGCAAGGATCTGGTCGGCAAGGCGACCTATATCTGGTTCAATTGGGATATTCATCGCAAGGGGGGGCCGATCTGGAGCCGGATCGGCATGAAGATCAAGTAGCGGAGGGTCAAGCGATGCGACGAGAACGCGGAATCACCTTGGTCGGCTGGCTGTTCCTGCTGACGCCATTGGCGATTTGTCTGTATGCCGGGATGCGCCTGACTCCGGTGTATCTCAACTACCTGAAGGTCTCGCGCACGCTGCAGACTTTGAAGACCGAATTCAACAGCGGAGGCGCCAGCGAATTCGCGATCGAAACCTCCATTTCGCGCCACTTCGAGATCGACAGTGTGAATTACCCGACGCTGCGGGACATCAGTATCAACCGCGTCCCTGGCGGCTGGAGGGTGGTGGCGGCCTACTACGACTATGCGCCGCTGTTCGGCAACGTCACGCTGCGCGTGGCGTTCGACAAGTCCGTCATCGTACACAGCAGTGGATAACGCCGAGTGGCCGCTGTGCTGGCTGCGCGAGCGGCTCGGCTACACCCCGCGCGATCCGGGGCTGTTTCGCGCCGCGCTGACCCATCGCAGCGCGCCGGGGCCGAACAACGAGCGGCTGGAGTTCCTCGGCGATGCGGTGGTCAATCTCCTCGTCGCGCACCACCTTTTCAAGGCATTCCCGGCGGCCAGCGAGGGCGATCTGAGCCGCTTGCGCGCCTGTGTCGTCAGCGCCGAGCCGTTGGCCGAGGTGGCCGGCTCGCTGTGCCTCGGCGAGGCGCTGCATCTGGGCTCCGGAGAGCTCAAGAGCGGCGGCTCCCGCCGCCAGTCGATTCTGGCGGACGCCTTCGAGGCGCTCTGCGGCGCGTTGTTCCTGGACGCGGGGCTCGATGCGGCCGAGGAGAAGGTCACGCCGCTGCTGGCCCCGCGCATTGCGACGCTTCCGCCGCCCGAGGCGCTGAAGGATCCCAAGACTCGCCTGCAGGAGTATCTGCAGTCCCGTTCCCTCGCATTGCCGCTCTACAGCGTCGAGCGCGTCGAAGGCGACCCGCACGCGCAGACGTTCGAAGTGGCCTGCGCCGTGAGCGCGCTCGGGTTGAGGGCGCGCGGGCGCGGATCGAGCCGCCGCCGGGCCGAACAGGAGGCCGCCGAGCACATTCTCGCCGGCCTCGAGGGCGATGACCCTGGCCACTGAATTGCACTGCGGTTTCGCGGCGCTCGTCGGCCGCCCGAACGTCGGCAAATCGACGCTGCTCAACGCGCTGGTGGGCGCGAAGCTCAGCATCGTGACCCCGCGGCCCCAGACCACTCGGCACCGCATTCTGGGACTCGCCCAGCTGCCGGATGCGCAGATCGGGTTCCTCGACACGCCGGGACTGCACCAGCAGGCGAGCCGCGCGCTGAACAAGGTGATGAACCGCACCGCTGCCGCCGCACTGAGCGATGCCGATCTGGTGGTGCTGGTCGTTGAGGCGTTGACGTGGACGCACGATGACGCGTTCGTTCTGGCGCGCCTCGCGCGCGCGGGCCGCCCGGCGATCGCGGTGGTCAACAAGGCCGATCGGGTGCGCCCGCGCGAGCGGCTGCTGCCCTATCTGGCGCAGCTCGCCGAGCGTCATCCGTTCCTCGCGCTGGTGCCCGTCTCGGCGCTCAAGGCGCAAGGTATCCCCGATCTGTTGACCACCATCGCGAAGCACCTGCCGAAATCCCCGCCGCTGTTCGATCGCGACACGCTGACCGACCGCAGCCTGGCGTTCCGTATCGCCGAGACGGTGCGTGAGAAGCTGACGCTCGAGTTGAACCAGGAGCTGCCTTACGGCATCGCCGTGCAGGTCGAGCGGCTGGAGGAGGTCGAGGACCGGCTGGTGGTGGATGCGGTGATCTGGGTGGAGCGCGAGGGGCAGAAGCCGATCGTGATCGGCGCCGGCGGGCAGCGCCTGAAGCGCGTCGGCAGCGCGGCCCGGCGCGCGCTCAATGCGCAGCTCGAACGGCGGTTACACCTCAATCTCTGGGTCAAGGTGCGCGAGAACTGGGCGGACAATGCCCGCGCGCTGAAGGACCTCGGGCTCGAGTCTTGAGCGCGCCGGCCCGCCGGGTGGCGCTGGCGCCGGGCTACTTGCTGCACCACAGGCCCTATCGGGAAACCGGACGCATCCTCGAGGTGTTGGTGCGGGACCTGGGGCGTTTGACGCTGTTCGCGCGGGGGGTGAGCGGCCCGAAGTCGTCTCTGGCGGCCGTGCTGCAGCCGTTCCAGCCGCTGCTGCTGTCGTTCTCTCTCGGGCGCGAGGCCGGCCAGCTCAGCGGCGCGGAGATCGCCGAACCCACCGCGGCGCTGCCCGCGCCGAGCGTGATGCCCGCGTTTTATCTCAACGAGCTACTGCTGCGGCTCACGCTGCGGCACGATGCGGCGCCGGAGCTGTTCGATGCGTACGCCGCCGCGCTCGAGCGGCTGCGCGCGGGTCGCGAAATCGAGGCGGCGCTGCGGCTGTTCGAGCTCGAGCTGCTGCGGGGCGCCGGCTATGGGCTCGACCTCGGCGCGGAGGCCGGCGGTCGCGCGCTCGAGCCGGAGGGCTTCTACCGCTTTCGCCCCTCGCAGGGGCTGTATCGGGTCGGCGCCGACGGGCCCGGCGCGGTCTTGGGCCATTCGCTCGCGGCGCTCGGGCGGGGCGAGCTCGGCGCGCCGCGTACGCTCGCCGATGCGCGTGTGCTGCTCGCGGCGGCGCTCGCCGAATGCCTGGAGGGTCGGGAGCTTGCCACCCGCCGCGTGGCCCGCTCGGTGCGGCGGGGGTCGCGCCGGGACCTGGAGTAGGCAAGAATACGCCGTCCGCGGCGGGCGGCTGGAGCGGGCGGGCTCGACGGCCGGCCGCGCGGCGATCGCGTATCGTTCAGGTCGGAACAAACTCGTGAATTCCAACTCCATCACGTTGGGTGTCAACATAGATCACGTCGCGACGCTGCGCCAGGCGCGCCGCGGACGGGATCCGGATCCGGTGCATGCGGCGCTGGCGGCCGAGATGGCCGGCGCGGACTCCATCACGCTGCATCTGCGCGAGGACCGCCGCCACATCCAGGATGCCGACGTGCGCGCACTGCGCGCGCTGCTGAAGACGCCGATGAACCTGGAGATGGCCGTCACGGACGAGATGCTCGAGATCGCCTGCGATGTGCGACCCGCGTACGCGTGCCTGGTGCCCGAGAAGCGCCAGGAGCTGACCACCGAGGGGGGGCTCGACGTCGCCGGGCAGCGCGCTCGCATCGGCAAGGCGCTCGAGCGGCTCGCCGCGAGCGGTGTGCGCGCCTCGCTGTTCATCGATGCGCAGGCCCGCCAGCTCGAGTGCGCCGCCGAGCTGGGAGCGCCGGCGGTCGAGCTGCACACCGGCGCCTATGCCGAGGCGAACGGGGCCGATCGGGCGCGCGAGCTCGAGCGGCTGGTCAGCTGCGCGCGGCTCGGCGCGCGGCTCGGACTCGCGGTGCACGCCGGGCACGGGCTCGATTACCACAACGTGCGGCCGGTGGCGGGGATTCCCGAGATCATCGAGCTCAACATCGGCCATGCGATCATCGCGCGCGCGGTGTTCCACGGACTGGCGGTGGCGGTGCGCGAGATGAAGGCGCTGATGAGGACCGGGCGCGCATGATCTTCGGCATCGGCGTCGATGTGCTCAAAGCCGATCGGATCGACGCGGTGCTCGCGCGGCGCGGCGAGCGCTTCATCGAGCGGCTGCTGATGCCGCAGGAGCGGGCGCAGCTCGCGCGCACGCAGCGGGCGAACCGCTTCCTGGCGATGCGCTTTGCGGCCAAGGAAGCCATCGTCAAGGCGATGGGCACGGGGTTCGCCCACGGTGTGTGGATCCGCGATGTCGGTATCGTTCAGAATCGCATGGGCCGGCCCGAGGTGGTCTATTCCGAGCGTGGCGAGCGCGTGCGCCGCGCGCTCGGCATCGGCGAGGGTCACGTGACGCTCACCGACGAGGCCGGTCTGGTCGTGGCGGTGGCGGTGTTGTTGCGCGCGTGAGTCCCGTCAATTACCCCGCCCTGAAGGGCGGAGCTTGGAGGTGAGAGCCGAGAAGCTGGGTTGACCAGGG
>DAIDUQ010000111.1:0-54805 GCA_027456605.1 Steroidobacteraceae bacterium | reverse complement strand
CTTTGCGGCAGCTCCTGAACCGCTATGGCTTCAGGCAGCCGCGTGTCTTTGGCTCGGTGCTCACCCGGACGGACACCGAGCAGAGCGACCTTGATGTGCTGGCCGAACCCGTGCGTGGCACGACGCTCTTCACCCTGGCGGAGCTGGAGGATGAGCTGCGGCAGCTGACCGGGGTGCGCGTTTCCGTGCAGGTCGTGGTGTCAGTACCGAGTAGGACTCTCACACATCGGGATTGACGCCCTCCTCACCGCCGGCCTCAGCAGGCCGCCGCATTCGCGGGAAGGGTGTCGCGCCCGCTCGCCCGTGGGCAACTTGATCGCCAAGCCCTCGTTCGGCACGAACGAGATCATAGCAATGCCCGGAAATCGGGTACACCCAATTGCGGGACACTACACTAGTGACCAATCCCGTAGACCAAGCGCTCAGAGGCTCTTCAGCCCTCATTTCTTGCGCCTTCTCTGCTGGTTGATACGCAGCTGCAGGCGCGCCATCTCCCGTAGACGAGCCTCGGGGGTGCCCCATCTGGGCTCATCCGGAGCGACTTCCAGCATCCGCCGGAGTCTCTCCTCCTCCTCCTCCTTCTCCTTCTCCGACTCCGACTCCGACTCCGACTCCGACTCCGACTCCGACTCCGACTCCGACTCCGACTCCTCCTCGACGCGAACTGCCGCCTGTGTGCTCGAATCGGTACGATTTTTGGCGGCTTCTGCGCGCTCGCGAAGTGACTCCGCCGGGCACGGCGCCTGGTCTGCGGCCCCCAGATACCGCTCGAGAGCCGCCTTATAGTACTCGGCAGTGAACTCCTTGATGAGCGGCAGGTTGAGCGCCAGGCCAACCAGCACCCAGCTCTCTCCCTCGGCTTGCCGGCGACGCACCTCGAGCGTGGGACTCAATTGGTAGAAGCCATGCGAGACGCGCAGGAACAGCGCTCGGTTGTAGGCGTAGTCGCGGTTGACTTCGTTGCGTGCCAGTACACCGGACACGTGCTGGCGCCGATTGCGTTCGGGTCGCAGCACGCTCGCGGGAAAGTGCTCCCACGCCTTAAGCACCGACTCTGAATCGAAGGCGCCGCCCGGCCCGCGATGCGCATACGCGAAACGGTCTTTGAGCAGCGCCCATAGCGTCTGGAACAGAAGATACTCCGACTGGTGCCGATCGATGCGCACCAGACGCTCCCCGGCCTTGACGTCGATGCAAGCGGGAGCCACTCTCTCGTAGAGCGCGGAGAATAGACCCTTCGCGAATTTCGCGTCGCGGAAAGCTGCGCGCATTGCCCAGTGCAGCGCGTTGCGACCGTAGTGATCAGTACTCTCTGGGTCGGCGCCACGCTCGAGCAGTGCCTCGACGAGCGGCACGTTGCCGGCCGCGCATGCGGCCATGAGGGGTGTCAGATTGGCCTGCGTGCGATGCTCGAGGCCGTACTGCTCGCATTCCTTGAGGATGTCCTTGAAATAGCTGACGGAGTACTTGACCCAATGCTTGCGCGCAACTGCCTGCCGGCTCTCGCGGAAGGCGTACGCCGGACCATACTTGCCCTCCTCGGCCAGCCGCATGGCCAGCATCGGCTCATCATGCACCGCGGCCCACTCGTATAGGCGTTGCTTCTGCTTCTCCCCTGGAACCCGCTCGCGGAACACCGCATCGAGCGTACTGCGCAGACGCGCCTCGTCGAAGACCTGCCAAGGCGGTGTGCTCGTCTTTAGGATCGTCCGGCGAATGGCCTCAGCCTGCTCCTGCTTGCCGTGCAGCTCGAGCCGATGGGCCTCCTTCTGCCAGTCCTCGACAGTCGAATGCTGCGCTGAGACCTTGAACTTGCCGCTCGCACGGACGCCAAGGAGCTTCAAGAGCGCGTGGTCGATGTCCGACTCGATGAGATAGAGATTCTCTACGGCGCGCGTCATCGCCACGTACAGAGCGTTGACGAAGAATTTGTAGACCTCGAGCGATTTGTCCGTCTTGTCGCGCGCACGGGAATACTCCAGCGAGTCCGCAGCAATATCCTCCTGCGAGACTCCCTGCGTGACGTCCTCGAACTGTCGCCGATACCCCGAGACGCATCGGTACAGCACGATGCTCTCGTACTCGAGCCCCTTGGCCTCCTGTACGGAGAAGATGAGAGGCGTCGAGAAGCGTTCGCGCGCCTCGGCCTTGTCCTCTTCGCGCATGACGAGCACCGCAAACCGCGCCGACTGGCGGATCTTCGCATCGAGTTCGCGAAGGTAAGCCTCCTTGTCCTGAAGCAGCGCCACCTGCCCCGCGGGGTCCCCCACCGCTCTCACCAGGAAATTGCTCTCCCGGTCGATCGAGCCAAACCTGCGGTGCTTGACTTTGAGCAGTGTATTGGCGATGCGCGTCACCTCCGAGCCGTTGCGAAAGTTCGTCGCGAGCACCTTGAGCTCCTGCCGGCCGGCGATCTCAGGGTCGCTCCAGAAGAGGCTCTTGATGCGGCTCCAGGCGAAGAAATTCGGGTGGACGATCTGATTCGAGTCACCGCACAACACGAATTGACTCGCCTCCTGCAGGGTCTCCAGCACCACCGCGAGTTGGGCCGCCGTGAGGTCCTGCACCTCGTCGACCACTACGAAGCCGTACCGGGGGGGCGCGAGCGAGCGCCACTCGGGAGCGAGCAGGTTGGCGTCGAAGAGTTTCGCCTCCGCGAGCCAGGCGCGGTACTTCTCGAACAGATCGTAGAGTCGGTGGCGCTCCGCCTCAGGAAAGATCGATTGGCGTACACCGAGCGCTCGATACTGCTCACGGCTCAAGATCCCGCCGGCCTGCGCGGCGATGACGCCGCGTATCTCCTCGAACACCTGGTGCGCATCGATTCCCTTGTAGGCCTGCCCGACCCGCGCGAACCAGCCGGCGAAGTCGCGCCAGGTCGCCTCGCGCCCTGCCGGCACGCGGATGGATTCCATCAGCTCACGGTAGGAGAGGAAGGCGACCTCTTGATCATCGCGCTCGAAGCCGGCAGCGTAATAAAGATCGCGTGCGTGGCGAGCGAGGTAGGCCGACTGAGTCACGTAGAGTGCCTCACCCGTGACGCCCTTCAACTTCTCGAGCGCGAGCGCCGTCTTGCCGCTGCCCGCGCCTCCGACGATGATGAGCGGCGCGGGCATGCAATAGATGGCATGCTGTGCGTCATCGAAGGACAGCGGCTTGTCGAGGAAGTGGATGACCGGCCTCTGCTCGTGCAGATAGCGCACCGGCAGCGCCTCCGCGCGCGCCTGGGCGGCGTCGGCGTCTTCGATCCCCGCCTCATCGATCGCGGCTCCGCGCAGGAATCGCGATTTGCCGTAGTCGTGGTTGCGCACGACCTCGAGCATCAGCGCGCAGACCTCCTCTCCATGTCTTACGAGAGAAAAGATCAGCCGATCGGCGTGGTCGAGCTTCGCTCGATAAAGGCGCTCGTGACCGGCGAGCTTCTTCACCTGCGCGGCGCGAAAATCGCCGCGACCGATAGCTTCCGCCGTCCGCGCGTACTGCTCGGCGAGTCCTGAGGTGTCGAGATCGGCGTGGCGGAGGATTCTCATATCGTGCCAATTCTACAGGCGCGTGGCCCGTGGTCTCGCGCGACAATCGGTGGAGCTGTTGTGCAAGCTTGGCGCACGGCGACGGCTCAGCCCGTGAAGTCGCAGGGTGATTCAGAGAATCGCGAGATTGACGGTGTCTACGCGAGCGATTCGCGAAAGCGAAGAGCTACGCCGCGATGCCGTGCGAATGTGTTTGCGGGATCAGGAGGTCTGCGGGAACACGAAACCGTTCGCGAACCCTGCGGATCATGGACATGCTGAGTTCACGCTTGCCATTGAGGACCTCGCTCACGCGGCTCGCGGTGCCAAGGAGCGGAACGAGGTCGGCGCGCGTCAGGCCGTGCTGATCCATCAAATAGGTCAGGAACTCCGGTACCGTCGCTGTCCGGCGCGGCCACCGCGAGCGCTCGTAGGCCTCGATCAGCCGTGCCTGCGCCGCCATCCGCGCCTGATCGGCTGCATCACTTGAGTCCATCAGTCTCTCAATGAGCTTCTTCGCCTCGGCATGATCCGCGTCACTTTGAATGACAATCAGCGTCGCTTTCATTACACGGCCTCCGCATCGATCTTGTCGTATTCCTCATGCGATCCAAAGAATCGAATCATCACTACGCCATTCTTGTACTGCACCAGGGCGATCAGACGATAGTCGTTCGCCTTGATATTGAAGACCACGCGGCCGTTCTTGAGGATGCTGGCCTTCGGATGAGCCTTTTTCACCTCCTCCGGCGTCGTCCATTCCGACTTCTCGACAATGACCCTCCAGGCATCATACTGTGAGCGCGCGGCTTTGACCCCTCGATGCCCGGCACGCCTCGCAAAGTAGCGCTCGACAATGTCGGTCCCAATGACGATCACGGCCGAGTATTCTACCCGAAGTTCCATAAAATGGAAATCAGAATTCCATTTTATGGAACATGAAACTACGCATTGGGCGCTGAACATCGAACCCGGAAAGCGTCTTGCGGACCATACGCGATCACGGGCTCGCATGGCTGGGCCGTTGCGCGTAGGACAGGGCGGATAGTCGTACCGGAGCTGTGTTCTGAATGCGCTCCGCCGCGCATCAAGAACCGACTTTGCAAGCCGGGTCTGCGCCGGGGCGGCGGCATTCACGTTGCCGACGAAGAACGCGCCGTGGCTTTGCGCCAGGGCACGCGAACGCATGTGCAGGTGGCCCTGCCTGCCATTTTCAGGCTCTGTCGCACAGGAGCTGTGATATGGGGTTTTCGGCTATCCGGCGAGGCGCAGGGGTTGGGAGAGCGCCGGAGCGATGCGAGAGCGGAGGAATTTCTGCAACTGCGAGCCGTTGGCGGAATCGGCGAGATATTCCGTTAGTGCATTGCACAGCGCGGCGGCGCAGACCAGCTTGGAAGGACATAGTCCGTCGCGGATGGTGCGCAGCCGATCACCGTTCCGCCAGCATCGCACCTGAAGCAGTGCCAGAGATTGCTCTTCGGCGTCACGATGCAGCTCGGGGTCTCATCCCGCCCGTGCCAGAGACAACGGCACGCCAGGTCCTTGCCCCGACTCACGAGCCTTATTCCCTGGCCTGCGATCAAGCGCACGAACGGCGCCGGCGGTGGGTCTCGCCGCGGCCAAGGAGCCTGCGAACGCGTACCGATTGGCCGATAGCCCACGGTGAGGTGGCGGAGATCCAGAAAACGGCTCCCTTCACAGAAACGCTACGGCGCGCAAATCTGCAGCGCCCGCGCGTCGGCGTCGACGGTGCTCAGGCGCACCGGCCGGCGCCAGATGCGGTACAGGTACTCGAGCACTTTGCGGCCGCGCTCGAGGTCCACGCCGCGGCCGTCCACCGCATGAGCGTGCGACAGCTCCAGCGTGCCGTCCACCTGCACGTTCTCGACCAACACGGTAGGCGCGCCAAAATTGTATTTCGGAGCGAGAATCGCCTCGTGCAGCGCGTCGACGTCCTCCTCGAGCACCCTGATCGTGCCGTCGCGGGCGCGGTATCGAAACAATTCCAGCTCCGCGGCCAGCTCGCGGGTCAGATGATTGCGGACGAACGCGAAATCGTCGTCTTCGGCGCGGATGGCGAAGGCCGCCTCCAGCCCCTCGGCCGCGACGATGCGCTCCCAGATCGCGAAACCGAGATGATAGGGGTTGAGCCCGAGCGCGATCTGTTGATCGGCGGCCACGGGGCGCACCACGTCGGAGTGGCACTTGATCGCATCAACGTAGGCCTGTTGCGGAATGAAATCGGCCTCGCGCAGCAGCCGGGCATGCCAGTACGACGCCCAGCCCTCGTTCATGATCTGCGTGGCGAACACCGGGTAGAAATAGAACGACTCCTCGCGCACCGCGAGGAAGATATCCCGCTCCCAGCTCTCGAGCTCCGGGGCGTACTGCGCCACGAACCACAACAAGTCGCGCTCCGGATGCGGCGGCACCGGAGCGCGCCGCCGCACTCTCGCGCCGGCGCCGGCGGACGCCGGCTCCAGCGCCGCGAAGCGCTGGCGGAAGGCATCGTCGGTTAGGGTCTTGGGCGGCTCGGCGTACTCCGGGTAACGCGACCGCCGCACGGACTGATCGATGTCGATGTGCTGCTCCAGCGCGAGCGCCGCGTCGAGCACCGCCTCGACACGCTCCAGGCCGTGTGTATCGATCGCCTGTTGAATCTGGCGCGCGTGCTGTGCCGCATGCTCGACGATGCGTTCGGTGACCTGCCCCTGACAGCGCTGAAACAACAGGTTGTTGCGCGAGAAATCCGCGTGCCCGAGCACGTGGGCCGTCACCAGCACGTTTTCCGCCAGGCCGTTGCTGGCGGCAAGATAGGCATGGCCGGGATTGCCGGGAAAGACCACCTCGAACAGCCGCGAATGCCCCATGTGGCGCTGGATGAGCTGATAGATGTAGCGTACGCCGAAGGACCAGTGGGGCATGCGCACCGGCAGGCCGTACACCGCCACCTCCATCATGAACGAATCCGGGACGGCCTCGAACTCGACGGGATGGAAGCGCAGTCCGGACTCGCGCGCGAGCCGCTCGATCCGCGCGGTGTAATCCTGCCACTCCGTGGCGCTCATCCGCCCTCCGCGCGCGCCGGATCCTGCGCTGTGAAGAACTGCCGGATGGCGCTCCACACGTCGTCGAAATCCGCCAGCGCGCAGCTGCCGGCGCTCGCGCCGTCCGTGGAGAGCTCCGCGAACAGCCGGCCGGTCTCGGTATCGAGGTGCCGCGAGAGGCCGGCCGCCACCTCGACGTAGCCGCAGAAACAGGCTTCGCCCGCAAGCGCCGCAAGCGCGGACCGGGCCTCATCGGTGTCGGTGACGGCATTGTCGCCGTCGGAGGCGTAAAAGAAGTAAACGTTGAGACTCTGCGTGTCGAATCGCTCGTGCAGGATCTCGCTGACCTTGCGCACGCCGCTCGAGGCCACCGTGCCGCCCGTGCCGCTGACCTGGAAGAACTCCGGCTCGGTGAACTCCCAGGCCTGCGTGGTGTGCGCGACGAACACCGTCTCCAGCGTTCGGTACTCGTGTCTCAGTCCCTGCACCGTCCAGAAGAAGAACGACTTCGCGAGCTGGCGGTCGCGCTCGGACATGCTCCCCGACACATCGAGCAGGAAGAACACCAGGGCGCGCACCGCCGGCCGGCGCCGCCGCGCGAGCTGCCGGAAGCGCAGATCCTCGTCCGTGAACGTCGGCACCGCTCCCGGCGCCCCGCGACGCTTGACCAGTTCCTTGAACGAGCGGCGCCGATCGAGCCGCGAGCGCGCGCCCCGGCGATCCCAACCCTGGCGCGTCCACTCCTGCTCTTCCGACGGTCCACTGCGGGGCGTGAGATTCGGCAGACGCATCTCCTCCCACAGCCACTCGACGATGTCGTCGATCTTGAATTCCAGCAGCAGCTGCACCTCGCCCTCATCCTCGCCTCCCGGACCCTTGCCCCCGGCGGTACGCGGCCGGGAGGGGTCGTCGAACACGTCACCGGGCTTGGCCTGGCCCTGACCGGCGCCCTGGCGCTCCTCGGCGGGACACAGCCGGAAGCGATAGTGCTCGAGCATGCGCACCGGCACGCGCACCGTGCGCGCTCCACCGCTGATCAGCTCCCCGCCCGCCACGGCCTGCGGCAAGTGCCGCCGCACGGCCTCGCGGACCTTCTCGTCATGACGCAGCCAGTCACGCGCGCCGCGCGAGAACAGCTCGTACCATTTGGCGCCGTCCGTGGGAGTCTGTGTGCCGTTGTCCCCGCCCATACTCGATGCTACTCCTGCGCGAGCAGCGTGGTGACGTAACTCAGCGCCTCTTTCGCGCTGTGCTCATCGTAACCGTACTCGCTGATCAGGCGCTGCTGCACCACGGAAATCTTCTGTCTCGCCTCCTCGTCCGGGCGTGCGGCCGAGGTCACCAGCCGCAGCACGTCGCGCCGCTCCTCGAACAGGTACTGCTCGATCGCCTCACGCATGCGCGCGTGGCTGGCGAGCTTGAATTTCTCACCGGCTTTGAACGCCACCATGGCCTTGCGCACGACTTCCTGGCGGAACGACAGCTTGCCCGAGTCCGACACCTTGATCTTTTCCTCCACGGAGCGCAGAAAGCGCTCGTCCGCCGCCCGACTCTCCCCGGTGATCGGATCCGTGACCTGGCGGTGATCGAGCGATGCCTCCACTTCGTCGAGGTATTTCTCCAGCAATTGCTGCGCCTCCTCCTCGAACGAGGCGAACATCGCGCGGTGCACATCCTCCTTGACCCAGCGGTTGTAGAATTCCTTGCGCGCCGTGACCAGGTGGTCGATCCACGCCTTCTTCTGCTTCGCCTCCATGCGGGCGTCGCTCTCGATGCCGTCCTTCAACGCCAACAGCAGATCCATGCTGGTGAGGCTGCGCGTCGTGCCGCGGGTGATGGCCGCGGAAATGGCGTTGATCACGAACCGCGGGCTGACGCCGGTCAGCCCTTCGTCTGGGGATTCCGCGCGCAGACGGATCGCCTCGGTCTCGGTCGCGCCCTCGATCGCCTCGCCGGCGTACAGCCGCAGCTTCTTGGCGACATCGAGACCTTCGCGCTCCGGTCGCGTCAGACGAGTCAGGATGGCGAACACCGCGGCGAGGTTGAGCACGTGCGGATCGAGGTGGACGTCGCGGAACGCCGGCGCGCCGGAGACGAGCTTCCGGTAGATGCGCGATTCGTCCCGGTACGACAGCGCATACGGCACCTTGATGATCACCATGCGGTCGAGCAGCGCCTCGTTCTCCTTCTCCTGCAGAAAGCGGTGGAATTCAGCGAGGTTGGTGTGCGCCAACACCGTCTCATCGAGGTGAATGAGCGGAAAACGCGAGACCTTGACGTTCTTCTCCTGGGTGAGCGTGAGCAGCAAATAGAGGAACTCCCGCTTGACTTTCAGGATCTCGATCATCTCGAGCAGGCCGCGGCTGGCGGCGTATACCGCCCCGGACCAGGACCATGCGCGCGGATCACCCTCGTCGCCGATCTGCGCCACCTTGGCAAGATCCACCGAGCCCACCAGATCGGCGATGTCGGCGGTGGTCGGATCGTGCGGCGCATAAGTGCCGATGCCGAAGCGCGAGGCCTCGGATAGAAAGATCCGCTCCACCGGAACGTTGACGAAGTCGCCGTCGAATTCGCGCCCGACGTAATCGCGCGCCCAGGGAGACAGCTCGCCCTGCACCGCGACGCCGTACCGCTCACGGAACTCGGCTCGCAAGCCCGCCGGAATCAGGTTGAGCGGATTCTCGTGTAGCGGCGAGCCCTTGATCGCGTACAGCGCGCCCGCCTCGGTGCGGCTGTATTCCTCCAGGCCGCGCTTCAGCAGAATCGCGATGGTCGACTTCCCACCCGAGGGTGGTCCGAGCAGCAGCAGCAGCCGGCGCCCGACGTCCGAGCCCCCGGCGGCCGCCTTGAAATACTCGACCACCCGCACAAGGGGCTCGTCGATACCGAACAGCTCGCGCGTGAACAGTTCGCTGGCGCGCTCGTGGCGTAGCTTCTCTTCCGGGCCCGCATGGGCGCCGGGATCCAAAGCCGCGCTCTCGCGCGGCTCGCCCCCCGCCGCGCGGGAGCCCTCGGCGAATCGCCCGTGCCAGCGCAGCATGTCCCAGACGTACTCGTGGCTGGTGCGCGCCAGAGCCGCCGGGGCCGCTGGAAGGATGTCCGCAAGAAACTGTCCGAAAGTACCTTCCCAGTGCGGTGCGCGATGCAAGCGGCTGAACGAGCTCAGGGACTCGATGAATGCGGCGTGATCGATGCAGGCGCCGCGCGACGTCTGGTCGGGATAACTGGCACGTGATCGCATCGCCCTTACCTCCCGTTTGATAACGGCAGTGGCGGCCGTGAGTCCTGCGCCTGCGTCCGTGGCGAAACGGATTGAACGCCTCGCATGGCGCGATCGCTATCAAACTCGCGATTCCGCTACCCTGCACTCGGTAAGACGGCTGCGAAATCGATTCGTTCCAGAATCACGGCACGCCGCGCGGCAGCGCATGACACTGCGCCTCGCCGTGCAGCGCCAGCGCCCGCCGCATGCGGTGCCGCTTCGACGCTGCGCACTGTGCTGTCAATGTCCCATCATCGACCGCTCGCGCCGCGCTGTCGAGTTTCCCGCGGTGCGCCCGATTGGGCTACAGTGGATTCGGATAAGCGGTGCGCCTTCCCACGGTGGCGCGCTCCCTGCCGACCGCGCCGTGGGCGCGACATGGTGCGCCGCGAGGCCGGCCCTCCGCCCCCTCGTGTGGCAGTTCCGCGCCGGAGAGCCCGTTGCGGGCACCCGGCCGGGGCGCCATTTTCCCCCGGCGCCGCTCACCCGCTCAAATTCTGTGAACGGCGACACTGCAGGCCGGACCCACTGCGGGTTTCATGCGTTCAGCACGCCACGCATCCTGGCGCGCTGCGCTGTCCTGCGGTCAAAGGCCGGACTCGGACCGGGCGGGACGCCGTACGTCGGCGGTGCATCCACAAGAATCTGGAGACTGGTTGTGGCCCATCCAGCACCGAGTGAGTCTCGTGATACCGCCGGCGAAGGTGCCGGATCCAGCGTTACGTCGAGCGACGCGCAGCGTCCGGCCGACCTCGCCGCGCTGACCACGCGCGACGATTTCCTGCTCGAGCTCGGGGAGATCCTCGGGGGGCGCGCCGGCGTCCACCCGGCGGACTCGCTCGATGTGGCGATCGAGCATCTCGAGGGCGCCCGCGGCCGTCAGATCCTGGCGATCGATGCGCGCGAAACCGGCGATGTTCGCGCCAACGTCGAGCGGGCCGCCGAACGCGTGGGGGCGGCGAAGATTCTCGTTTTCACCGACGCCGGCACGGAGAAGACCGTGGCGGCCGCGGTCAAGGGCACACGGGTTTTTGCGGTTCTGTCGCTGCCGATGGAGCCCGGGAAAACGAGCGCGGTCATCGACGCGGCGCTGTCAGACTCCGGCGAACAGGATTCGCCCCGGCGAGCGGCCCGACCCGCGCCGCGACACGCGGCGCCCATGCGCGCCGGCACGCATACCGCCGCAACAGGCGGCGCCGCTACCGAGGGACCCAGCGGCGGCCGCGGCAAGCTGATCGCCGCGACGCTCGGAGTTCTCGTACTGGTCGTGGGCGCCGGCGCATTCTGGTGGCTGACACGCACTCATCCGACCGCCGTGGCGCCTGCCCGGCCCGAAGCGGCCGCGGCGGCGAAATACGCAGCGCTGGCGCGGCCGAAGATCGACACCTCAATCGTTCGCGGGCGCGTTTCCGACCTGCTCATCAAGGCCAGCCGGGCGATGTTCGAGCGGCACTTCACCGCGCCCAAGGGGGCCAACGCGCTGGTTTACTACCGCTCGATCCTGGCGGTCGATCCCACCAACGCCGAGGCCCGCAACGGTCTGCAGCGGGTCGCCAACGTGTTGATCTCACGCGTCGGCGTGGATCTCTCCCGCGGCCGCTACGCGGGGGCGTCGCTGGCACTCGCCACGTTGCAGCTGGCGGAACCCGGCAATGCCCACATCAGGCCCTTGCGCGTCCAGCTCGCGGCCGCGCTGGTCACGCAGGCGCTCGCGAGCAAGGGCAGGCTCGCCGCGGCACCCGCCCTCATCGCCCAGGCTGCCCGCTGGGGCGTGCCCACCGCACAAATTAAAGCCTGGCAGGGTCAGCTGACCACGCTACAGCACGGCGAGCGGGTCAAAGTCCTGGCGCGGCGTGTCAACACGCGCATCGGTGCGGGCCGGCTCACCGGGCCGCACAGCGCCGAGTCCGCGCTCACGAAGCTGCGCGTGCTCGCGCCCCAGGCAACGGCCACCGGCACCGCCGCGCAGGCGCTCATCGGCGCGCTGATCGGCCAGGCCCGGCAGGCTGGCCTGGCCGGGCAGGCCGGCGAGCAGAGTCAGTGGCTGAGCGCGGCCCGTAGGGCCGGCGCGACGCCGCAGCAGATCGACTCGGCGCAGCAACAGGTCGCCCGCAGCGAAACGCGCTCCGCCGACGTGCGGCTGAGCGAGCTGCTCGCGCGCGCCCGCGCCCAACTCGCCAGCGGCGCGCTCATTCACCCCGCGGACGACAGCGCGGCGCACTACTTGAGCGTGATCGAAGCGTCTCACCCCGATCCGACGCAACGCGCCGGCGTGAATACGTTGCACGACCAGTTGGCGACCGCACTGGTAGCACAGGCAGAATCCGCGGCCCGCGCCGGCCAGCTCGCGACCGCGCGGGAGGATCTGGCTGCGGCGCGCCGCTGGGGCGCGAGCGCATCGGCTCTGGCGGCCGCCACCGCGCTGGCCGTCAAGGCGCCCGCCGCGCCCACGGCGGCGCAGCTGACAGAAGTGGCCCGGCAGCTGTACCGCACACATTACGTTGCGCCCGCTTATCCGCAACGCGCGCTTGCGCGCGGCCTCTCGGGCGAAGTGACGGTGCAATACGTCGTCGACACGCAGGGCCGCACCCGTCAGCTGCAGGTCATCAACTCCAGACCTGGAGCCATTTTCACCCGCGCGGCGCTCCGGGCGATCCGCCACTGGCGCTATGCCCGGCCGGAATTCCGGGGCCGGCCGGTCAGCGTGCCGGTCCGCACCGAAATCCGCTTCGTACAGCCGAACTAGTCAGGTGGATCCCATGCAATCCTCAGGTGCTGATCGAATCCGCCGGCTGCTCACTGCCGGAGCGGGCGCGCTGCTGGCCGCGCTGATGGCGCTGGTGCTGATCGTCGGCTTCCGGCTGGCCACACGAATCCGCGCCAACGTCGCATTGCTGCAGCGCGCAAGTCTCCTCGAAGCCTACCCGTCGGAAGTCTCCCAGCAGCTGACGGCGCTGCGCGAACGGCTCGGCACACTCGAATATACCGGCGGCGTTCACCAGGAACTCGCCGACTCGGTGGCCAAATTCGATCGCAACCTGGCCGCGCTCGAGCGCCGGCCGGGGGTGGACCCGGCCGTGCTCCGCGCGGCAGGGCGTCTCTGGAAGGCCTATACCCCGGTCCTCACGCCGGTGCTCGCCTATTCCGGCGAGCCGTACTCGGACACCGATTTCGGCAGCTCGCTGTCGGTGAGCGGCAAGATCTATTACACGCAGGTTCGCCGCGCGGAGCTGTTCGCCCAAAGCAGCGCTCCGGCGCTGCACCGGCGGCTCGCCGCCCTCAGCGCCTCGCTGCAGAAGCACACCTCGAGGGCCGCCTCGCGGCTGAGACTGCTGCTCTTCGCCGGTGTGCTGGCGGTGCTGCTGCTCGGCGCGGCCGCAGCCTATCTGCAACTCGCCCGCAGTCGCGGCGAGCGGGCGGCGCACGCGGCCGAGGAGCAGACCCGCGACATCCTGCACACGGTGCGCGAGGGCCTGTTCCTGCTAGACGCCGATTACCGCATCGGCGCGGTCTGGTCCCAGGCCCTGAACCATCTGTTCGGCCGCGAGGATTTCGCCGGCCTGTCCTTCGAGGAACTGCTGCGCGACAAAGTGTCGCCCGCGACACTCGCCACCGCCACGAAGTACATCAAGCTGCTCTGGGGCGAGCGCGCGCACGAAAACCTGATGAAGAGCATCAACCCGTTGGGTCAGCTCGAAGTCATGCTGGACAACGGCCGCGGCGGCAAGGAAACCCACTATCTGCAATTCAACTTCCACCGTGTGCTGGGCCCGAGGGGCGTCAAGCACGTGCTGTGCACCGTCGCCGACATCACCTCGAACGTGATGCTCGCGCGCGAACTGCACGAGGCCCAGGAGAGCGCCCACTCCCAGATCGACATGATGGTCAGCATGCTGCACTCCGATCCGCTGCAGGTGGGCGGGTTCCTCGATACCGCCTCCGCGGGCCTGAAGCACGTCAATGCCATCCTCAAGGAGCCCGCGCGCAGCCATGCGGAGTTCAGCAGGAAGCTCACCGGTCTGTCGCGTGAGCTGCATTCGATCAAGGGCGAGGCATCGGCGCTGAACCTGATGAGCATCGCCCAGCGCGTGCACCACCTGGAGGATATGGTCGAGGAGCTCAAAGGCAAGAGCGAGCTCACCGGCAACGACTTCCTGCCTCTGGTGCTGAAGCTCGACGAGCTGTTGGCCCATCTGCGCGCGGTACGCGAGATGATCCTGCGCCTGGGCACTCTGAAGGATGGTACGTCCCCCTCCGAGGGCACCTTGAGCACTCCGATCCTGCGCCTGACGGGCGCCGAGCGTCCGAACGGCGCGGATGAGCTCGCCACGACCCTGCAGGGGCTGGCCCGTAAGCTCGCCAAGGATCACGGCAAGCCGTTCACGCTGAGCCTCGAGGGACTCGAGGCGGTGCCGACCGCCTATCTGCCCACCGTCAAAGACTGTCTCATTCAGATGTTGCGCAACGCCGCGGTGCACGGCATCGAGCCGGATGCGGTGCGCCGCGCCGGATCCAAAGCCGCCACGGGCCAGGTGCGCGCGCAATTCCGCCGCCTGGAGAACGGCTGCGAGCTGGTATTCGAGGACGACGGCGCCGGCCTCTCGCCCGAGGCATTGAAGGAAGCCGCCGTGCGCAAGCAATTGCTCACCGAGGAACAGGCGGCCGAGCTCGACAACCGCTCGGCCCTGGCGCTGATCTTCAAGCCCGGCTTCTCCACCCGCGCCGAGGTGTCGATGGATGCCGGCCGCGGCGCCGGCATGGACGTGGTGGCCAAGGCCGTCTATGCGCTCGGTGGACGGATCGGTGTGAGCACCCATCCGGGCCGCTTCACGCGCTTCAAGATTGCGCTGCCCGCGCCCAGCCAGACCGCGGTGGCCTAGCGGCTAAAGCGGCGCGCATGAGCACAGGCAATCCCCTCGACAGGCGGCCGGTGAAGCTGCTGATCGTCGACGACTCGAACATCGTGCGGCGGCGCATCGAGCGCTCGCAGCAGTTCGACGATCTGCAGGTGGTGGGAACGGCGGCCAACGGATTCGAGGCGCTGGAGCTTGCCCGGCGCACCGATCCGGACCTGGTCACCATGGATCTGACGATGCCGCAGATGGACGGCATCGAATGCATCACGCAGCTGGTGAAACTGAAGCCCGCGGTGCGCATCCTGGTGATTTCGGCGCTCGCGGACAAGGCCACGGCGGTGGAAGCCATGGAGCGCGGCGCCAACGGCTTCCTCAACAAGCCGTTCAGCGACCGGCAGCTTAACGAAGCAATCGCCGAGCTGATGTATTGATCACGGGCACACGAGCACCGAGAATCTAGTCATGCTGCGGGAAGAGGAACTCAAGACCTTCGTCGACGGCACGACCCGGTACTTCGAGGTGGCCGCGCAGCAGCCGGCCACCATCGGCTCGCCGTATCTGCTCGAGGGCGAAACCGCCATGCACGATTACACCGGCATGATCAATGTCAGCGGCAAGCGCGAGGGCGTGGTGTACTTTACCGCGCCGCGCGCGATGCTGACGGTGCTGCTGATGAAGATGCAGGAGAGCGACTTCAGCCACGAGAGCATGCGCGATCTGGTCGGCGAGGTCGCCAACACCATCTCGGGCAACGCGCGGCGCGATTTCGGGCATGACTTCGTCATATCGGTGCCCAGCGTGTATTCCGGCGAGAAGCCGCAGATTCCGCAGCCGCCCGGCGCTCGCGCCTTCGTCATCCCGATCCACTGGCGCAGTCACAGCGCCAAGCTGGTCGTATCGCTCAGCTGAACGGCCCGGATCGGCGGCCGCGCCCCTGAGGCCGCGGCTGCACGCCTACGCGCCCGGGCTTTCATCGCTGCGCAGCCGATAGCCGAGACCGGCCTCGGTCACCAGATAGCGCGGCTTGCGCGGATCCGGCTCGATCTTGCCGCGCAGATTCATGATGCACACACGCAAACCGCGGCTGTCGCCGAGGCGCTCCGGTCCCCACACCTCGCGAATCAACTGCTGCTGCGTGATGATCGCGCCGAGATGGCGCGCCAGACACTCGATCACCCGGTACTCCAGCGGCGTGAGGTGCAGCTCGCCGTCCTCGCCGCGGGCCTCGCGCTTCTCCAGATCGATCTGCAGCGGTCCGAGCTTGAGCACGCCGGTCTGCTCCGTGCCGCGTACGTTGCGTCTGAGCGCGGCGCGCACCCGCGCGAGCAGCTCTGCGGCGCTGAACGGCTTGGTGACATAGTCGTCGGCGCCCGCATCGAGCGCGGCGATTTTCTGCTCCTCCTGGGTGCGCGCCGAGAGCACGACGATCGGCATCGGCGACCAGGCGCGCACCCGGCGGATGATCGCAATGCCATCGCCGTCGGGCAGCCCCAGATCGATCAGCAGCAGGTCCGGCTTGTGGCTGCGGCTCTCGATTTCCGCTCGCAGCGCCGTGTCGGCCGCGATGACCCGGTAACCCTCGGCCTCGAGCAACACCGCCAACACATTGCGGATGGCCGGCTCGTCCTCGACCACCAGCACCTGGTGCATCGCGCCGGTCAAGCGCGCGGCTCCCGCGCCGGCAGCGTGAACTCGAACCGGGCGCCGCCTCCGTCCCGACGTCGCGCCGAGATCTCCCCGCCATGGGCCCGCACGATCGCACGGCAGATGGTCAATCCCAGGCCCGCCCCCGCGACCGTTCCCTCGCCGCTGCCGCGCTGGAACTTCTCGAACAGCTGCTCGGGATCGCCGGCCGGCAGTCCCGGACCGTCATCCTCGACCACCACGCGCACGCCGGCACCCTCGTTGATCGCCGAGACCCAGGCATGCGTGCCGGGGGGCGTGTATTTCGCGAGGTTGTCGAAAAGATTGGCAAACAGCTGCGCCACAAAGCCCGCGTCGACGTACACCGGCGGCAGATCGGGCGGGATCTTGAGATCCACGGTGTGATCCTGAAGCCGTTCCTGGATGCGCTGCAGTCCCGCGCCGGCCAGATCCTCGACGCTCTGCCAGTCCCGCATCAGCGGCACTTCGCCGGACTGGAACCGCATCAGATCGAGCACGTTGGACACGAGCTCGGACATCTCTCGCGCCTTCACCTCGATGGACGCGGCCAGCTCGCGGCGCTTGGGCGGCTGGAGCGCCTCGCCGCGCTCAGCCAGCGTACTGGCCGCACCGACCATGACCGCGAGCGGCGTACGCAGGTCGTGCGAGATCGAGGCGAGCAGCGTGTTGCGCAGGCTTTCGCGCTCCGCGGCCAGACTCGAGGCCTGAGCGGCATCGGCGAAGCGCGCCCGCTCTAGCGCGAGTCCGATCTGCCCGGCGAAGGTCTGCAGCAGTTGATTCTGCTCCGGCAGCAGCACCCGCCGCGGATTCGACGGCAGCACCGCCAACACCCCGGTCGGGCGCTGCCCGTCACCGAGCGGCACGTACAGCGCGGGTGCCGCCGGCAGCGTATCCGAGCCCAGGCCGGCGCGCTGGCCGTGATCGTTCACCCACTGCGCCACGGCAAGATCCGCGCCGCGCAGCGAAGTGTCGGACGGCTGCCCGCGCGGGCGGTGCAGCTTGCCCGCCGCATCGGGCAGCAGCAAGACCGCTCTGCAGTCGAACACCTCGGCCACGTGCCGCACGGCCACGCCCGCCATGCTCTTGGTCCCCCGCGTCACCGCGAGCTCACGGCTCATGGCGTACAACGCGGCGGTACGCCGCTCGCGCGCACCGGAGACCCGGGTCTGCTGGCGCACGTTGGCCGTGAGTGTCGAGATCACCAAGCCGATGATAAGCATGGCCGCGAAGGTGATGAAATACTGGAAATCGGCGACGGCGAACGTGAATCGCGGCGGCACGAAGGAGAAGCAGAACAGCAGCACATTGAGCACGGCCGTGAGCGCCGAGGGACCGCGCCCGAGGCGCAGGCCCGCCACCGTGACGCCGAGCAGATAGACCATGGCGAGATTCGACAGGTCGAAATGCGGATACATCGCGAACGCGAGCAGCGTGCACAGCCCGCTCACCCCCGCCGCCCAGCCGTACCGTTCCCACGGAATATCCGCCTGGAACGCCCCGATGGGCAGGTGGGCCGACGGCGCCTGCCGCTTCGTACTGCCCGCGGAAGCCACCACGATCACATCAAATCCCCGCGCCTGCTTCACCAGCACGGTCGAGGTGGATGCGCGCGCCCATGCGCGCCAGCCACGCCGTTTCGGCGCACCGACCAGGACGCGCGTGACACGGCGTGTCTGTGCGTACTCCAGCAATGCCGCCGCCGCGGAGGGTCCGTCCAGGGTCACCGTCTCCGCGCCGAGGGACTCGGCCAATCGCAACACGTTGATCCTACGATTGCGCAACGTGTCGGACAGACGCAAAAGGGCCGGAGTCTCGACATACACCACCAGCCAGCTGGCCGCGAGGGCGTCGGCCATGCGTTTACCCGTGCGCACCAGTTGCTCGGCCTGATCGTCCGGACCGACCGCCACCAGGATGCGGTCCCCGACGATACGGCCGCGGTCACGCCCGGTGTGCAGGGCGCGGGAGGCCGCCTCCACTCGCTCCGCGACGCGGCGCAACGCGATCTCGCGCAGCGCCATCAGGTTCGACTTGCGGAAAAAGCGCTCGGAAGCGGCCGCGACGGCGTCGGACAGGTACACCTTTCCGGCGTGCAGACGCGCGATCAGATCGTCGGCCGGCAGATCGATCAGCTCGATGCTGTCAGCTTCGTCGAAAACCCGGTCGGGGAGCGTCTCGGTCTGACGTACGCCGGTGGTTTGAAAGACCAGGTCGTTCAGACTCTCGAGGTGCTGGACGTTGACCGTGGTCCAGACGTTGATGCCGGCCACCAGCAGTTCCTCGACGTCCTGCCAACGCTTCGGGTGACGGGGCTGCGGCACGCCACCGATCAGATTGGAGTGCGCCAGCTCATCGACCAACACAATGGTCGGCCGGCGCGCGAGCGCCGCATCGAGATCGAATTCCTGGCGCACGATGCCGCGATAGGCGACCGGCAGCGTCGGCAGGCGCTCCAGCCCTTCGGCCAGCTGCTCGGTCTCGACACGGCCGTGGGGCTCGAGATAGCCGATGACCACGTCGGTGCCCGCGGTCCGCTCGGAACGGGCCGCCTGCAGCATGGAGTAGGTCTTTCCGACCCCGGCGGAGGAGCCGAAAAAGATACGCAGCCGCCCCCGGTTGGCCCGTTCTTCCTGGGCCTTTACTTGGGCGAGCAGCTGATCCGGATCGGGCCTGAGATCGGCGGTCGGGGCGTTCACCCCGGCATTATCCGCCGGGAGACCCGTTTCGCGCGCGCACTTCGTTCATTCCGTCGGCTATTTGACGGCCGCCGGCTGTTTCTCGGCATCCAGGGCCAGATTCAGCTCCAGCACGTTCACGCGGGGCTCGCCGATCATCCCGAGCCAGGGATAGCGAGCGTGCGCGGCGATCAGTCCGCGCACCGTGGCAAGGCTCAGATGGCGCGCGCGCGCGACCCGGCCGGCCTGATAGTAGGCGGCGGCGAGACTGATGTCCGGATCGAGACCGCTGGCCGAGGCGGTCACGAGATCCACGGGGATCGGCGCGGTATTACCGGGATCAGCGGCCCGCAAGGCGGCGATACGGGCCTTGACGGCCTGGATGAAGGCCGGATTCAACGGTCCTAGATTGGAGCCGGTGGAGTCCATGCCGTTGTACGGCTGCGGAGTGGTCGCCGAGGGGCGGCTCCAGAAGTACCCCGCGGCGCTGAACGGCTGGCCGATCAGTCGCGAGCCGATGGCCTTGCCGTCGCGCATGATCACGCTGCCGCCGGCCCTGCCGGGAAACACGGTGTGGGCGATGCCCGTGATGACCAGCGGATAGACGATGCCGGTCAGCGCAGTCATGAGAAGCAGCAGCACGATCGCGGGGCGGAGTACGGATTTGCCGAGTCCCTCCAGAGGCTCCCCTGAGCGGGGGCGCGGCGCCGCCGCGTCGGAAATTGCTCCTGGCAATTCTGTCATGGCGTCACCTATCAAGTCAGATGAAGGAAAGTCAGGCCCATGTCGATCAGCTTGATGCCGAGGAACGGTACGATGATCCCGCCGAGGCCGTAGACCAGCAGATTACGGCGCAGCAGCGTCCCGGCGCCGAGCGGCCGGTAGCGCACACCCTTCAGCGCGAGCGGAATGAGCACGACGATGATGAGCGCATTGAAGATCACCGCCGAGAGGATCGCCGAGAACGGGCTCGTCAGATGCATGACATTGAGGGCATTGAGCTGTGGATAGGTGGTAGCGAACGCCGCGGGAATGATCGCGAAGTACTTGGCGACATCGTTGGCGATGCTGAAAGTGGTCAGCGCGCCGCGCGTCATCAGCATCTGCTTGCCGGTTTCCACGACCTCGATCAGCTTGGTCGGATTGGAATCGAGGTCGACCATGTTGCCGGCCTCTTTGGCCGCCTGCGTACCGGTGTTCATCGCTACCGCGACATCGGCCTGGGCAAGCGCCGGCGCGTCGTTGGTGCCGTCGCCGGTCATGGCCACCAGCCGGCCTTCGGCCTGCTGGGCGCGGATGAGATTGAGCTTCGCCTCCGGGGTTGCCTCCGCGAGGAAGTCATCGACACCGGCCTCGGCGGCGATCGCCGCGGCGGTCAGCGGATTGTCGCCGGTGATCATGACGGTCTTGATGCCCATGCGGCGCAGCTCGCCGAAACGCTCCTTGATGCCGCCCTTGACGATGTCCTTCAACTCAATGACCCCGAGCACCCGCGGCCCGTCGCTCACCAGCAGCGGCGTGCTCCCCCGGCGCGCGACCCCTTGCACGGTCTCGAGGATCGCTTGCGAAAACTCCTGTCCGAGCGACTCGACATGCTTGCGGATAGCGTCCGCCGCACCCTTGCGGATCTGGCGCCCGCTGATGTCGACGCCGCTCATGCGCGTGTGCGCGGAGAAGGGCACGAACGTCCCGTGCAGGGCCCTCAGATCCCGCTCGCGCAGCTTGAAGCGCTGCTTGGCCAGCACGACGATGCTGCGCCCTTCCGGCGTCTCATCGGCGAGCGAGGCAAGCTGGGCGGCGCTGGCCAGCTCCTCCTCGGTCACGCCCTGGGCCGGAATGAACGCCGCGGCCTGCCGGTTACCCAGCGTGATCGTGCCGGTCTTGTCGAGCAGCAAAACGTCCACGTCGCCCGCGGCCTCGACCGCGCGACCCGAGGTCGCGATCACGTTGGCCTGCATCATGCGGCTCATACCCGCCACGCCGATCGCCGAGAGCAGGCCGCCGATGGTGGTCGGAATCAAGCAGACCAGCAGCGCGATGAGCGCGGTGAGCGTGACGGGGGTACCGAGCTTGGTGATCGCGACACTGTAGAGTGAATACGGCAGCAGCGTCGCGGTGGCGAGCAGGAACACGAGGGTGAGCACCACGAGCAGGACGGTGAGCGCGATCTCGTTGGGGGTCTTCTGCCGCTTGGCGGTCTCCACCATGGCGATCATGCGGTCGATGAAGGTCTCGCCCGGATTGACCGCGATACGCACCACGATCCAGTCCGACAGCACGCGCGTACCGCCGGTGACGGAGGAGAAATCCCCGCCCGACTCGCGGATGACGGGCGCGGACTCCCCGGTGATGGCGCTCTCATCGACCGAGGCGGCCCCGTCGATGACCTCGCCGTCGCCCGGGATGTAGTCGCCGGTCTCGACCAGGACGACATCGCCCTTGCGCAGCAGGTCCGCCCGCACCCGCGTGATCCGGTCCCGCGCGGCGGGATCGGCCAGGCGCTTGGCTTCCACGGCCTGCTTCAGACCCTTCAGGCTCGCCGCCTGCGCCTTGCTGCGCCCTTCCGCGAGCGCCTCGGCGAAATTCGCGAACAGGACCGTGAACCACAGCCAGATCGCGACGCCGAAGATGAACCACGCCGGCGCCTCACCCTGCCCGAACAGCGCCTGGATCCACAGGCCCGTCGTCAGGATGCTGCCCAGATACACCACGAACATCACCGGGTTGCGCCACTGCATGCGCGGATCGAGCTTGCGCAGGGCATCGCGAATCGCCGGTCCGAGCAGCGAACGGTCGAACATGGAGAGATTGCGGCGCATGTCAACGACTCCAGAGCATCAGGTGCTCGACAACGGGTCCCAGAGCGAGCGCCGGTATGAACGTCAACGCCCCCACCAGCAGCACCGTGCCGACGAGCAGGACGATGAATGTCGGGCCATAAGTGGGCATGGTGCCGACCGAGACGGGTATCCGCTTCTTCGCGGCAAGCGAGCCCGAAATCGCGAGCACCGCGACGATCGGCCAATACCGGCCGATCCACATCGCCAGGCCGAGCGCAATGTTGTAAAAGCGCGTATCGGCGCTGATTCCGGCGAACGCGCTGCCGTTGTTGTTGGATGCCGAGGTGAAGGCGTAGAGGATTTCGGAAAATCCGTGTGCGCCGGGATTGAGCGGACCGGCCTGTCCGGCCGCAACGCTCACGGCAACGGCAGTACCGACCAGCGCCAGAGCCGGCATGACCAGGATCGCGATCGAGCTCATCTTCATCTCGAACGACTCGATCTTCTTGCCGAGGTACTCCGGTGTGCGCCCGATCATCAAGCCCGCGATGAAGATCCCGACGATCGCGAAGATCAGCATGGAATACAGGCCCGAGCCCACGCCGCCGAACACCACCTCGCCCAGCATCATGTCGAACAGCGTCACCATGCCGCCGAGCGGCATGTAGGAATCTTCCATGGAATTGGCCGCGCCGGTCGAAGTAACCGTGGCCATCGTGGCGAACAGCGTCGAGCCGGCGACGCCGAAGCGCACCTCCTTGCCTTCCATGTTGCCCCCGCCCTGCAGGCTGCTCGCGGTCTGATTCACCCCGAGCGCGGTGAGGCGCGGATTACCGAGCTGCTCGGAATGATTGCACAGCGCATAGAGCGGCACGAAGAGGATGATCATGGCGGCCAGCACCGCCCATCCCTGCCGGGTATCGCCCACCATGTGTCCGAAGGTGTAGGTGAGCGCGGCGGGTATCAGAACGATCGCCAGTATCTCGATCAGGTTGGTCAGAGCGCTTGGGTTCTCATAAGGATGGGCGGAGTTGGCGTTGAAGAAGCCGCCGCCGTTGGTGCCCAACTCCTTGATCGCCTCCTGCGAGGCGACCGGCCCCATCGGCAGCGTCTGCCGGTCGGTGGTCACGGTCTGCATGACCGGGTTGCCGGCGGCGTCGGTGACGGGATTGCCGGCGGCGTTCACCTTCTGCTGCTGATAGGTGACCGGCTGCAGCAGCGACACGGTCTTGTTGCGGCTGAAGTTCTGGATCACCCCCTGGCTGACCAGCGCGATCGCGATCACCGCGGCAATCGGCAGCAGCACGTAGAGCGTCACACGCGTGAGGTCCACCCAGAAGTTGCCGATGGTCTTGGCGCTGTGGCGGGCGAGCCCGCGGATCAGCGCCACCGCCACCACGATGCCCGTGGCCGCGGAGAGGAACTGCTGCACCACGAGACCGGCCATCTGGGTGAGATAGCTCATGGTGATCTCGGGCGTGTAGCTCTGCCAGTTAGTATTGGTGACGAAGCTGATCGCCGTGTTGAACGCCGAGTTCGGCGCCGGTCCGGCGAGATGCTGCGGGTTGAGCGGCAGGTAGTACTGCAGCCGCTGCAGCGCGAACAGCAGCAGCGCCCCGAGGGCGTTGAACACCAGCAGTGCGACGGCGTAGCGCTTCCAGCCGGTCTCGACGGCCGGATCGACGCCGCACAGCCGGTAAATCAGCCGCTCGAATGGGCCGCCGACGCGCACCGGCCAGAGGGGCGCGCCCTCCATGACCTTGGCCATGTAGAGACCGAGAGGCTTCACGCACAGCAGCGCGATGGCGAGGAACAGGGCGAGCAGCCCCCAGGACTGGGCGGTCATCAGAACTTCTCCGGCTTGAACAGGGCGTAGAGGAGGTACCCGGTCAGGCCGAGCGCCAGCAGACCGCAGATCACATAAAGGGCACTCATCCGCCGTCTCTCAGGCGCGAGATCGCCCAGACGATCACGTGGGTGGTCGCGTACAGGGCGGCAATGAGCAGGATGTAGACGATAGCCATCCGGGTCTCTCCCGTGCACCGCTCCAGAGGAGCGAACAAGGCCGCGAACGCTACCGCGCGGGCTGTGAGCATCAGGTTAGAAAAAGCCCCGCCGGGAAGCGAACCGGGGACGTGAGCGACCCGGCGGTTTAAATCACCGGGCAGCAGGCTGTCCGGCGACGCGGTCGATTTCGCCTAGACCTTGCATCGGTTCGCGCAGCTGTATAAAATATCAGCTAGGTGAAAGCCTCTACCGCCGAGAGGGCGGAACGTGAAGCGCGTGGAGCGGATCCGAGACGCCGCTCGGCCCAGCCGAGTGCGGCAAATCCGACCGCTAAGAAGCGCGAACCGGATGGAAGGTCCTGCGGGACCGAGGTCATGCGTGTGCTGTCGGGAACAGCGCGACGCCGGACCAATCCTGGGCTCTCAAGGTCTCGGTGAAGCTCCTGACGGACATTATATTCTTGTTCTTGGGTTTTACGTCGCGACTCAGCCCGTGCTAGAAATGCCCTGCCGCCCCTATCCCGCCTTGCGCCCCGGAGACCGTGTCGCCGTCGTCGCACCGTCGGGCCCGTTCGATCGGGCGGCCTTCGATGCGGGCCTGGCGCCGGTCTCCAATCGCTATCACGTCGAGCTCGATCCGGGCATTCTGGCGCGGCGGCGCTACCTGGCCGGCGAGGATGCGCGCCGCCTCGGCGAGCTCATCGCGGCGCTCGCCGACCCGCAAATCAAGGCGGTTTTCTGTGCGCGCGGCGGCTATGGCGCCATGCGCCTGCTGCAACACCTCGAAGGCGCCCCCATCACCCCCAAAGCCTTGATCGGCTTCTCGGATATCGTTGCACTGCATGCGTTGCTGGGACGCGCGGGCCACGTCAGCATTCACGGCCCCGTTCTCACACAGCTCGGCGCTCTCTCCACGGCGACCCACGAGCGACTGTTCGCGCTGCTCGAGTCGTCCCGGCCGGCGCAGACCCTGCACGGCGGCGCGACTTTCGTCGGCGGCACCGCCGAGGGCCCGCTCGTCGGTGGAAATCTCGCGACGCTGACGGCGCTGCTCGGGACACCGTACGCGCCGGGCTTCGATCAGGCGGTATTGCTGCTCGAAGAGGTCGGGGAGCGCCCCTACCGGCTCGACCGCATGTGGACACACCTCGCGCTGGCGGGCGTGTTCCGCAGGATACGCGGCATCGTTCTCGGCTCCTTCACCCGGTGCGAGGAGCGCGACGCCGATTTCACGAGCACCGATGTCCTGCGCGACTTGGCGATCGCCACGGGGCTGCCGTGCGCGGCGGGCTTCCCGATCGGCCACGGCGAGCTCAACGAGCCGGTCCCCCTGGGGGTGCGCGTGCGGCTCGATGCGTCGGAGCGCAGCCTGAGGTTTCTCGAGAGTGCGGCACGCTGACATACCCACACCCTACCGCTCGCGCACAGATTGCTGCAGGATACGAGGCTGGAAACCCTGATCGAGAGCCCATGCACTCCAGAGCCGATATCGAGCGGATACTCAAGCTGTCACCCGTCATGCCGGTCGTGGTGATCGAGGACCCCGGCCTCGCGCCCGACCTGGCTCGAGCGCTGCTGCGTGGCGGACTGCGCGTCATCGAGGTCACGCTGCGCACTGCTGCGGCGCTGCACGCCGTCGAGGCAATCGCGCGGGAGGTTCCGGACATAGCCGTGGGGGCCGGGACGGTGCTCTCGGTCGACGATCTGCACGCGGCCGCCAACGCGGGCGCAGCGTTCGCAATCTCTCCCGGGGCGACATCGGCGCTGCTGGAAGCGGGCCGCCACGGCCCCATTCCCTACCTGCCGGCGGTGGCCACCGCCTCGGAGCTCATGCTGGGCCTGGCTCACGGGTATCACTGCTTCAAGTTCTTTCCGGCCGCGCTCGCCGGCGGCGTCCCAATGCTCAAGGCCTTCGCCGGCCCGTTCCCGCAGGCCCGCTTCTGTCCGACGGGCGGCATCACCCAGGAGACGGTCCGAACCTACCTCGATCTGCCCAACGTGCTTTGTGCGGGGGGCTCATGGCTCTCGCCCGCTCAGGCGCTGGCCGCCCGGGACTGGACGCGGATCGAGGCGCTGGCGGCAGCTGCGGCCAGAACTCGAGAGTAACCCGCGCGGTCTCAATCAAGAGCTGAACCCGGGTGTCATCCAGATGCCGACCCGCCCTCATCGATCGCTGTGCCTGTGCGTGGCGCTGCTGCCCTGGGTGCTGGCGGGCTGTGCTGACCAGCTGAAGGTCACACCACCAGCTGATCCCCCTCACCTGACGGGCGACTGGCGGCTCAACGAGGCATCCAGCGGACGCGTCAACGTAGCGGTGGCGGATTTGCAGTCGCAGCTGCTCAAACTGACGGACCAAAGTCACCCGTCCCCCGCGGCCCGCAGCGGCGGCACGAGAGGGCGGTCCGCGGGGCCGACGCCCCATAGCTCGGCCGGCCGATCATCGGGACAGCAGGCGCCCGCGATTGTGGTGAGCGCGCCGAGAGTCGGGGCGAATCTGGTGGAGGAATTCCTCGCTCACGTGCCGGAGGGAAACGATCTGGCGTTGCGGGTCGCGCCCGGGGCCTTCACGCAGCAGACCGGCGCCGGCTCCGAGCAATGCACGCCCGGCGTCCTCCTTGCGGTCACCCTCGGACATGTCGGTGCCGATGAGATCTGCGGCTGGAACGGTCGGGCATTCGTCGTGCGGATCAAGCCCGAATACGGCCCGACCCTGACCGAGCGGTATGCCCTGGCGCCCAAGGGCGAGCTGGTACTCACCCTGCGCCTGGCCGGCGGCGGGCTCGACGTGCGCCTCGTCAGGCGCTATCGCCGAACATCGCGTCCCCCGCCGTCGCCGCTGCCGACCGGCGATTAGCCTCGTCATCGCAGGGCGAAGCCCCATGCGAGCGCCATGATCGCCATCGCCGCAAGCCCCGCGAGCCACTGCGGAGCGCGCGCCAACCGCGAGTCGATGATCGCGCAGGCGCTGGCCCAGCCGATGAGCACGCCGACCCCGAAACCCAATAGATGCGCCATGAGGTCGGTGTGCCGACCGGCCGTACCGAGCCAACCCAGCAGCACCACGCCCGCGCCGAGCGGGATCCAGCGGCGCAGCCCGCTGTGCGGCTCGTGGTGCCCTTTCCACCAGGTGTGCGCGGCCATCATGCCCAACGCCGCGAACACGGCGGTCGAGGCGCCGGCGGAACGATATCCGGGGGGTCCCAGCAGGCCCTGCAGCAGGTTGGCGGTGCCCGCGCCCACGACGATCAGCAGCCATGCGGTGCCGGCCCCGAGCTGACGCCCGGCGAAATAGCCGAACCAGATGCCGGCGAGCAGATTGCCGGCCAGGTGGGGTCCGCTCAGATGCAGCGTCAGACAGGTCCAGGCCCGCCACCACTGTCCCTGCTGCACCCGCGCGCCGTACAATTCGCCGCGGCTGAACGCCTCAAGGCTCACCAGTCCATTGGCGGTGGCGTACGCGACGCCCAACAGCCAAGCGGCGTAGGCGACACAACCCACCCAGGCATGGGCGAACAGCCGCTGCGGCCGCGATGCCGGCGGGTCGATCCGCGGCGAATTCTCCAGATCGTACTGGCGCAGGTGCACACTCGCCTGCTCGACATCGCCCGCGGCGACTTGCAGCACGAAGCGGCCGTCCGCGCTGATGACCTCGCTGGCAATGCCGACCGCCGTGAGCACGAGCGCACGCTCCTGGCACGCGCGGCGGCCACGGGAGCGAAAGACCTCGACGTCGGTCTGGCTCACCGGATGGGCGGCGCGCAGCCCGCGGCCTTCAGGGCGTGGAGACACGGTCGCATCGTCCGTGTCGATGCTGTGCACTTCTACGTATGGCGTTAGGCATGGTTCGTCAGCATTATAGAACGTTCAAATGAACGGCAATCGCGCTGTCTGCGGGCATGATGAGCTCTCTCACCTTCGATCCTGAGCTGCTGCGCCGCTACGATCGGCCCGGGCCGCGCTATACCTCCTATCCCACCGCACCGCAGTTCACCGCGGCGTTCACCGGCGCAGACTTGCGCGAGCACATCCGCCGCAGCAATGCGGCCGGTCACGCGTTGTCGATCTACGCGCATATGCCGTTCTGTGCCAGCCCGTGCTTCTATTGTGCGTGCAACCGCGTGATCACCCGCGACACGGCGCGCGCCGAGCAGTACCTCGAGTGTCTGCTGCGCGAGGCGGCCGAGACCGGTGCGCTGTTCGACGGACGGCGCGAGGTCCTGCAACTGCACCTGGGCGGCGGCACACCGAACTTCTTCCGCCCCGCGCAACTCGGGCAACTGCTCGAGGCGCTCGGTCGGCGGTTCCGCCTCAGCGAGCGTCCCGAGCGGGACTTTTCCATCGAGCTCGATCCCCGCACGGTGCCGCCGCGGGAAATCGCGGAGCTCGCCGCGCTCGGGTTCAACCGCGCGAGCCTGGGCGTGCAGGACTTCGATCCGCTGGTACAGCACGCGGTCAACCGCATCCAGAGCGTCGAGGAAACGCTCGGGGTCATCGAGGCATGCCGCGCGAACGGCTTTCGCTCGGTCAACGTCGATCTCATCTACGGTTTGCCGATGCAGACGCTCTCGGGCTTCGAGCGCACACTCGCAACGGTCATCGGCGCGCGCCCCGACCGGCTCGCCGTTTACGGCTATGCCCACCTTCCGGAGCTGTTCAAGCCCCAGCGGCATTTGGACGCCACTTTCCTGCCCCATCCGGAGCTGCGCATCAGGCTGCTCGCCATGGTGATCGAGCGGCTCTCGGCGGCCGGCTATCACTACATCGGCATGGACCACTTCGCGCTGCCGCAGGACGATCTCTCTCGCGCGCGCGAGGCCGGCGGCCTGCAGCGCAACTTCATGGGCTACACGACCCACGCGGACAGCGACCTGATCGGTCTCGGCGTCAGCGCCATCAGCCACATCGGCGCCACCTTCAGTCAGAATCAGCGCGACCTCGCCGGCTGGCAAGCCGCGCTCGAGGCGGGTCGGATGCCGCTGTGGCGCGGCCTGGTCCTCGACGCCGACGACCTGCTGCGCGCGGACGTCATCCAACAGCTGATGTGCCGGGGAGAAATCGACGTGCGGGCGACCGAGGCGCGTCACGCAATCGAGTTTCAGACGTATTTCGCATCCGCCGCGAGCGCCCTGCGCACGCTCGAGGCCGACGGACTGGTCGCGATCGACCCCGCTGTGATCCGCGCCACCGCCCGCGGCCAGCTGCTGCTGCGGCTGATCGCCATGTGCTTCGACCGCTATCTCGGCGCGGTTCCCGCGTCGACTTCGGCACCGCGCTACTCGCGGGTCGTCTGATCCGGCCGGCCGCCGCTCAGCGGAAGGCGACAACGATGAGCGCGGTCAGGATCAACAGCGCCAGCGCCTGCGTCCGGTAGTTGGCCGTCACGCTCACCTCGCGCAGCCTGCGGGTCTCCGCGCGATAATCCGCCCGGCGCCACAGTAGCGCATCGACCTCGACACTCGGGGCCGCGGGCCAGCGCAGGCTCGCCGCGATCAGCACCGCGAGATCGATCGCGAGCAGAATGGGCGCGGCGTACAGAAACTGCAGCCGCACCACGTGCAACACGGTGGTCAGCAGAAACAACGCCAGGCCGCACAGGGTGCCGACCAGCAAGGTGGCGCGCGCGCCGGCGGCGGTGGCGCCTCGCCAGAACAGCCCTGCCGCGAACAACGCGACGATCGGCGGCACGGCGTAGGCGAGCACCGCCTGCAGGTACTGCCAGAGGTCGCCGAAGCGCTCGATCTGCGGCGCCCACAGCACGGCGACCGCGAGCACCCCGAGCGTGCTCAGGCGCCCGATGCGCACCAGCTGCGCCGCGGTCGCACGCGGCGCGATGTTCCGGATCAGGTCCACCGTGATGAGGGCGGAAGCGCAATTGAGCGCCGAGGCGATCGTGGCCAGCGTGGCGGCCACGAACCCGGCGGCCACCAGTCCCAGCAGTCCGGCCGGCAGCAGGCCGAACATGAGCCGCGGGTAGACCTGGTCGGGATTCGACAGATGCGGGTACAACACGATCGCGCACGTGCCCGGCAACACCATGAGGAACAGGCCCGTGAGCTTCAGCAGTCCCGTCAGCAGCGCGCCGCGGCGGCCGTCATCGAGCGAGCGCGCCGAGAGTACCCGCTGCACGATGTAGTGATTGGTGCACCAGTAATAAAACCCGAGCACCGGTATGCCGAACACCAGTCCCGGCCACGGCACGCCCGGATCGCCCGCCGGCCGGATCAGGGCAAGCATGCCGGGATTGACGTGGCTCGTCAGAGCGTGCCAGCCGCCAACGCGCATGAAGGCCGCCACCGCGATAATGAGCGAACTGCCGAACAGGAGCACGGCCTGTACCGATCCGGTCCACATCACTGCGCGCAAGCCGCCGGTGAGCGTGTACAGGCACGCCGCGCCGGCGAGCAGCGCGCCGAGCGCCCACAGCGGCACACTCGGGACAAACAGGTGACACACGAGAGAACCGCAATAGAGCGCGGCGGCGGAATCGACGAACACCAGCAGGAACAGCGTCAGCGCCGCAAAATACAGGCGCGCGCCGCGGTCATAACGGCGCTCGAGGAATTCCGGCATGGTGTAGACGCGGCTGCTGAGCAGCGCCGGAAGCAAGAACACGCAGAAGAACACGAGGATGACCGCCGCCGACCATTCGTAATCGTAGACCGAGATACCGTACGCGTAGGCGGCGCCCGCCAGCGCGACGATGGCCGTCGAGGAGATGTTGGACGCATACAGCGCCAGACCGATTGATGGCCAGCACGAGGCGCGCGAGGCGAGAAAATAATCATCCAGACTGCGTTGGCGCCGCGAGACGAGCAGGCCAAAGCCGACCATCCCGGCGGTACATGCCAACGCGATGAGCAGTGCGAGCGGCCCCGGCGCGCGCATCAGCCCACGCGTCTTGGCTGCGCTGCGCGCGGCGAGAGGCTGATTGACAGCGCTGACATTTCGACTATTCTAGCAGCATGCGAAGAGCGGCTGCTCCCGGTCGCGCCTCCGCGACCATCGAAGTGGTGGCGGATCGAGCCGGGGTCTCGCCGAAGACCGTGTCCCGGGTCATCAACAACGAGCGCGGCGTGCGGTCCGAGACGCGCGAGCGCGTGTTGACGGCCATTCGCCATCTCGATTACCAACCGAACCTCGCCGCGCGCGGCCTCGCCGGCGACCGCTCGTTCCTGATCGGCCTGTTCTACGACCACCCGGGCGATTATCTGAGCGAATTCCAGACCGGCGCCGTGCAGCGCTGCCGCGAATCCAACCTGCATCTGATGGTCGAGCCGCTGGAGGCGGCGAGCCCCGAGCTGGGTCGCGATCTCAGCACGCTCATCCGCCAACTGCGGCTGGAAGGCGTGATTCTACTGCCGCCGCTCAGCGACTTGCCGGTGGTACACGCCACTCTGGCCGCCGCGGGAATCCCGGCCGTGCACATCGCGCCGATGCGCCAGCAGGACGACGCCCCCTCGGTCGACACCGATGATCGCGCCGCGGTCCGCCAACTCACCACCGAGCTGCTGCGGCGCGGGCACCGCCGGGTCGGGTTCATGCTCGGCCGGGCGGGCCACCGGGCCACCGAGCAGCGCTACCTCGGCTTCGTCGACGCGATGCATGCGAACGGTCTGGACATCGACCCGCAGCTGGTCCAGACCGGCAACTTCGAATTCGCCGAGGGACTCGAGTGCGCGCGCCGCATGCTCGACTTTCGTCCGCGCCCCACCGCGATCTTCGCCAGCAACGACGACATGGCTGCCGCCGCGGTGTGCGCGGCGCGGCAGATGAGCCTGGTGCTGCCCCGGCAACTGTCGATCGTCGGCTTCGACGATGCGCCGGTGGCGTCGATGGTGTGGCCGCAGCTCACCACGGTCCGCCAACCGTTGCGCGTCATTGGCCGCGTCGCCGCAGAGCTCATCAGCGAGTACCAGCCGCACCGGCAAGGCTGGCCGCGCCCGGTGCCGCGGCGGCATCTGCCTCTGGAGCTGGTCCTGCGTGGCTCGCTCGCCCCGGCGCCGCAGGACTCCTGACATGCGGCGCGCCGCAGCACTTGCCGCGTGTCCCGTCGCAGCCGTCGCGCTTGCGGCCGGCGCGGCATCGCTGCACAGTCTGGGACCGTACAATCTCACAACGCTCGCCGGCGGCATTGGCCTGACACGTCCGCTGCCGTCCAATGCGGCAGTGTTGCGCGCGGGAGCCTCCTGGTCGATCAGCACCTGGGTCCGACCGACGGTCGAGGGACCGGGCCCGGTGATCATCGGCGGACTGGGCGCGGCGCCTCCGGGAGACTGCGACTGCCTGGTGGTGCGCGACGGACGGCTCGCGCTGTGGCTGAGCGGCGGTGCGCGGCTGCGGACCACCACGCCATTGCCCGTCGGGGCCTGGCAAGCCGTCGTCGCAACCTACCGCCGGGGCACGGCGCGACTGTATCTCGATGGCCAACCGCTCGGGACTGTGCACGCGGCGAGCGCGCCGGTGCGCCCGCAGGTGACGCTAGCGCCGGCTCTCCCGCACGCGCACTTCGGCGGCTCGCTGGCGCACTGGCGTGTGCACACCCGAGCATGGACGGCCGCACAGGCAGCGCGATTCGCGCGTCACCCCCCGGCATTCGGTCTGATCGAGTTCTATCACGTGGGCGTCGGCTGGCCGCTGCAGAAGCGCGAATGGCGTGGGCTGCAGCATCCGCAGCCGGCCTGGACGCTGCCGCGCTCCCGGGCGCCCGGGGGGCGATGGCGGCAGCCGCCGCCATCGAGCAGCAGAAGAACCTATCCACAAGCCGAGCCGGTGCGGACCGAAGCGCCGTTGCAGCCGACCGTGGACGACACCTGGGTGGTGAATGACTGGCGCCTGCAGGCCGCGCCGAAGGTGCATGCCGCGGGAGCACGACTCTCTCTGGCCGGCTATGACGATGCCGCCTGGTATCCGGCGGTCGTACCGGGCACGGTGCTCACCACGCTCGTGGCGCGAGGCGTCTATCCGGACCCGTACTACGGCCTGAACGATCTGTTGATTCCTGAGCGCCTCGCGCGACAGGCATATTGGTATCGCACGGCGTTCGACGCACCGCGTTCCTGGCACGGCCGGCAGCTCACGCTGCGCTTCGGTGGAATCAACTATGCGAGCCGGATCTGGCTGAACGGCCAACCTGTCGGACGGACGCGTGGCGCGTTTGTGCAGGGAGTCTTCAATGTGACCGGCCGGATCCGTCCTGGGCGGCTCAATGTGTTGGCCGTGCGTGTCGCACCGCCCCCGCACCCAGGCATCCCCTACGAGAAATCGATCGCCGCCGGACCCGGCAACAACGGCGGGGCGCTGGCGCTCGACGGCCCGACGTTCATCGCCACGGGAGGCTGGGATTGGATGCCGGTGGTGCCCGATCGGGATATCGGGATCTGGCAGCGGGTCGTGATCCACGCGAGTCGCAGGTTGCTGCTGCGTGCACCGCACGTGATCACGCGCCTGCCGCTGCCGCGCCGGCGGCCGGCCGATGTGACGATTGCGGTTTCCGTCGTCAACCGGAATCCCGCAGCGGTGTCGGCAACGCTGGTGGCGCGCTTTGGCGCCATCACGGTACGCAAGCAGTTGCGTGTGGCGCCGGGAACGACGCGCGTGCGGCTCACGCCAGCGGCTTTCCCGGCGTTGCGCGTGAGACATCCGCACCTGTGGTGGCCGAACGGATATGGAGCCCCGTATCTGTACAAGCTCTCGCTGGCCGTGTATGCGCGCCCGGCAGCCGGTGTGAAGCGACTCTCCGATCGGCGCACGCTGCACTTTGGCATTCGGGAGATCACCTACGGCCTATCGCTGTTCGATGGCAAGGGCCGGCTGCGCCGCGTCGTCGTCGATCCCACCGCCGGCACGCTTGCCGGCACGCCCGATCTGATCAACGTGCGCCATCGGGCCATCAAGCGCACGCCGAACGGCTGGGCGCCCTCGCTCACCGCGGCCGGCGAACATTCCGCGGCCGTGCGGCCCTCGCCCGACACCTCGCTCTCGCCCTACCTCGTCATCCGGGTCAACGGCGTGCGCATCGCGGCCCGCGGTGGCGACTGGGGGATGGACGATGCGCTGAAGCGCATCTCCAGCGCGCGCCTGCGACCGTATTTCCGGCTGACTCGCCGGGCGAATCTCGACATCATCCGCAACTGGCTCGGACAGAACACCGAGCCGGCGTTCTACCGGCTGGCCGACCGCTACGGCCTGCTGGTGCTCAACGATTTCTGGGAATCGACCCAGAATTTCCAACTGCAGGCCGAGAATCCGCAGTTGTTCCTCGCCAACGCCCGGAACGTGATCGAGCGCTACCGCAACCATCCCTCGATCGCGGTCTGGTTCGGCCGCAACGAGGGCGTGCCGCAGCCGATCATCGACAATGGGTTGGCGCGCCTGGTGAACACGCTCGACGGCACGCGGCTGTACCTGCCCAGCTCGAACCGCATCAGTCTGCAGGGCAGCGGCCCGTACGACTACCGCCCGCCCGTGCAGTATTTCACCCGCCTCGCGCGCGGCTTCTCGGTGGAAGTCGGCACGAACTCGCTGGCCTCGCAGCGCACCCTCGAGGCGATGATGCCGAAGGCCGACCTCTGGCCGATCAGCGACACCTACGCCTATCACGATTGGAACTTCGGCGGCAACGGCAACGTACGGGTATTCATGCGCGCGATGGACAGGCAACTCGGCACGCCGCACAGCCTGGCCGGCTTCGAGCGGCGCGCGCAATTGATGGACTACGTCGACTACCGGGCGATCTTCGAAGGATTCAACGCGCACCTTTGGACAAGGAACAGCGGCCGGCTGTTGTGGATGACGCAGCCGGCCTGGCCGAGCAACATCTGGCAAATCTACACCTCGGACTACGCCACCGCCGGCGCGTATTTCGGCGTCGAGGAGGCGTGCCAACCGCTGCACGTGCAGATGAACCTGCCCGATTATGCGCTCGCCGTCGTCAACACCACGCGCCGGGGGCGCGCCGGCCTGACCGTGCGCAGCCGGATCCTGTCCCTGCACGGACGCCTGCTGGCGACACGCCAAATGAACGTCACGGCACCGGCGGACGCCGTGGCAACTCTGCCGCGGCTCGATTTGCCACGGTACCTGCGCAGTCACCGGCTGTTATTCGTTCAGCTACAGCTGCTGAACGCCACGGGGCGCGTCTTGAGCGAGAACGTTTACTGGAAGGGCCGCACCCCGACCAGTTTGCGCGCATTGAATACTCTGGCGCCGCAGGACATTGGACTGAGCGCATCGGCGCGGGGCCGAGACGCCTCCGGAAAGGACCGCGTGATCTACGTTACGCTCGTCAATCACGGCCACGAGCCGTCGGTGACGCTGGCTGTCACGGCCCTAGATCGCCATGGTCACCGCGTGTTGCCGGTCTACTACAGCGCCAACTACGTCACGCTGATGCCGCACGAGACGCGGCGGCTTCGCATCCTGTGCCCCGTGCGCGGGGCGCGCTGTGCGCGAATACAGCTGCACGGTTGGAACGACCGGCCGAGGAGCGTGCGAATCAGCTCCCGACGATGAGCATTGGACACTGCGGCTCAGAGCCCCTCGAGCGCCGCGGCAAGCGAGCTGATCGCGCCGATGATGTGATAGAAGCTGCTCGCCGGTGAAGGCTCCGCCACGAAAACTCCGTTGCTCAGGCGGCGGTCATACCAGAGTCCGGGCTGCGGCGTTGCCAGATAAGCCCGCAGGGTATCGGCCGCCGCGGTAGCGCGCCTCCAATACTGCGCTTCGCCGGTCAGGCAGGCCAATCGGGCGTACGTCTTCACCCGCTCCGTCTGCGGCCAAAGCCGCGCTTCGGGATCGAGAACCGTCAGGTCGGGGCGCAGCGCGTTCACGGCGAAACCTGCCTGCACGCCGCGCGTCTCGGCGATTTCCGCCAGCCGCAGGGCGGCCTCGCGCAGGCGCGCCCGCGCAGGATCGAGCTGGAGCAACAGTCCCGCCCACTCGAACAAATGGCCGGGCTCGACCGCCCCACTGCGGGGGTTGGAACTAGTAGCCGCGAAGTCGTATTGCTCTCGCAGCACGCCGCTGTCGGGCTCAATCAGGCGCTCGAGCGCGAGCGTCGCGATGGCCTCGGCCCGCTGCCGCCAGTGCGGCGCCGCGTCGATCTGCGCCCAGGCCAGCAGCGCCTCGAGCAGATGCATGTGGGGATTGGCGAGCAGCGGTCCCAGGGCCGCCGAGTCCGCTCGGAACCCGACTGCAGCGGGCAACCGGCGGGTGATCTGCTCCCAGAGCGCCGCGGCGCGCTCGGCGCAGCCGGCGCCCGCCCCGAGCGCGCGATGTGCGGACGCGAGCGCAAGAAGTGCGAACGCCTGGTCGTAGAGTAGAGCGCGATCCTCCAGCACCTCGCCGTCCGGCCCGAGCACTGCGCGCAACAGCCCGTCGGGCCGTTGGCAGTGGGTGAACACGTGATCGAGCCCGCCGATCACCCGCGCGCGGGTGTCACCGGGCCATCCCAGCGCCGCGGCGCGTGCAAAGCAGTGAATCTGGCGCAGCTGCACTCGGGTGCGACGCGGGTCCGTCAGCACGGGGCCGTCGGCTGCGAGGCGCTCGTGGAAGCCGCCCCGCACGCTGTCCCAGCCGCGCTGCGACCACAGAGGGTAGGCTGCCTCGAGAAGCCAACCATGAAGTGCGTCGTAAGCGCTGCGCGCAGCCTCGGAGCCCTCGCCGCCCATGCGCCTACCTCCGTTTGCGACCGAGGACTGCCTCCCGATGGCCAGTCCCGCCGCTGCCGCCGCTTGCAGCCGGACCTACCGATGGCGCGGCCGACGCCTGCGCCAAGGGTGGATCGGCCAGCTTCGTCGATCCCAGCAACACGCTGGTCACGCCCGGCCGGGCGCCGACTTTGCTCATCGCGGCCATGTCCCGGTGGCCGGCGGTGAAGGTCATCGCGCCAAAGGCGAGACGCGAGACCACCAGACCCGTGTGGCCGAGCATTGAACATTGCATGACAGGAACTCCTGGTCGGTCGCCGGTCTCATCGACCCGGCCGAGGGCACCGCGATGAGCCGCGGCCATTTTAAATCCGGATCCGCTGCCAGGCGCACGAGCGCCAGCGCAAGAACAGCGCCGAGCCCAGCAGCACGACGTAAATGATGACGGCGCTCCAGCCCCCGCGGGCGCCCCAACCGAATTGCGGCAGGAAGTGGACCCAGCCCTGCCCGGGCGCGAACGTGAACGCATGCGCGAGGGGCAGAAAGACGAGCCAGCACACCGGGAAGATCAGCGCCGCCGGAACGCGCACGTCGCCCGCGCCGCGCAGGCACATGCTGCTGCCGAGATTCAGACCGTCGAAGAACTGGTACGCCGCGGCGAGCCACAACAGTTGCGTGGCGAGGCGCGCCGCCTGATCCGAGGCGCGATCGTGCGCGCCGGCGAACAGCGGCATGAGCCAGGGGCCCGCCAAGGCGAGCGCGAGCCCGATCCCGCCCATCACCAGCGCGGCGAGCAGGATGATCCGGGTTCCGAGCCGCAGCGCCCAAGGCCGAGCGCCGGCGCCGATCGATTGGCCGACCAAGGTGGCCGCGGCCGTGGCGATGCCGATGCCCGGCATGTACGCGATGGAGGTGAGCACGGTGACCATCTGTGCCGCGGCGCCGCTGATCATCCCGTAGCGCACCTGCATCATCTGAAAGACCGAGAAGCCCAGCACATCGGCCGCCGGCATCAGCCCCAGCGGGAACCCAAGCCGAAGCTGGCGGCGCACGGTGTGCCAGCGCGGACGCCACGTGAGGTGCGAATTGAAGGCCGCGCGAATCGGCGAGCGCAGGAACAGCGCGAAACCGAGCACGAAGCCGGCCGCCTGCGCCGCGTTGCTCGCCCAGGCCGAGCCGGCCACTCCCCAGCCAAAATGAAAGATGAACAGATCGTTGAATATCGCATTGGCAACCGCCGCCGCCGCGGCCACCATGAAGCTGATCCGGGTGCGGCCGATGCCGTTGAAAAACCCCATCACCGCCCAGGCCGCCACCGCGATCGATGCGCCGCCGACGCGCGGCAGCCAGAACTGCTCGGCCAGCCGCGCGATCCGTGGCGCAAACCCGAAGGGCGTCAGGATCATCCGGCCGGCCAGTCCGAGCAGAATGCAAATCGGCACGATGCACAGCGTGATCCACAGCGCCGCCCAGGCAGCCTGCGCGGCGCGCCGAAATCGCCGCGCGCCATGCGCGTGCGATGCCAGAGTCTGGACCGCCATGCTGCTGCCGCCGAGCACGAACATGACCCCGAGAATGAGCCACTGCACCGCGCCGACGGCAGCGAGCGCCGCGGTGGAGATGCGCCCGATGAACCACATGTCCGTGAGGTTCAGCACCACCTGCACGGCGCTGTTGGCCATGAGCGGCAGCGCGAGCGCCCAGACGGCACGCAGATCGATGTGCGCGCGGCCTTCCCGGTCGATGCGCTGGGCCGGTAGGGGCGCGGCGGCCGGGGCGGCGGGAACGATGTCCATGCGGGGACTCGGCGGGATGAGGACTCATTCTCGCACAGGTCTCTTTACGCGACGCCGAGTCCGACGCACCGTTTAGCCGCCCGAGCACGGCCCACTGCCGCCGGGTGGGATAACAGCGCAGGCGGGACGCACGCTCATGGGTAGGGGGCTCGACAAGACTGTAATTATCGACAGCCCTGTCGGCCGGCTCAAGGGCAGGACTGAACTCACACGCCGCCGGTCGCCCGGCTTCGCTGCGCGTGCAACGTCAAGGTGACTGTCACGCGCGAACGCTGCGCAAACGGCTCAAGCCGACGGGGTCACTCGCATCGGTGCTCGCTCCGACGTCCTGGGCGGCATAACTGGCGCCGCCGTTGAAAGTCTTGCCGACGCCCCGCAGCGCGATCACGAGGGAACGCGCATCACCTGTGCGTCCGCGCCCCGCCCAACGCGCACATACCGCGTGCCGATGGTGCGATTTCGACCGCTGACCACCTTGACGATCTTCGCGAGCGGCGCCGCCTCGACGTCCGCGCGCGGGCGCGACACGAACAGCTCCGCCTGAAAGCGTCCCTCGGCTTCGAGTCCCTTGGTGTCGATATTGAGCTTCTCGAGCGTCGTCAGACAGTCGGTGAATTCCTTGACGTCGCGAAAGCGGCGCTGCACGAACGTGGCTCCGGAGAGCTTCTCGGTCACCAGGCCGCGCTTGGCGAGCTCGGCGGCGATCGGCTCGTACGGAAACATGCGCAGCACGAACGACACCACCCACGGCGGCTTCTCGCTGCAGTCGAGAATCGCCCCGAAGGTGCGCTCGGTGACGTAACCGACACAACCGGTCGAGAGCACCACGGTGGCCCTGCGCAGGGACGCGCGATCCTGCGAGCTCGGCGCGCCGCTTTCGAAGTTTGCGACCACGCCGGCATCGAGCAGGCCGACCGCCACGGCGTAGCGCACCGCCGGCGCCGACACGTCGAGTCCGATGAAACGCGCGGCACCGATCTGCGGCCAGCTTGCATAGTAACTGCGATCGAGGCGCGCCAAATCGTCGGCGCTTAGCGCCGCCATTTCCGGGTTTGCATAGCGGCGGCGCAGCACGCGGACGCTGAGTGGAAAGCGGTGCACGGCCGCGTTGATGCCGTACGAGCAGCCCACGTCGAGAACGGTCGCGTCCGTCCCGGCGCGCTTGTACCGCGCCGCGAGAATCTGCCGGATGATCGGCTCCGCGACGTCCGGAATCATGTAATCCAGCGCGCCCAGCACCGAGAAGTAGCCGCGCGGATCGGCTTGGTCATAAATGTTGTCGAAGTTCGCCTTCGACGCGTTGAGCGTGGCGAATTGCTGCATACATTTTCTCCTGGCGAGCGATCGGACGACGCCGGCGCCGATCGTTTGCATGCCCCGGCAGCCGATCCAGTTGGCCGCCAGACACCATCATAATAATATATTTGGCCGAATGTATAAGGATATGACGCAGCCGGCGGCTGCGCAACCCGCAGCGTTGCGGCACCGACGCCCTGCGGCGGCCCGATCAATCGACCAGCAGGAATTCTCCGGCGGCCGCGGGAGCGGCCTGGCGCATCGCGCCGAGGAGCGTCGCGAGACTGTGCGCCAAAGTGTCCAGATCCTCTGCCGCGACCCGCCGCAGCGCATCGACCAGCGGGCCGCTGTGCGGCCGGGGGGCGCGCGACAGCAGCCGCGTACCGCTTGCCGTGACGTGCAGGTGCACGACGCGCTGGTCGCGACGGTCTCGCGAGCGGCGGACCAAGCCGCGTTCAACGAGCGCATTGATGAGGTTGCTCGCCGTGGTCTGATGCAGCGCAAGCCGGCGGGCGAGCGCATTGACAGTGATGCCGGCGGCGAGCGACACCTCGGCCAGCGCCCACAGCTGCGAGCCGGCGATGCCGGTGGCGCGGCGGATTCGGCTGTCGTGCCGGCGGGCCGAGCCGACCACGGTACGCAGATCCTGCAGCGTATGCAGCTCGAGCGCCGCTCGGCGCGCGAGCGTCATGGCCGGTCCCGGCGGTGCCGCGGGCTTGCGCGAGCGGGGAGATTGACGCATGACCCAACTTGTGACGGCGCGCCTGCGGCGCGTGAAGCCCGCAAGGGTAGCTTGCCGATGGACTCGGTACAACGGAGCAGCGGATATGCCGCTGCGCGAACGCGCCGAGACCGCGTCACGCGATTCGCGCGCATGCCGGCGCAGAGCCGGCGGCATGCTCGGCCCGGCCGGTGCGCGGCGGGTCCCGCGCCCTGTTCTTCACTTCGCAGCACCCTGCGCCCGGCCATCGCGGATGTGATCGAGACTGAAGGCATATCCAGGCCTCGAGCCGGACAGGATCGCGCCCTGAATTTTCCTGAATCGCTCGAAAACCACCTCGCCGGCATTGACCGGCGGATGTAGACGGATATGATCGGGTCTATATCGGCGGCATTCAGCGCAGTGGCTGCCCTGGGCCCCCTGGCGGGGGTAGGGCGCGCGCGATCCGCCCCCATCATCTGAGATATGCGGGAGCCGCCGGCGTAGCGCATCCCCGGACCGCCGGGGCTGTCGGCCGGTGCAATGGATCACGCGCCCGCGAACAGAACCCAGCAGCTCGCCATGCCGGCGGGCGGCCGAGGGGGCGGCTTGCGGCCGGCCTCCCGGCCCGAATCCGGCAGGAGAGCGCTGGGACGACCCGGCGAAGGGCCGCCTCGGGCGGCCTGAGCCGGATTCACCAACCGATGAGGCCGATCATGCGACATCAGCGCCGCCGCGCTGCGGCGCGCTCGCCCCGGGTCGCCCCCGGGCCGGCGCGCCGCCCCGGGAATGCCCCCGCCAAGCAGGGGCTCTACGATCCGTGGTACGAGCACGAGGCATGCGGCGTCGGCTTCGTGGTCGATATCAAGGGACGCAAGTCCCATCGCATCCTCGAGCAGGGGATCGAAGTGCTGCGCAATCTCGAGCATCGCGGCGCCTGCGGCTGCGAGACGAACACCGGGGACGGCGCCGGCGTGCTCATCCAGATGCCGCACGCATTCTTGCGCGACATCGCCCGGCGCAATCACCTCGCCCTGCCCGATCCGGGCGAGTACGGCAGCGGCCTGGTCTTCCTGCCGCGCAACCCCACCCTGCGCCGGCGCATCGTCGAGGCGTTCGAGCACATCGTGCAGTCCGAGGGACAGGTCCTGCTCGGCTGGCGCACCGTGCCGACGAACAACTCCATGCTCGGCGAGACCGCCAAGTCCGGCGAGCCGTTCATCCGCCAGGTGTTCATCGGACGCGGGGCGCAGGCGCGTGACGAGCTGGAATTCGAGCGCAAGCTCTTCATCATCAGAAAGCGCGCCTACAGCGAGATCCGCGCCTCCACCATCGACGGCGCCGAACACTGGTACATCTGCAGCCTCTCGCACAAGACCATCGTCTACAAGGGCATGCTGCTGACCGAGCAGCTCCCGCAGTATTACCCGGACCTCACCGACCCGGCGATCGAGACCGCGCTCGCCCTGGTGCATTCGCGCTTCAGCACCAACACGTTTCCCAGCTGGGACCGTGCCCATCCGTATCGTTATCTGGCGCACAATGGCGAAATCAACACGCTGCGGGGCAACTTCAACTGGATGAAGGCGCGCGAGGCGCTGTTCGACTCCGACCTGTTCGGCGCGGACACGCCGAAGATCCTGCCGGTGGTCAACCCCAACGGCAGCGATTCGGCCATGCTCGACAACACGCTCGAGCTGCTGGTCCTCTCGGGCCGCCCCCTGGCGCACGCCATGATGATGCTGATTCCCGAGCCGTGGTCGAATCACCAGAGCATGGACGAGGACCGCCGCGCCTTCTATCAGTATCACTCGAGCCTGATGGAGCCCTGGGACGGGCCCGCCTCGATCGCTTTCACCGACGGCAAGCAGATCGGCGCGGTGCTCGACCGCAACGGCTTGCGCCCGTCGCGCTACTACGTGACCCGCGATGATCTGGTCATCATGGCCTCCGAGGCCGGCGTGCTCGAGGTGCCGCCCGAGAACGTCGTGCAGAAGGGCCGGCTGCAACCGGGGCGGATGTTCCTGGTCGACACCGAGCAAGGCCGCATCATCGATGACGAGGAAATCAAGCGCGGGGTCGTGACCCGCCATCCGTACCGGCTGTGGCTGGACCAGCACCTGGTGCGTCTGGAGGATCTGCCGGCGGGCGAGCCACCGGACATGCCGCTCGACGCGCGCGCGCTGCTGGCGCGTCAGACCGCCTTCGGCTACACGTTCGAGGACCAGCGCGTGCTGCTCGAGCCAATGGCCAGGACCGGCGTCGAGGCGGTCGGCTCGATGGGCAACGACACGCCGCTCGCGGCGCTGTCGGAGCGGCCGCGCCTGCTGTACGAGTATTTCAAGCAACTGTTCGCCCAAGTGACCAATCCGCCGATCGACTGCATCCGCGAGGAGCTGATCACGGCCTCCGAGGTGTGGCTCGGCTCGGAGGGCAACTTGCTGCGGCCGCAGCCGGCCGACTGCCGGCGGCTGGAGCTCAAGGGCCCGATCCTCATCAACGAGGAATTTGCCCAGGTGCGGCGCCTGGCGCTGCCCGGTCTGAAGGTGGGGGGCCTTTCGATCCTGTTCCGCGCCACGCGCGGGGAGAAGGGCCTGATCAAGTCGATGGAAGAGCTGTGTCTGGCCGCGCGGCGCATGATCGAGGACGAGGAAGTCAACATCCTGGTGCTGAGCGACCGCGGCGTGTCGCGGGAGTTCGCCGCGGTGCCGGCGCTGCTCGCGGTCAGCGGCCTGCACCATTACCTGATCCGCGAGGGACTGCGCACCCGAGTCAGCATCGTGCTCGAGACCGGCGAGGCGCGCGAAGTGCATCACTTCGCGCTGCTGATCGGCTATGGGTGCTCGGCGATCAACCCGTACCTGGCGTTCGAAACCCTCGACCACATGATCCGCGAGGGACTCGTCACGAATGTCGACACCACCCTCGCCTGCCGCAACTTCGTCAAGGCCGCGACCAAGGGTGTGATCAAGGTGATGTCCAAGATGGGCATCTCGGCGATCCAGAGCTACCACGGCGCACAGGTATTCGAGGCCGTCGGCCTGCGCCAGGACGTGATCGACCAGTACTTCACATGGACCTCCTCGCGCATCGGCGGCATCGGCATGGAGACCATCGCCCAGGAAGTGCTCGCACGCCACCGCGCGGCGTTCCCCGCGCGCGGCGGGGCGCACACGCTGGACACCGGCGGCCTGTATCAGTGGCGCGCCGGCGGCGAGCGCCATCTGTTCAACCCCGAAACCATCCACCGGCTCCAGAAGGCGGTGCGCACCGGCAGCTACTCGACCTACCGGTCGTATGCCCGGCTGATCGACGAGCAGACGACGAGTGTCGGCACGCTGCGCGGGCTGCTGGAGTTCGTCCCGTTCGAATCGGTGCCGCTCGAGGAAGTCGAGCCCCTCGAGAGCATTCTCAGGCGGTTCAAGACCGGCGCGATCTCCTATGGCGCGATCGGCCAGGAGGCGCACGAGACTCTGGCGGTGGCCATGAACCGCATCGGCGGCAAGAGCAACACCGGCGAGGGCGGCGAGGATCCGGCGCGCTACGGTCCGCAGGCGAACGGGGACTCGAAGGCGAGCGCCATCAAGCAAGTGGCCTCGGGTCGCTTCGGCGTGACCAGCGAGTATCTGGTCAACGCCCGGGAGCTGCAGATCAAGATGGCGCAGGGCGCCAAGCCCGGCGAAGGCGGTCAGCTGCCCGGCACCAAGGTGTATCCGTGGATCGCCAAGACCCGTCACACCACCGCCGGCGTCGGCCTTATCTCTCCGCCACCGCACCACGACATTTATTCCATCGAGGATCTCGCCGAGCTGATTCACGACCTGAAGAACGCGAACCACCACGCACGCATCAGCGTGAAGCTGGTTTCCGAGATCGGCGTCGGAACGATCGCCGCGGGCGTCGCCAAGGCGCATGCGGACGTGGTATTGATCAGCGGGCATGACGGCGGCACCGGAGCATCGCCCCAGACCTCGATCGCCCACGCGGGCCTGCCTTGGGAGCTCGGCCTCGCCGAGGCTCACCAGACACTGGTTCTGAACAACCTGCGCAGCCGGATCACCGTCGAGGTCGACGGTCAGCTCAAGACCGGTCGCGACGTGGTCATCGCCGCGCTTCTCGGCGCCGAGGAATTCGGCTTCGCCACGGCGCCGCTGGTCGCGATGGGTTGCATCATGATGCGGGTGTGCCACTTGAACACGTGCCCGGCCGGAATCGCCACCCAGGATCCCCGGCTGCGCCAGAAGTTCGCCGGCAAGCCCGAGCACGTGGTCAATTTCATGCGCTTCATCGCCGAGGACGTGCGGCACATCATGGCGGAGCTCGGGTTCCGCACGATCGAGGAGATGGTGGGCCGCGTGGACCGGCTGAGGCCGAAGCAGACCGTCGAGCACTGGAAAGCCAAGGGCTTCGATTTCAGCCACATCCTCTACCAGCCGGACGTCGGCGACGACATCGGCCGCTTTCACCAGATCGAGCAGGATCACGGCATCGAGAAGTCACTGGACATGACGACCCTGCTGCCGCTGTGCCTGCCCGCGCTCGAGCGTGGCGAACCGGTGCGCGCCGAGCTGCCCATCCGCAACGTCAACCGCGTCGTGGGCACGCTCACCGGCAGCGAGCTGACGCGTCGGCACGGACCGGCCGGGCTGCCGCCGGACACGATCCGGATTCATTTCAAGGGCACGGCCGGGCAGAGCTTCGCGGCGTTCATGCCGCCGGGCATGACTTTCGTGCTCGAAGGTGACGCCAACGATCACGTCGGCAAAGGCCTCTCCGGGGGACGCATCATTGTATTTCCGCCGGCGGGCTCGGCGTTCCCTCCGGAGTCCAACATCATCATCGGCAACGTGGGCCTCTACGGAGCCACCGCGGGCGAAGTCTACGTCTGCGGCATGGCAGGCGAGCGCTTCGCGGTGCGCAACAGCGGTGCCGATGCGGTGGTCGAGGCCGTCGGAGACCACGGCTGCGAATACATGACCGGCGGCAACGTGATCGTGCTCGGCCCCACGGGACGCAATTTCGGGGCGGGCATGTCCGGGGGAATCGCCTACGTGCTCGACGAGACCGGCGAGTTCCCCGCATGCGTCAACCCGCAGATGGTCGCGCTCGAGCCGCTGCAGGATCCCAGGCAGATCGAGCACGTGCGCGCCATGATCGAGCGGCATCAGGAGTACACCGGCAGCGCCCGCGCACGCCACGTGCTGGAGAACTGGGCCAGACTCATCGGGCGCTTCGTCACTGTGATGCCGAAGGACTACAAGCGGGCCATCGCCTCGCTCGAGCGCGCGCACAGCCAGGGCCTGACCGGCGAGGAAGCCGTCATGGTGGCCTTCGAGGACAACGCGCGCGACCTGGCGCGCGTCGGCGGAAACTGACACACACACCGAGTACCCGATGGGCAAGCCGACCGGATTCATCGAATATCTACGTGAGCTCCCCGTTGACCGCGCGCCGCTCGAGCGCGCGGGCGATTGGCGGGAGTTCCATCACCACATGGACGAAAAGAAGCTGCGCAACCAGGCGGCGCGCTGCATGGATTGCGGAGTTCCCTTCTGCCACACCGGCACGCTGGTCTCAGGCATGGCCTCCGGCTGCCCGATCCACAATCTGATTCCGGAGTGGAACGACCTGGTCTACCGGGGCCTGTGGCGCGAGGCGCTCGAACGGCTGCTGACGACGAACAACTTCCCGGAGTTCACCGGCCGAGTGTGCCCCGCGCCCTGCGAGGGCTCGTGCGTGCTCGGCATCAACGGCCCGCCGGTGAGCATCAAGACCATCGAGGCGACTCTGGCCGATCAGGGCTGGGAGCAGGGTTGGATCTCGGCCGAGCCCCCGCAGACGCGCACCGGCAAGCGCGTCGTGGTGATCGGCTCGGGCCCGGCCGGACTGGCGGCCGCGGCGCAGCTGAGCTCCGTCGGCCACAGCGTCACGGTGCTCGAGCGCGAGAACCGCCCCGGCGGCTTGCTCATGTACGGCATTCCAAACATGAAGCTCGACAAGAAGGACGTCGTGCTGCGGCGCATCGGCCTGATGGAACAGGAGGGGATCAAGTTCGTGTGCAACGCCCACGTCGGCGAGAACGTCGAGGCGCATCTTCTGCGCAAGGACTTCGACGCCATCGTGCTGTGCACGGGCGCGACCCAGCCTCGCGATCTCGCCGCCCCGAACCGCAAGCTGAAAGGCGTGCATTTCGCGATGGAATACCTCACCGCGAGCACCAAGGCGTTGCTTGACGGCGGACCGGAGCGCAGTCCGATTCACGCCGGCGGCCGGCGCGTCGTGGTGATCGGCGGCGGCGATACCGGCACCGATTGTGTCGCAACCGCGATGCGCCAGGGCTGCAAGAGCCTCAGTCAGCTCGAGATCATGCCGCAGCCGCCGCTCGAACGCGCCGCCGACAACCCCTGGCCGGAGTGGCCCAAGGTCTATCGGCTCGATTATGGCCAGGAGGAGGCCGCCGCCCGCTTCGGCGCCGATCCGCGCGCCTACGTGACCACCGTCAAGCGGCTCAACGGCGACGCCGAAGCAGGCGTGCGCTCGGTGACCACCGTGCGCATCGCCTGGGAGCGTGACCGCGACGGCCGCTTCGCCGCGGTCGAAGTCCCCGGCAGCGAGCAGGAGACCGCGGCCGATCTGGTGCTGCTCGCCCTCGGCTTCACGGGCCCCGAGCAGCCCCTGCTCGCCGAGCTCGGTATCGCCACCGACGCCCGATCCAACATCGAGGCGGCGCACGGCGCGTTCGCGACCAACGTCCCGGGCATCTTCGCCGCCGGCGACTGCCGCCGCGGGCAGAGCCTGATCGTGTGGGCGATCGACGAGGGCCGCGGCGCCGCCCGCGAATGCGACCGCTATCTCATGGGCAGCTCGGACCTGCCCTGAGAGGCCACTTACCCGCAGGATTACGCATGCCCATGAACGTTGTACCGATCAGTGCGCCGCTGGCCGTCGAGCCGGCGAACGCGGGCGAGCCGGCTCGACTGCGCGAGATCCCATACAACTACACGTCCTTCTCCGACCGCGAGATCGTGATCCGGCTGCTCGGAGCGCACTTCTGGAGCGTCATCGAGGAACTGCGGACCGAGCGGCGCACCGGGCGCTCGGCCCGCATGCTCTACGAGGTGCTCGGCGACATCTGGGTCGTGCGGCGCAATCCGTACCTTCAGGACGACCTGCTCGAGACCCGCGGCCGCCGCGCCCAGCTCATCCAGGCGCTGAACCATCGGCTGAACGCCGTCGACCGCCGCCGCGATACCGACGACGGGCCGCTCTTCGAGCGGGTCGGGGAGCTGCTGAAAGCCGCACGCGGCGCGGTCCAGGCATTCGAGAGCGACTTCAGGGAATGGGAAGCGCTCCGGCGCCGCACGCTGCGGACCCTGCGGCGACACACTCGCGCCGACAACATCCGCTTCGACGCCTACGCCCGCGTCTCGCACGTCACGGACGCGACCGACTGGCGTGTCGAATATCCGTTCGTCGTATTGATTCCCGACAGCGAAGCCGAAGTACCGGCGCTGGTCCGCGCGTGCATCGAGCTCGGACTGACCATCATTCCGCGCGGCGGCGGAACCGGCTACACCGGCGGCGCGCTGCCGCTGACGCCGCTGTCGGCCGTCATCAACACCGAGAAGCTCGAGCGCCTGAGCGGCATCGAGCGCACCAGTCTGCCGGGGCTGCCGGACCCCGTTGCAACCGTTTTCACCGAAGCCGGCGTGGTGACGCGCCGCGTCGCCAACGCGGCCGCCCAAGGCGGCCTGGTGTTCGCCGTCGATCCGACTTCGGCCGACGCCTGCTGCATCGGCGGCAATATCGCGATGAACGCCGGCGGCAAGAAAGCCGTCCTGTGGGGCACGGCCGTCGACAATCTCGCCTGGTGGCGCATGGTCGACTGTGAGGGCAACTGGCTGGAAGTCAGCCGCCTCGCCCATAACATGGGGAAGATTCACGACGTTGAAAGCGCCGAGTTCGAGCTGCTGTGGAAAGATGGCCGTCAGGCGCCGGACCAGGCCGCGGAGCTGCGGCGCGAGCGGCTCGCGATCCCGGGCCGCAAGTTCCGCAAAGTCGGACTGGGCAAGGACGTGACCGACAAGTTCCTCGGCGGCTTGCCGGGCGTGCAGAAGGAAGGGTGTGACGGCATTATCACCAGCGCACGCTGGGTGCTGCATCGCAGCCCCGCGCACACGCGCACCGTCTGTCTGGAATTCTTCGGTCAGGCGCGCGAGGCGGTTCCGGCAATCGTCGAGATCAAACAGCACCTGGAAAGCCTCGCGCCGCGCGTGCTGTTGGCCGGCTTGGAGCATCTCGACGAGCGCTACCTGCAGGCGGTGGGCTACACGACCAAGTCCAAGCGGGCGGCGTTGCCCAAGATGGCCTTGTTCGGCGATCTCATCGGCGATCACGAAGCGGACGTCGCCGCCGCCGCCTCGGCCGTCGTGCGCATCGCCAATGCGCGTAGTGGCGAGGGATTCATCGCCGCGAGCCCGGAGGCCCGAGGCACCTTCTGGCTCGACCGCTCGCGCACCGCCGCGATCGCCCGGCACACCAACGCCTTCAAGATCAACGAGGACGTGGTGCTGCCGCTGGCGAGCCTCGGCGCGTACACCGACGAGATCGAGCGGATCAATATCGAGTTTTCGATCGCCAACAAACTGAAGCTCCTCGATGGGCTCGAGCCGCTGCTCGCCGGAACTTTGCCCCTGGCGCGCGCCGACGACCCGGAAGTGGGCAACCTGCCGTACGAGGAGGTGATCGGCGAGCGCGCCGCGTGGGCGCGCGCCCTGCTCGCCCAGGTCCGCGAGCGCTGGGGCTGGCTGGCCGAGCATCTCGAGGCGCCGCTCGCGCCGGCGCTGGAGAATCTCGAGCGGCTCGGCTACGCAGCGCTGCTGCCGCGGCTGCGGGAACGCCTGGAGCATGCACCGGCGGCGCGCCTGTTCGATGTGCTGCAAGACCGCACCATCCGCGTCTCGTGGAAGCGGGAGCTGCGGGCGCCGCTGCAGGAGATCTTCAGCGGCCGCGTGTTCGCGCCGATCCTTGCCGCCGCCGACCAGGTCCACAAGCGCGTTCTGCGCGGCCGCCTGTTCGTGGCACTGCACATGCATGCCGGCGACGGCAACGTGCACACCAATATCCCGGTCAACTCGGACGACTACGAAATGCTGCGCGCGGCGACGGCCGCGGTGGCCCGCATCATGCGGATCGCGCGCCGCCTCGACGGCGTCATCTCCGGCGAGCATGGCATCGGCATCACCAAGCTGGAGTTCCTCGACGACTCCGAGATGCACGAGTTCCGCGCCTACAAGCAGCGCATCGACCCGCAAGGCCGCTTCAATCGCGGCAAACTCATGCCGGGAAGTGATCTGTCGAACGCCTACACTCCCAGCTTCAATCTGCTGGGACACGAATCGCTGATCATGCAGCAGTCGGCAATCGGCACCATCTCCGATTCGATCAAGGACTGCCTGCGTTGCGGCAAGTGCAAACCGGTGTGCGCCACGCACGTGCCGCGGGCGAACCTGCTGTACAGTCCGCGCAACAAGATCCTCGCCACCTCGCTCCTCATCGAGGCGTTCTTGTACGAGGAGCAGACCCGCCGGGGTGTCAGCGTGCGTCACTGGGACGAGTTCGCCGATGTCGGCGACCATTGCACGGTCTGCCACAAGTGCCTCACGCCCTGCCCGGTCGATATCGATTTCGGCGACGTATCAATGGCCATGCGCGACCTGCTGCGCCGCATGGGCAAGCGGCGCTTCAATCCCGGCACGACGGCCGCGATGTTCTTTCTCAACGCCACTTCGCCGGAGACGATCCGCCTGACCCGCAAGCTGATGATTCAGTGGGGTTACAAGGCGCAGCGCACCGGCAATCGGCTGCTCAAGGGCTTGGCGCGCGCCCAGACCCAGCATCCGCCGGCGACCACCGGCAAGCCCGTGATCCGCGAGCAGGTGGTGCATTTCATCAACAAGAAGATGCCGGGCGGACTGCCGAAGAAGACCGCGCGCGCGCTGCTGGACATCGAAAACGCCGCCTACGTGCCGGTGATCCGCAATCCGACGGGTACGACCACGGAGACCGAGGCGGTCTTCTACTTTCCCGGGTGCGGCTCGGAACGGCTGTTCTCGCAGGTAGGGCTCGCGACGCAAGCGATGCTCTGGCACGTCGGCGTGCAGACGGTACTGCCGCCGGGATATCTGTGTTGCGGCTATCCGCAGCGCGGCGCCGGCCAGTTCGATCGCGCCGAGAAGATCACCACCGACAACCGAGTGCTGTTCCACCGCGTCGCCAACACGCTCAACTACCTCGACATCCGCACCGTCGTGGTCAGCTGCGGCACCTGCTACGACCAGCTGCAGAGCTACAAGTTCGAGGAGATATTTCCCGGCTCGCGCATCATCGACATTCACGAGTACCTGATGGAGAAGGGCGTGCGCCTGGAAGACGTCACCGGTGTGCGCTACATGTATCACGATCCGTGTCATTCGCCGATGAAGCGGCACGACCCGCTGAAGGTCGTCAACACGCTGATGAACGAGGCGCGCAACGGCCGGGTCGAGAAGAACGACCGCTGCTGCGGCGAATCGGGCACGCTGGCGCTCACCCGGCCGGATGTCTCGACGCAGGTGCGATTCCGCAAGGAGGAAGAGATGCGGCTCGGCGCGGACAAGCTGCGCGCCGAGGGTGCCGGCCGCGTCAAGATCCTGACCTCCTGTCCGTCGTGCCTGCAAGGACTGAGCCGCTACAACGAGGATGCCGACCTCGACGCCGATTACATCGTCGTAGAGATCGCTCGGCACGTGCTCGGCGAAAATTGGATGGCGGACTACGTGGCGCGCGCGAACAACGGCGGCATCGAGCGCGTGCTGGTCTGACCGAGCGGTCTATTTCTCCATCGAGTAGGCGCGCTCCACCCGGGCGATACGCACCGCGTAGTGCTCGTACCAGCGCTCGGCGCCGAGCCGCTGCGCGATCGCGTGCTCCGAGTGCGCTTTCCATGCGGCAATCGAGGCAAGATCGCGCCAATAGCTCACGGTGATGCCGGCCCGGTCCTCGTGTACCGTGTCGATGCCGAGAAAGCCCGGCTGCGCCCTCGCCAGCTCCAGCATCCGCCGGTCCATCTCGCCATAGCCGCGGTCGTCGCCGCTGCGCACCGAGGTGAAGATCACCGCGTAATACGGCGGCTCGGGCAGATCCGCGCGCGACGCGGCCTCGCCGGGCACCGGGCTCACCGCCGGGACTCCGGCAGCGTCAGCGGAGCGCTTTGCGCGTGTGTCCGCCGGATGCGCAGCCGACCGGAAAGCCACAACAGCATGAGCGTCCAGTAGCCTAGCCCGATGGCGAGCCGTGCCGGGATCGTGATGGCCGGATGCGGCGAGATGAACCCCTCGATCAGTCCGGAGCCGAGCAGCAGGAGCGCGCAGGCCAGCAGCAGCGGCGCGAGCTCGGCGGCGCGCCGGCGCAGCGACTCGGCGCGAGTCGCGCACTGCGGACGGATGACCGACTCACCGAGCGCCGTCCCCGCCGCCGCGGCCAGACAGATGACCGACAGCTCCACGAAGCCGTGCGCCAGCGTGAACTTCAGCAGCTCGAGGCCCAGCCCGTGTTGATGGGTGAAGGCCAACAATCCGCCGATGTTCAAGCCGTTGAACGCGACAATGTAGAATGCGCCCAGCCCGAACAGGATGCCGAAGCAGAACGCCGCCAACACCACCAGCACGTTGTTCTCGACGATCCGCGCGGACAGCATCGCCGGCGGCGCGATACTGAGGATCTGGTAGGTCCAGAGGTGCCCATGCTCGACCCCGTCGATCATCCGCGGGCTGGCAATGAGGCTGACCAGCTGCGGGTAAGTGTTGATCAGCCACCAGCCCGCCATTGCGCTCGCGACGAGCAGCGCCGCGAGCCATAGTGTCAGGACGCGCACCGAGGCGGCCGCCGCCGGGATGTCGTCGCGGAACAGGCTCGCCCACCGGGCGCGCGTGAGGCGCGGCGGGCGGTTCACGGCGGTATGCAGCTGCGCGCAGGTGCGCTCGAGGATTCCCGCCAGAACGCCGCCCGGCATGAGCTGGCGCACCGTAGCCAGATGGCGCAGCAGAATCCGGTAGGCACGCAGGGTGCGCAGCGCCTCCTGCACCGTGGCCTGGGAGCGCTGCGCGGCGGCCGCCGAGTCCGCCGCCAGCGCTTGCCATTCGGGCGCGTGCTCACGCACCCAGATCGCGGCGTCAGAATCGCTGTTCGCCGTCAAGCAGCCCCTCCAGTCGGGCACGCAGCGCCGGACCGTCGAGCCCGGTGTCGTGCGCAGCGAGTCCGGGATCGAGTTTCGTCAACAGCGAGCGCGCGAGCCGCATGCGCTGCGCCTCGTCGAGCGTGCTCCATCGCTCGAGCAGGTCGTGCACCAGCGCGAGGGCTTCCACGGGCAGCCGCGTGCGACGGGCCTGGGCACCGAGACGATCCAAAGAAAGGCCCGCGCCCGCGTCGGTCCGAACCATCACGGTACCCGCCACGATGTCACCGAGGCGCACGCGCCTGGGAGTCAACATGCAGGTGACCAGACCGACGACATAGAAGACGGGCAGGCAGTCGATCAGACGAAACAGGTTGCGGATGACCAGCGCGCCGATGCCGGGCGTCATGCCGTCGAGCGTCACGATGCGCGCCTCCGCCGTGCGCAGCCCCGGCGTGCGCCCCTTGGTCAGAATCTCGGCCGCGGGCTGGTAGAGAAAATAAGTGATCAGCGCCAGCGCGATTCCGGCGACCATGACCGTGTGCGCGGCGGGCCGGCCCTCGATGCCGGGCACAAGGCGCAGCAAGGACGCGATGAGCAGCCAGATGAGCGCCCCGAGCAGACGAATCATCCAGTCCGTCAGGAAGCCGTAGCTGCGCGTGCCGGGTCCCGCGATGGGCAATGCCATCTCGACGCCCGTCAGACTTCTGACGCTGAGTGTTTCGTCGGCCATCGCGTTCCGATACGATGAAAATAGTTGCCCGTCAAGGTTCAGCTTAGCTATTCTGCCCGGGGCCGGCAAGAAGCCGGCCCGGGATCCTGCCATGACCCGTAATCGCTCAGGAGTGATCATGACATACGTGGCACCTGCCGCACCGCAGTCGATCGGCGGCGTTCTCGACGATTGGCTGCGCCTGTTCCGCGAATCCTTCAGCCGTTGCTGGATCCTCGCGCTGGTCGCCGCCGTCGCGAACGCCTACGAGCAGTCCGTGCTCATTCCCCACATGCCGCCCCCGGGCCTGCCGCCGCTCCAGTACTTCACTCAACTCGTCAGCACGTATCGCGGCCCGCAGGTATTTCTGACCGACATCGTCTTCTGGCTCATCCTGCTCGTCGTCTACGGCGGACTGCTCCTGCAGCAGCTGGCGCTGGTGCACCGCCGCGCGCCGCGCTCGCCCGGCGCGGCGCTCAGCGCGAGCCTGAGCCGATTCCCGCAGATGCTGCTCGGTGTCGTGTTGCTGCTGGCGTGCGGCGGTGTCCTGGGAATGAGCATCGGGGTCGGCGTAGTGGTGTTGCTCCGCCTCTACCACATTGTGATCGTGGCGCTGTTGATCGGTGTGCTGACCCTGGCGATCATCGCCGCGGTGATCTACGGGTCGGTGCGCGTGCAATTCTGGCTGACCGCGCTGATCGATCAGGATCTCGGCGGCCCGCGGGCCATTGGCCGCAGCTGGCGCCTGACGCGGGGGCACTGGTGGCGCATCACCGGCATCCTGTTCGTCGCCGGCATCGTGATCTGGATTCTCAGCATCGTATTCGGCCTCGTAGCGGGGCTGGTCGGCGGCATGTTCGCCGTTACCGGGGGCCCGGCAACGCTTCTGCATCACCTGCGCATGGTCGTGGTGATCAGCTCGCTCTCGCGGTTGATCACCCTGCCGCTTCTGACGGCGATCTGGGTCGCGATCTACCATGACCTGATGCTGCGCCACGAGGGCAGCGATCTCGCCGCGCGGGCGGAGGCCTTGGCCGGCAGGTAAGCGATGCCGGCCCGCTGGATCACGGGAATCGCGCTCGCAGCGCTCGCGGCAGCCCCGCTGCGGGCCGAATCCCTCGCCGCCCGGACGGTGATCACGCGCTGCGCGGCGCACAAGCCCGCGATCCACGGCTTGACGGCCCTGCGCGCGGCATGCCCCGGCGTGGAGCGGGCGCTGGCCCAGCTGAAACTTCGAGAGCTGCTGCCGCACCAGTGGCGGCGGACGCTGACCTCCGCCGGCCTGGGCGAGCTGAGCACGCTGGCGCACCGCTACCGCGCGGGACCGCGCTCGGCACTGCCCGACCCGGCGGCACTGCGCAGCGCCGCCCTCGGGCTCGCGCCGCGGCGCCCGCCTGCACGGCCACCGTCGCTCTGGGCGCGATTGTTCGGCTGGGTCCACGGCTGGATCGCTCCGATCGCGACGCTCCTGGAACGCTGGCTGCGGTCGCTGGCGCGCGGAGCCGGCGACCGCCGGCTGTTGGTTCAGGCGGTCTGGCTCGTCGGCGCGGCGCTGATCGCCACAGCGATGCTGGTCATCGTCCTGCAGCTGCGCGCGGCCGGCCTGCTCGGCTCCAAGTCCGCCCGCGGCGCGCGCC
>DAIDUQ010000110.1:0-48099 GCA_027456605.1 Steroidobacteraceae bacterium | reverse complement strand
GGAGCGCCTGCGCTCCGGGCGCGCGGCGGCCGGGCGCGGCGTTGGGGCCGGCGTCATCGCGATGGCGGCACCCGCGAGCGCGGCGTCGGCAGCGCCGACGTCGAAGCGCGCCAACATATCGTTGAGTCCGCGGACCTGCTCGACCATCGACTGGGACGCCGCCGTGGCCTGCTCGACCAGCGCCGCGTTCTGCTGCGTAAGCTCGTCCATCTGCATCACCGCGCGGTTGACCTGCTCTATGCCCACGGATTGCTCGCGGGAAGCGGCGGCGATCTCCGCGACGATATCCGAGACTTTCTTGACGGCAGCGACGATCTTCTCGAGCGTCTGTCCGGATTGCGTGACCAGAACCGAGCCATCCTCGACCTTGCGCACCGAGTCCTGGATCAGCTCCTTGATCTCCTTGGCCGCGGTGGCGGAGCGGCCCGCCAGACCGCGCACCTCGCTGGCGACGACCGCGAAGCCGCGGCCCTGCTCGCCGGCGCGGGCGGCCTCCACCGCGGCGTTCAGCGCCAGCAGATTCGTCTGAAAGGCGATCTCGTCGATCACCCCGATGATGTCGGCGATCCTCTTCGAGGCCTCGTTGATGTCGCTCATTGCGGCCACGGCCTGGCTCACCACGATGCCGCCCTGCTCGGCCTGGTCGCGCGCCGCGCCGGCGAGCTGATTGGCCTGCGCGGCATTGTCGGCATTCTGCTTGACGGTCGTGGTCATCTCCTCCATCGATGAGGCGGTCTCTTCGAGGGATGAGGACTGCTCCTCGGTGCGCTGCGACAGGTTGGCGTTTCCGGAGGAAATCTCGTCGGCGCCGCGGTGCACTTCGCGCGCCACCTGCTTTACCCGCGTGACGACCTCGACCGTGGTGTCGGCAAGGCGGTTGACGCCCGCGCTCATTGCCGCAAAGAAGCCGCTCTTGCCCGCCAGATCGATGCGTTCGCCGAGTTGACCGGAGACCACGGCGGAGAGCATCCGCTGCATCTCCTGCTCCACCGCGGCTTCCTGCGTCCGGTCGAACCATTCGGTGACGGTGCCGATGTGCTCGCCGCGCTCGCCGGCCACGGGATTCAGCGTCACGGCGAACGTATGGCCGCCGAGGGTGAAAGTGGTGCGAACCGCCTGCGTCAGTTTCTCCAGCACGCCGCGTTGGTGGGCTGGATTCCGATGAAATTGGTCCATGCTCGCGCCGCGCACGGACGCGACGCTGAATGCGGGAAGCTCCTTGCGGATTTCGGCCTCCGCGTTGCCCAGCACCTTCTGCAGGGCCGGGTTGAGGTACGTGACGCGGTGGTCGCTGTCGGCCACCATGACGCCCGATGAGACGCTGTCGAGCGCCTGGCGGATACGGGCGTTGTCCGCGGCGACAAGCCGCTCCTGATCGATCTGTGCGCGCAGCTTGATCTGCATGTCATTCAGTGCGCGCAGCACTTGATTCGGTTCGTCCGCTCCATTGGCGTCGATTCGGCTGTCGTATCGACCCGCCGCGATGCGCTCGAACACGGCGATGGCCTTGCCGATCAGCGCCGCGAGCCTGCCGGCGATCATCCAGGAGAGCGCCAGGGCGAAGGTCAGGGCAAGCAGTGTGATGCCGACGCTGGCCGCCCGCGCCGCGGTGACCTCGCTCAGCCGATGCTGCACGGAGGTGTCCATCGTCGCATAACTGGCATCGAGCAGGCGCCGCAGGCTCGCCGAGACGCTCCGCGAAGCGTCGAACAGCTCGGCGGACGTGATTGTTATTTTATGTGCCCGGAGAATACGCCGCCGGATGACGCCGAAAGAGGCATTGAATGATGCGAGCGCCGCGTCGAGTATCGGTCGGATCCTGCGGCGCGCAGAGTTCGAGGCGCCATTGAGATCACGCTCCGCGCGCCTGAAATCCCCAAGCGCCTCCCGATGATAGATTTGCAACGCGCGCTGGTCGCCGCCGCCCAGATAACCCTTGATGGCCGCGCTGGTCGCGTACCACTGCACCTCGCCGGCGGCGATCAGCGCGCCAGGCACGTCGCGTGTGGCGACCTGGATCAGCGCCGCGGTCTGTGGTGAGGGATCGACGTTCAGCGCCGAGTGGGCGACCACCAGGTGTCCGAGGAGCACGATGTGACGGATCAGCACGTCGTGCTTACGCACGGCCTGATCGGCCGTCAGCTTCGCTTCACCGCGCTCCAGGGCCGCCCATTCATTCTCGATCGCATGCCAGCCGGCGGAGGCGCCGAGCGCGTTCCCGGCGATTGAATTGATCGCGTTTACACGCGCGATCAACGTCTTCATGCGCGCCTGCGAGGCCGCGACATCCGCGGCGCGGCTGCGATCGCCGGTGAGCAGCGCGAAAATCTGGCTGCGATGGTTGGATACCTCGGCGAGCACTGCGCCGAGCCGATGCGTGTAGCGCGCCGCTTGCAGCTCGTTGCGCGCCCGGCTCACCTCGAGGTTGGCGGAGCGCAGATAGAACGCGCCCAGCAGCACCGTCGGCACCGCCATCGTGACCACCAGCAGCAGCAGCTTTTGCCACAGTTTCAGACGGTTCAACAGCTGCATGGCGCGCGGTCCTGGTGCTGATTCACGTGGAAAGCTCGAGTGGGGGTCATCGTCCGTCACCGGCCGCGCCGGCGAGTCGCGCCGGCTCGTCCGCGGTGGTTGCGTGGCCGACGGTCGGGTTCGCCGCCGCGCCGACGCCGCCGGCGAGGCGGAAGCGCCCCAGGGTCTCGTTCAGATCACTGACTTGGCCCGTCATCACTCGGGAGGCCGATATCGTCTCCTCCACCAGTGCGGCGTTCTGCTGGGTGATCTGATCCATCTGGACGACCGCGCGATTGACCTGCTCGATGCCGGCGGACTGCTCGCTCGAGGCGGCGGCGATCTCGGCGACGATGTCCGAGACCGTCTTGACCGATGCGACGATCTCGCCGAGCGTTTGGCCGGATTGGCTGACCAGGCGCGAGCCGTCGGCGACCTTCGCGACGCTGTCCTGGATCAGGCTCTTGATCTCCTTGGCCGCGGTCGCCGACCGGCCGGCGAGATTGCGCACTTCGCTCGCTACGACCGCGAACCCGCGGCCCTGTTCGCCCGCGCGGGCCGCCTCGACCGCCGCGTTCAACGCCAGCAAATTCGTCTGAAAGGCGATTGCGTCGATCACCCCGATGATGTCGGCGATTTTCTGGGCCGACTCATCGATGCCCGTGACGGCCTTGACGGCCTTGTCGACCACTGCGACACCCTGCTCGGCCTGATTGCGGGCGGCGAGGGCGAGCTGGTTGGCCTGCGCCGCGTTGTCGGCGGTCTGCTTGACGGTGGTGGTCATCTGTTCCATGGACGACGCCGTTTCCTCCAGGGAGGAGGACTGTTCCTCGGTGCGGGTCGAAAGGTTGGAATTGCCCATGGTGATTTCTTCGGCGCCGAGAGCGATTTCGCGCGCCGCGGCCTTCACCCGCGAGACGACCTCCGCGAGATTGTCGGCCAGACGGTTGACGCCGGCGCCGAGCGCGGCGAAGAAGCCTCTCTTGCCGTCGAGGCGGATGCGGCGCGTGAGATCGTCACCGGTCACGGCCGTCAGCACCGCCTGCATCTCCCGCTCGACGACCACCTCCTGAGTGCGTTCCTTCCATTCCATGACCGATCCGATCCGCTCGCCGCCGCGGCCAAGCACCGGGTTGGTGGTGACACGGAAGTCGAAGCCGCCGAAGCTGCGTTCCTCGATGCGCTCGCTGCGCAGCGCATCGAGCGCCCGGCGCTCCTCGGCGGGGGAGGTCGCCAGAGAATCCATGCTCGCGCCGCGCAGGAGGGCGGCGTCGAAACCGGGGAGTACGGAGCGGAAGGCGTCGGCGTGATCGGCGAAGCCGGACTGCGCCGCTTCGTTCAGATAGATGATCCTGTGCTCGGCGTCGGCGAGCAGTACGCCCGTTGAGGTCTTGTCGAGAGCTTGGCGAATGCGGGAGTTCTCCGCGGCGATCAGCCGTTCGCTCTCGAGCTGCGCGCGCAGCTGCGCCTGCATGGCCTGCAAAGCCCGCAGCACCTGGCCAAGCTCGTCGCCGCGCCGCGCGTCGATGTCACTGTCGTAGTGGCCGGCGGCGATGCGCCCGAATACCGCGATCACGCGCCGCAGAGGGTTGGTCAGGGAATACTCGGTCGTCCAGGTGAGCGCGTGGATCAGCGCGATGGCAAGCAGCACGATCGCAAGGTTGACGTCGCGCTCGGTGCGCAGGGCGGAAATGTGTGCGTTGAGAGCGTGGGCCGCGGCCGCGCTGCTCGCGTCGAGCAGTCTCGCCAGTGCGCGGCGCACACCCGTTCCGTCGGCGTAGAGCGCGGCCGTCGAGATCTTGAGACTCCTGGCGTCGATGATCCGGTGCGCCACACTTCGGTAGAACCGGTCCGCCTGGGCGGTGGCGGTGCCCAGAGCGTCGCTCAGCGGGCCACGCTCACGCGCGGGCGTTTGTTCGAGCGCAACCCTTATGGCGTTGAAATCCATCAACAGTCTGGCGCGCGCGATCGCGATGCCGGTGCGGTCCCCGCCGCCGAGGTATCCCTTGGCCGCGGCATCGATTGCGTACCGGCGCAGGTCCGCTTCGGCGCTGATTGCCGCCGGTACATACTCGGAGGTGGTCTCCATGAGGCTGCGAGTCTGCTGGTTGGGATCGGAGGCGACGCGCGAGCCGGCAACGACCGCACTGGCAAGGCGCTCGAGCCGCGCGAGCAGCCTTTGGTGCACGGCGGCAACCAGCGCCGGCGAGGTCTGAGTGCCGGCGGCGGTCAATGCGCGCCAGTGGGCGGCCGCCGCTCGAAAATCCCGACGCACGCCAAAGCGTTCGCCGAGCCGGGCATCGATCAGTCGCAGCCGTGCGAGCGCCGCAGCGGTTCGTTCCGCGGCGTTGTGCACGGCCGGCGCGCTGGCGGCGTCGCCGCTGGCGAGCTCGAAGGCGCGCTGCTCATGAACGGCGACGTCCGCATAGAGATTGCCGAGGGTACGCAGATAATCGTTGCCGGCGAGCTCGGCGCGTGCCTGACTCAGCGCGTCCCCCGAGGAGCGCAGGTAGAAGAAGCCGACCAGGGTGGCAGGCAGACTCATCGCCGCCACCAACAGGGCGAGTTTCTGCCAGAGTCGCAGTTTGTCGAGGATGAGAAGCCGCATCAGGTCATGCTCCGACGGCCTTGGACAGCACCGGCGGCGGCGCATGCGCGCCGTCCGCGGCTCGTGCCTGGCCATTCAGCCGATATCTGGCCAGGCTCTGGTCGAGGCCGAGAGCCAGCGCCGACATGTTGCGTGCGGCGGCCGTGGCTTCCCGCACCAGCGTCGCGTTCTGCTGTGTGAGCTCATCCATCTGCATCACCGCGCGGTTCACCTGCGCGATGCCAGCCGACTGCTCGCGCGATGCGGCGGCGATCTCGGCGACGATGTCGGAAACCTTCTTGACCGAGGCGACGATCTCCTCGAGCGTGTGGCCGGACTGGGTGACGCGGGCCGAACCGCCCTCGACTTTGCGCACGCTGTCCTGAATCAGGCCCTTTATCTCCTTGGCGGCCGTGGCCGAACGGCCCGCCAGGTTGCGTACCTCGCTGGCGACCACCGCGAAGCCCCGGCCCTGCTCGCCGGCACGGGCCGCCTCGACCGCGGCGTTGAGCGCCAGGAGGTTGGTCTGGAACGCGATTTCGTCGATCACGCCGATGATGTCGGCGATCTTCTTCGACGCATGGTTGATGTCGGACATCGCGGCGATCGCCTGGTTGACGATCAGCCCGCCGCGCTCGGCCTGCGTGCGCGCCGTCAGCGCGAGTTGATTGGCCTGCGCGGCGTTATCGGCGTTCTGCTTGACGGTCGAGGTCATCCGCTCCATCGACGACGCGGTCTCCTCGAGCGAGGACGATTGCTCCGCGGTGCGTCGGGCGAGATTGTCGTTGTTGGTGAATATCTCGTCGGCAGCCCGTTTCACCTGTACGACGGTCGATTGGATGTCCTGGACGGTGAGCGTCATGCTGCCGAGCAGGCTGTTGATGCCGTCGCTCATCGAGCGCAGGCCGGCGTTGTCGCTGCGCGCATCGAGTCGACCGCCCAGATCGCCATCGATAGCCGCCTCGATCACCGTCCGCGTCGCGCGCATCGCCAGTTGAACCTGTTGCGCCAGATGGCTGTCGGCGCCGGCCGCGGGCGGTGGCGCCGGCTGTTCGGCGGGCGTCCCGGCGCTCTCCCGTTCCGATCGTTTCATATCGGCGCGCAGCTTCACGCGCAGGGAATCGAGCGCCGCGCCGAGCGCGCCCAGCCGGCCGGGCCCGGTCGGTGCGGACGTCTCGTCCAGGCGGCCTGCCGCGAGCGCCTGCGCCGCGGCAACCGCCCCGGCGAGGGCGCGCTCGGTCGAGCGGCCGGTGAAAAAGGCCAACAGTCCTGCGCCGAGCAGCGCCGCGGCGAGCAGCCACAGCGCCCAGGGTCCGTCGAATCCGGCGATCAGTGCGGCACTCACGGCGCACGCCGACAGCGCCGCGAATGCCAGCAGCGAGCGAGAGGACAAGGGAAAATCATTCGCACCGGACATGACGGACTCCATTCACGCCGCGTCGGCGGCCGATGCGCCGGGCCCCGGCGGCGGCGCTCCGGGGTCGGCGGTCACGCCCGGGCGCGCGGCGTCATGCGTCTCGCCCACGGCGCCGGCCATCACCGACAGATCGCGGCCGATCAAGCGGTCGATGTCGAGCAGTACGACCATGCGATCGGTGATCGAGGCGAGTCCGAGGATGTAATCCGTGGCGCCGCGCGCGCCGAGCTCGGGGGCCGGCTTGATCTCGGTGCTATCGAGATCGACCACGTCCGAGACTCCGTCGACCACCACGCCGATGTCGCGGCGGCCGGCCGGTGTAACCACGGACATCACGATGATGACCGTGATCGCGGTGTACTCGGCGCGCCCGAGCGCGAAACGCATGCGCAGATCGACGATCGGCACGATCGAGCCGCGCAGGTTGAGCACACCGAGCACGTGAGCGGGGGCGTGCGGGATCTTGGTGACCGGGGACCAGCCGCGGATCTCCTGCACCCGCAGGATGTCGACGCCATAGGTCTCGCCGCCGAGCACGAAGGTCAGGACCTGGCGTGATGCTTCGCTCACGTCCGCTGCGGGAGGGTTGTTCATGCTTGCCGGCATTGTCGTGGCTCCTCGCTCGGTTCAGGCTGCCGCGCGCATCGAGGCGATGTGGATCAGGCCGGGGACATCGAGGATCAAGGCCACGGAGCCGTCGCCGAGAATGGTGGCCCCGGATACCCCTTCGATGTGCCCGTAATTGGCTTCCAGTGACTTGATGACGACCTGTTGCTGTCCGAGCAGATCGTCGACGAACAATCCGACACGCCGGCCATTGCCTTCGACAACCACGACCAAGCCTTCGTGCAGCGCGCGCGCGCGCGGGTCAACGCGGAACAGTGAGTGCATGCGGATGATCGACAGGTAATCGCCGCGGAAGGAGAACACCTCTTCCTGGCCGCTCAGGCGGGTGACCTGCGCATCCTTCAGCTGCAGCGATTCGACGATGGAGATCAGCGGCACGATGTAAATCTCCGTGCCCACCGCCACCGACTGGCCATCGACGATGGCGAGCGTCAGGGGCAGCGTGATGGTGAAGCGCGAGCCGCGGCCGGACTCGCTGGCGACTTCGATCTTCCCGCCGAGTTCCTTGACGTTGCGCCGTACCACGTCCATGCCGACGCCGCGGCCGGACAGGTCGGTGGTCTTTTCCGCCGTGGAGAATCCGGGCAGGAAGATGAGCTCGTAGATGTCCGCGTCGGACAGAACGTCGTTCGGACCCACCAGGCCGCGGTCGCGCGCCTTGGCGAGGATTCGCGGCTTGTCGAGACCTCCGCCGTCGTCGCTGACCTCCACTGCGATGTTGCCGCCGCGATGGCTGGCGTCGAGGTGCACGGTGCCCGTGGCGCTCTTGCCGGCGGCGGCGCGCCTTTCCGGCGGCTCGATGCCATGGTCGATGCAGTTGCGCACAAGGTGCACCAGCGGGTCGCCGATCTTCTCCAGGACCGTCTTGTCGAGCTCGGTCTGCTCGCCCGAGAGCTTCAGCTCGATCTGCTTGCCGAGGCGGTGCGCCAGATCGCGAACCATGCGGGGAAAGCGGCTGAATACGAAACTGATCGGCAGCATGCGCACGCGCATGACGCTTTCCTGCAGCTCGCGCATGTTGCGCTCGAGCTGGGCAAGGCCGGCGCGCAGCTGCTCGGCCTGCGGACCCTCGAATCGCCCACCGAGCTGGCTGAGCATCGCCTGGGTGATCACCAGCTCCCCGACGGTATTCATCAGTTCGTCGATCTTCTCGACGCTGACGCGAATGGAGCCGGAGTCGCCGAGCGCACTCAGCGTCGATTCCGGCTTTGCGGGCGGCTCGCCGCGGGCTGCCGGCGCCTCGCCTACGGGCGTCGAGGCGGGAGCTGCCGGTGCGTCGTCCCGCGCGGGTGCGGGACTTTGTGCCGCGGTGGGCGCTTGGGCGCGCGCGGGGGGCTCGGCCGGGACGCGTTGGATGAGGAGCTCGCAGTCCCCTTCTGCCCAATCGAAGACCTGACGGATCTCCGTCTCGGAGATTCGGCCGGTGACCTCGAGCGTCCAGGCGAGATGGCAGTCCTGCGGTTGAATGTCCGCGAGCGGCGGCAGGTTCTGCGCGTCGATCTGCACGCGGACCTCGGCGAGTCCGCCGAGTTCGCGGAACAGGCGCAGCGGGTCATTGCCGCGCGCGAGCAATTCGCGGTAGGGACGGAAGCGAATCTGCCAGATCTGCGGGCTGACGTCCATGGCGCACGGCGTCGCGGGAGCTTCCTTGGCGGGCGCGGCGAGCGGCGCGTTCTTGCGGGCAATGACCACCTCGAGATCGAATTGCAGGTCCGAGACACGCTGGGCATCGATGGGGCGGGTGGCCTGCACCGCACGCAGCATCGCGCGCAGCACATCGACCGATTTCAACAGGAGATCGGATACCTCGGGGGTGACCGGCATCGTGCCGCTGCGCAACTCATCGAGCAGCGTCTCGAGACTATGGGTGAAGGAGGCGATCTCGCCGAAGCCGAAAGTCGCGCTGCCGCCTTTGATCGAGTGGGCGACGCGGAAGATGGTATTGATGAGCTCAGGCTCGGGCGCGCCGACGTCGAGTTTCAGCAGCGCCGCCTCCATGGCATCGAGAGCCTCGAAGCTCTCTTCGAAGAAGGCGTCGTGGAACTGGGTCAGATCCACGGTCATGGCCCGGCTCCGTCGAGCTGAAGCATCGAGCTCATGCCGAGCAGCCGTGCGGCCGCCTCCAGCGCCGGCGAGGGGGTTTGCCAGCGCACGGTCCGGCCGGCGAGACGCCGATCGCGAACGAACGCCGCGAGCAGCTGCAACGCGGCCGTGTCGACTCGCTGGAGGCCCGCGGCGTCGAGGATCACCGGCTCTGGATAAGCGGCGAGCGCGCACAGCCCGTCTTTCAGCCCGTCGGCCTCCGCCAGGGTGCAACAGTCCTGCAGCATGAGTAAATCACGCCGTGCGGACCTGGCCCGGCTGCGCGCGCCAATGCGGCCCGAGCGGCCGCGCTCGGACTTGCGGGCCGGTTTGGATCGGGAGCGAACTTTCATAATCAGCGACACTATCGGCCGGCGGCCGGCGTCCTTGAGGGGAAGGACTAGGATGCTTGACGCAGTTCCCCCTGGGATGGTCCGTGCAGCCGTCGTACCAGATCGGCCTCCGCTCGGGTCAGTCCACATCCCCCGGCGAGCTCATCGGCGCTGGCGCCGCTGCGCGCCAGGCGGATCGCGATCTGATAGCCGGGCGTGGCGCGCGCGACCGACGCCGAACGCGCCGCGGAATGCTCGAGCTGCTCGCCGAGCTGTCGCACCTGCTGATCGGTCGAGTCGAATCGAGCGCAGATCTGGGCGAGCTGCTCGAGCAGCGCCAGATTCTGCGCCTGCATCTGCTCGCTCTGACGCCGCGCGGCGCGGCGCCAGCCGGTGAAGGTCACGGCGGCCAGTGCGAATGAGAACACCAGGAAGACCGCCCTTCCCATGATGAGAAGGAAGTCGATGTTCGACAGATTCGTGAGACTCATGGCCGCGGCTCCTGTGAAGTCGGTCACACAACATGGCGCGCCGTCGCCACGGCGACGGAAATTCGTCGCCAGGTCGGGCGGACTCCCCGGGAGTCTGCAGCTTCCGTGCCAGCCGGCTGGGCTGGGGCGATGCCATCGGCGCCGCGGCAACGGACCGCGATGGAGGGATGTGCGGACCAGGAAGGTCAGGTGCCGTCGCCGGGCAGCCACGCCGGATCGGCGTGTTTCCCGAGTCTGGAGGAGAGGATGACCACCACGACGCGCCGATTTGCCGCGCGGCCGGCCGCGGTGCCATTGCTCGCTATCGGCTTCTGATCGCCGAAGCCAATCACCGCGAGCCGCTTCGGCGCAACGCCGCGCACCGAGAGTACGTGCACGACGCTGCCGGCACGTGCCGCCGAGAGCTCCCAATTCGAGGCAAACTGCACGGTGCGGATCGGTACATTGTCCGTGAATCCCTCGACGCGCACGGGGTTGGGAAAGCCCCGGAGGACTCCGGCCAATCGCCTGATTGCCGCGATCGCGGCGGGAGAGAGTCGGGCGCTGCCGCTCGGGAAGAGGATGTCGCTGCGAAATCTGACTTCGAGCATGCCTGGCTTGCGGCTCAGTTCGACCACGTGCGCGCGCATCAGCGATCGCATCGCGCTCTCGACGCCGGCCGTGACCTGACCGAGCGTCGGACCGCTCTTGATCGGCGAGCTGTGCGCTGGCGCGCGCGTTCCTGCGGACGTCGTCGACGTGGGCGCGAGATGGGTGGTGGGCTGCTGCGTCAGGAGGCGCTGCTGGACGGTGTTCACGCGGATGCCGGCGCCGTTGCCCGGCGTCTTACGCCCGACCGGGATGGGATCGGCGGCACGCGGCTGGCCGCGGAACGCCGCATACAGGGAGTTCGACAGCACACGGTACTTGCCGGCGTTGACCGATGAGATCGAATACATCACGACGAAGAACGCGAGCAGCAGGGTGAGCAGATCGCCGTAGGGGATCGCCCAGCGCTCGTGATTGGTTTCCTCCTCGTGGCGTCGTAGCCTGCGCATAGCGCTAACCGAACCGGATCACGAAGCGCGATAGCGCCACAGCGGGACAGGACAGAGGCGGGCGGTTTCCCCGGTTGCCGAACGACAGGATGTCTTTCCGCGAGTCCGGCTGGGTTCGCCGCATGCGACCAACGCGTGTACGGGGATGTGAGCCCGGGGCTTGCGCGAAGCGGGGACCTCGAAGTGCAAAGGACTCACGGCGGGCCGGGCAGGCCGGCTCGAGGCGGCGAGCTGCCAGGGAGATATCAGATCGTTCGTGCATGATCCACGCCTAGTGCAGGTATCCCTGAAGCTTGGTCTCGATGGCGCGCGGGTTCTCTCCCTGCGCGATGCCGAGCATGCCGTCGATGACCATCTCGCGGAATTGCGTCTGACGGTGAATGATGCCCTTGAGTTTGGCCGCGACCGGCAGAAAAAACAGGTTGGCGAAGCTTATGCCGTACACGGTGGCGGTGAATGCCGCCGCGATGCCGTGGCCGAGCCGGCTCGGGTCGGTCAGATTCTGCAGCACGGCCATCAGGCCGAGCACTGCGCCGATGATGCCGAGGGTCGGCGCGTACGTGCCGGCGCTTTCGAACACCTTCGCAGCGGCGATGTCGGCATGCTCGCGCATGTTGACGTCGACATACAGGGAGTTGCTGATATTCTCCGGTTCCGTACCGTCGACGACCATCTGCAGGGCCCTGCGGGTGAACTCGTCCGGCTCGCGCTCGATCAGCGGCTCGAGTCCGAGCAGACCCTGCTTGCGCGCGGTGTTGCTCCAGCCGACGATCTTGGCGATGAGGTGGTTGCCGTCGCGCGGCGGCGGACGCATGACCCAGGGGAAGATGCCGAGCGCCCGGCGCATCACCGGCAGCGGCGTCTGCACGAGTATGGCGGCGATCGTGCCGCCGCCGACGACCACCAGGGCCTCGAGGGACACCAACGCCATGATCCCGGCGCCGCGCAGCAGTGCGCCGACGAGCACGGCATTTACGGCGAGCACCAGTCCGACGATGCTCAGGATGTCCACCGCCGCCCCTTACATGCCGAGGCCCGACAGCAGCTCATCGACATCGGTTTGTGCCGAGGCGACTTCCCCGCGGGTGACACCGGGAACGACCGGACCGTGTCCGGCGCCTGGGTTCTCGCCGAGGGTCGTATGCTCGACGATGTCACCGGAGAGCCGTGTCAGGCTTCCCAGAGTCTGTTCCAGCTCCTCCACCAACTTGATGACGCTGCGGATGATCTGTCCGGTCAAATCCTGGTAGCCCTGGGCGAGCAGCACGTCGGCGAGATTGCGCCGGATCTGCTCGCAGTCGCCGCGGGCCGCGGGCAGAAACGCCTCGACGGTGCGCACCACGGGCAGAAAGGCCTCGATTGATCGCGTTACGCCTTCGAAGCCGGCGGGCGCCGGCCGCTCGCGATAGGCGGTGAGCGCCTCGATCAGCGCGGTCGCCTCGCGCGCGACGCGGTCGGCGAGCGGACCGGAGCGCTCGACCAGGTCGAGTGTGCGATGCGCCGCATCGTCGGTCATGTTGATGACGTGGGTGAGCCGGGCGCGAGCACTGGGAATCTCGTGCTCGGCGAAGTCCGCCAGGCGCGACTCGATGCTGAAGCGCTCGAGCGCCTTCTGCAGGCCGCCGGTTAATTTGCGGATTTCGCTGAGCATCCTCGGTTCACGCATGTGCACGATATGATCGACGGCGGCGAAGAAAGCGTCCTCGTCGGCCTTGCCGAACGCCTCGCTCAGCGCTTCCACGCATGCGCCGTATTCGCGCTTCAACACGGAGAAGTTGGACATGTCTAACTCACTTTCCGGCGGCGCCGAGGATTTTGTCGAGCTTTTCCTTCAACGTCTCGGCGGTGAACGGCTTGATGACGTAGCCGTTCACGCCGGCCTGGGCCGCCTCGACGATCTGGTCGCGCTTGGCTTCCGCCGTCAGCATCAGCACCGGCAGCTTGGCCAGACGCGCGTCGGCGCGCACGGCCTTGATCAGATCGAGTCCGGGCATGCCCGGCATGTTCCAGTCGGTGATCAGGCAATCGAATTCGCCGGCCTGCAGCATCGGCAGGGCGGTTTTTCCGTCGTCGGCCTCGGTGACGTTCGGATAGCCGAGATCGTTGAGGAGATTCTTGATGATCCGCCTCATGGTTGAAAAATCGTCGACCACGAGAAATTTGAGATCTTTGCTCACTGACTGCCTCGCCTCGCTGTCCCGGCCCCTAGCGGACCCTCACGCCAATTTCCCAGGCGCGCCTTCAGCCGCACCAGCGCCTGGCCGTGCAACTGACAGGCGCGCGATTCGGTCACTCGCAGGACCGCGCCGATTTCCTTCAGATTCAGTCCCTCGCTGTAATAGAGAGACATCACCAGCCTTTCACGCTCCGGCAGGCCGTCGATGGCCTCGGCAAGAGCCTGCTTGAATTCCCCGTCGGCGGTCTCGAGAAACGGGTCGGCTTCGCCTTCGACCGCCACCGCCGTATCGTCGAGTGTCGCCAGGCGGCAGCACGCGGCGTCCTGCACGATCGAGTGATACTCCTCGAGCGTGACGCCGAGCTGTGCGGCGATTTCCGTATCGCGCGCATCCCGTCCCGTGCTGCGCTCAATGTCCTGAACCGCGGCGGCCACGGCGCGCGCCTTGCGATGGACCGAGCGCGGCGCCCAGTCCAGCTTGCGCAACGCGTCGATCATCGCGCCGCGAATGCGGATGCCCGCATAGGTCTCGAAGCTCGCGCCGCGGCCCGAGGCATAGTTCGAGGCCGCTTCGAGCAACCCCAGCATCCCGGCCTGCATCAAATCGTCGATCTCCACCGAGGGCGGCAAGCGTCCGGCCAGGTGATAGGCGATGCGCTTGACCAGCTCCGCGTGTCGCGTCACTAGAGCGGCGGCATCGGGTCTATCGGCAACGCTGCGCACCGCCGTATAGGCGCTCGCCGCGCTCATGGCACCACCGCCAGTTTCGCCGGTCCACGCCGCACCAGCCGCTCCACGAAGAACTCGATGTTCCCGCGCGGACCAGACGGTACTGGCCATGTATCGGCCGCGTCCGCCAGTTTCTTGAATGCGCGCGCCGAGCTGCTCGCGGGATAAGCGTCACAGACCGGACGCTGCTCGCGCACCGAGCGTTGCAGGTAGTCGTCCTCGGGAATCTCTCCGGCGTACTCGAGCACCACGTCGAGGAAGCGCGTGGTCACCCGCTCGAAGCGCTGGAACAGCTCCCGGCCCGCGCCCGGGCCTCGCATCCGGTTGGCGAGGACACGGAAGCGCGAGACGCCGTGGGTGCGGCTGAGCACTTTTATGAGCGCGTAGCCGTCGGTGAGCGAGGCCGGCTCGTCGCAAATGACCACCAGCACCTGTTGCGCGGCCTGGGCGAGCTGCAACACACCGTGGGCGATGCCCGCGGCGGTATCGACGATCAGCGTCTCGAGCGGCTCGGCGAGGGAGCTGAAGGCGCGTACCAGTCCCAGATGCTCCGCGGTCCCCATGTTCGCCAGATCGGCGGCGCCGGAGGCGGCCGGTACGATCTGAAAGCCCTGTGGCGCCCGCACCAACACCTCATCGAGCGTGCGCTCGCCGCTGAGCACGTGCGCGAGGGTGTAGCGTGGCGAAAGCCCGAGGAATACATCGGCGTTGGCGAGTCCGAGATCGCCGTCGAGGAGTATTACGCGTTTGCGCCTGCCGAGCGCGGTGGCGAGATTGACCGCGACGCTCGTCTTGCCCACGCCGCCCTTGCCCCCGGTGACCGCGATCACCTGCACGGGCTGCGCCAAGGCCTTCAGTTTCGCGTTGTTGATCAGGCTCAGTTCAGGTGTTTGCATGGGCGAACTTTCCGAATCGTCGTCTCAGTAGGTCTTCGTCCGCGGCGGCGCCGCTGGTCTTGGCGAGGCGTACGGCCTGAGTGACCAGCTCGAGCGCGCGGGCCGGGCGCAGGTCCTCGGGGACCCGCTGGCCGTCGCTCACGTACGAGACGGGCAATCGCGAGCGGATCAGCGCCGAAAGGGCGCCGCCGAGGCTGGCCGCCTCGTCCACCTTGGTCAGCACGCAGGAGGCGGGCTTCAACGGCTTGAAGCGCTCGATGGTTTCCTCGAGCGCGCCGGCCTGCGTGCTCGCGGCCAGCACGAGCGCCGGGCCGAGTCCCGCTCCGCACGCGGCCAGGACGGCGAGGCGCGCCTCGAATTGAGTGTCACGCACGCTGGTTCCGGGTGTGTCGATCAGTACGAGCCGGTGGCGCTCGAGGCGCGCGAGCAGCTCCGGTAATGCCTCGAAGCGCTCCGGAACGTGCACCGGGACGCCGAGCAGCTGACCGAGCGCATGCATTTGTTCCTGGGCGCCGATGCGTACGGTGTCGGAGGCGACGAGCGCCAACTCCTTCGGGCCGTGACGCAGAATCCAGCGCACCGCGAGCTTTGCGAGCACGGTGGTCTTGCCGACGCCGGTGGCGCCGACGAAGGCGACGCGGCCGCCGTCGTTGAGCCAACAGTCGCCAGTGACCTGCAGATATTGCGACAGACCGGCGACGGCGAACCGGCGGCCTTGCAGCAGGTCTACGCCGGCCGGGAGCTGGCCGATGAGGTGATCCGCCAGATCCTGGGCGACGCCGATCTCCGACAGCTCGCACAGCAGCTCGGTGTGCACGGGATTGCGCCGCGCGCGCTCGTTCCACGCGAGCTGTGCAAGCTGCGTCTCGAGAATCCGGCGCAGGGTCTTCAGCTCATGACCCATCGCCTCGGCCGAGGGCGCCTGTCCGGGAATGGACAGCGAATCCGCACCGTGATTGGCGCCGCCGCTCGGGAGCACGGTCTCGGCGGGCGCGACGTCCTCGAGCCGTCTGGCGTCGAAGTCGACCGCGGCAGTTACTTCCACGCCGTTCGGTCCGCGGCGCGAGGAGAGGATCACGGCATCCTCGCCGAGTTGCTCGCGGATCGCGCGCAGCGCATGTCGCATCTCGGAAGCGGTGTGTCGTACGATCTTCATGGGTTACCTGCCGACCGCGGTAACGACGCGGACCTTGCGGTTGTCGGGTATCTCGTTCCAGGCCAGCACGTGCAGCGCCGGCAGTGCGGGACGTAGGAATTTGGCCATGGCGGCGCGCAGCGGCGGCGGCACCAGCAGCACCGGCGCCGCGCCCGCGCCTTCCTGACCCTGGGCGGCGTCCCCAACGCGTTGTTGCAGTCGCTCGGCGAGTCCCGGCTCGAGTCCGGCGCCGGCGCTGCTGGCGGTCAATGAGCCCTGCAGCAGCCGCTCCAGCTCCGGCTCGAAGGTGATGACGGGCAGCTCCGCGGAGACGCCGGCGATCTCCTGCACGATCTGCCGGCCGAGCGCGACGCGCACCAGCGGCAGAAGCAGGGCGGGATCCTGGGTCTTCGGAGCATGCTCGGCGAGTGTTTCCATGATGGTGCGCATGTTGCGGATGGGAATGCGTTCGCAGAGAAGTCCTTGCAATACGCGTACCAGAACGGCCAGCGGCACGACGCGCGGTACCAGGTCTTCGACCAGCTTCGGCGCGCTCTTGCCGAGGGTATTGAGCAGCTGTTGCACTTCTTCATGACCGAGAATCTCGTGGGCATGCGACTGCAGGATGAACGAGAGGTGCGTGGCGATCACCGTGCTCGGGTCGACGACGGTGTAACCCAGCGCCTGGGCGTGATCGCGGTTGGCCGGTTCGATCCAGACGGCCTCCATGCCGAAGGCCGGATCCTGCGTCGCCACGCCTTGCAGAGGTCCGAATACCCTGCCGGCGTTGATGGCGAGCTCCTTGTCCGGATATACGGTGCTCTCGCCGATGGGTACGCCGCTGAGATTGATGCGGTACACGTTCGGCTGGAGATCGAGATTGTCGCGGATGTGCACCGCGGGCAGCAGGAAGCCGAGTTCCTGAGAGATCTTGCGGCGCACGCCGCGCACCCGGGCCAGCAGATCCGCGCTCTGGCCCTTGCTGTCCACCAGGCAGACCAGGCGATAGCCGACCTCGAGCCCGACCGGATCGAGTGGTTTGACATCCTCCCAGGACAGATCGCGCGACTCCGGAGCCGCCGAGGGCATCGGCGCCGGCGGCGCGGCCGCCGCACGGGCGATCCGCCTGCGGGTGAGGTAGGCGCCGCCGCCGCACACGCCCGCCATGAGCAGGAAAGCGACGCTCGGCATCCCGGGAATCAGCCCCAGAGCGCCGAGCAGGCCGCCGGCCACCGCGAGGGTGCGCGGATTGCCGAATAGCTGCTTGCCGAGCTCTCCGCCCACGTCCTGCGGCCGCGACATGCGGGTGACGATCACCGCGACGGCGGTTGAGAGCAACAGCGAGGGAATCTGTGCGACCAAGCCGTCGCCGATGGTGAGCAGCGTGTAGGTGTGCAGCGCGGCGGTGAGTGCCATGCCGTGGCCGAGGATGCCGATCGCCAGGCCGCCGATGATGTTGATCAGCAGAATCAGAATGCCGGCGATCGCGTCGCCGCGCACGAACTTGCTGGCGCCGTCCATGGCGCCGTAGAAGTCCGCCTCGGCGCGTATGTCGGTGCGCCGCGTGCGCGCCTCGTCCTGGGTGATCAGACCGGCGGCGAGATCGGCGTCGATGGCCATCTGCTTGCCGGGCATCGCATCCAGGGTGAAGCGGGCGCTCACCTCGGAGACGCGGCCGGCGCCCTTGGTGATGACCATGAAGTTGATGATCGTCAAGATGACGAACACCACGACGCCGACGGCGAAGTTGCCGCCCACCACGAACTCGCCGAAAGATTCGATGACGTGGCCCGCGGCGCCGGGTCCGGTGTAGCCGTGCAGCAGCACGACGCGGGCGGATGCGACGTTCAGCGCCAGACGCAGCAGCGTGGCAAGCAGCAATGCGGTTGGGAACACGCCGAACTCGACCGGCCGGGAGACGTAGAAGACGCTCATCACGATAACGATGGACAGCGCGATGTTGAACGTGAACAGGATGTCGAGCGCCACCGGCGGCAACGGCACGATGATCATGGCGAGGACGCACAGCACGCCGAGCGGCACGCCGATACCGACGCGCAGCACGCCACGCAGATTCGAAGACCAGGCTATCGGGGCGGTCGCTGTGTTCGTCGCCGTGCTCATGGATCAGTGTCGGAGTTTCTCGATTGATGGGTCGATGATCGGCGGCCCCGGCGGCACGGCGCCGCTCGAGCGGGACGCCTTGAGCCGGTAGATGTAGGTCAGTACCTGCGCGACCGCGACGTACAGCGCCGCGGGAATCTCGCCGCCGATCTCCACGTTGTAATACAGGGCGCGCGCCAGCGGCGGCGCCTCGACCACCGGCACCGAATGCTCGGTGGCGAGCTCGCGGATGCGGGTCGCGATGAGGTCGGCTCCCTTGGCGACGACCCGCGGGGCGCGCATACGGGTTTCCTCGTAGCGCAGCGCGACGGCGAAGTGTGTCGGGTTGGTGACGATCACGTTGGCTTTGGGAACGTCGTGCAGCATGCGCCGGCGGACTAAATCACGTTGGGCGCGCCGCATGCGTCCTTTGGTCTCGGGCGAGCCCTCGGATTCCTTGGCCTCGTCACGCACCTCCTCGCGTGTCATGCGCAGCTGGCGGTGGTGCTGCCACAGCTGCCACGGCACGTCGATGGCCGCCAGCAGCCCGAGTGAGCCCGCCATGATCATCAGCGCATCCGCTACCAGGCGGACCGCCGCGATGACGGCGGGCACGAGCGATTCGCGGCCGAGCGCCAGCATGCGAGCGGCCTCGATGTGCAGCGCCAGCAAGGCGGTGCCGGCAACCACCAGGAATTTCGCGACCGCCTTGCCGAGCTCCACCGCGCCGCGCGGGGAAAACACCCGGGCGAATCCGGCGAAGGGATCGAGGCGAGTGAAGTCCGGCGCCAGCGACTGGAAGGTGAAGTTCCAGCCCCCGAGGGCCAGCGGCGCGGCGAACGCCGCGACCACGGTCAGGCCGAGTATCGGGGCGCAGGCGGCCAACGCGTGCAGAACCTCGTCGCCGGCGATTGCCAGGGCGCGTTTCGGAGCGGAATCCGCCGCCGCCGGCAGCGACAATCCCGCGCTCATCAGCGCCATGAGCGCACTACCGACGCCGGCGCCGAACATGCGCAGCCCGGCGCCGGCGACCAGGAGCACCGCGGCGCTGCTCAAATCCGCCGAGCGGGGGATTTGGCCCTCCTTGCGGGCCTCCTCCAGGCGCTTTCCAGTCGCTTGTTCGGTACGGTCCTGATCGTTCTCAGCCATCGCTCAGGCTCCGCTCAGACGCTGCATGAACATGAACGCGGCGCCGAGCAGCCGCTCGAACCCGGACTGAACCACCGGCAGGCTCACGAGGATCACCAGCAGGCCGAATACGAGCACGACCGGCAGGCCGGTCGCGAACAGATTGAGTGTGGGCGCGGCGCGGCTGACCACACCGAAGGCGAGATTCGCGACCATCAGCGCCGTGATGGCGGGCAGCGCGACGGCGAGCGCGCCGTAAAAAAGCGTCGAGCCGAACTCGACCACCGCCCACAAAGCATGCGGGCCGAGGCCGGCGGTGCCTACCGGCAACGTGCGGAAGCCCGCGACGAGGATGCGGATGAGCGCGATGTGACCGTTCAGCAGCAGGAAGATCAGCGTCACGAGCAGCGTGTAGAGCTGACCCAGCGCCGGAGTGCTCTCGCCGCTCAAAGGATCGAGATTGAACGACAGCGACAAGCCCATGCTGTTGGCGACAATCTGCCCGCCGAGAGACACCGCCTCGAAGACCAGCTGCAGGGAAAAACCGAGCGCCACGCCGATGATGATCTGCTGCGCCGTGATCAGCACGCCGGGGGCGGAGAACAGCGCGATTTTCGCCGGCACGGCGATCAGCGGCGCGACCAACAGGGCGATCGCGCCGGCCAGCACGATGCGCGCCTGCGTCGGCACCGCCACCGCGCCGAACACCGGCGCCACCATCAGGCATGAGCCGATGCGCACGAACGGCCAGAAGATGCTCGCGATGGCGTGGTCGATCGTGGCGGAGGTGATGACGGGCATGCGCTTCGGTGCCGTCAGTTGACCAGCTGCGGAATGCTCAAGATGAGCTCGCGGGTATAGTCGACCAGGGTATGCAGCATCCACGGGCCCGCCAGCGCCATCACCAGCGCCATCACCAGCAGCTTTGGAATGAACGACAGGGTCATTTCGTTGATCTGGGTGGCCGCCTGGAAGGCCCCGACCACCACGCCGGTGATCAGCGCCGCCAGCAGCAGCGGCGCGGACAGCGCCAAGGTCACCTCCAGCGCGCCGGTGCCCAGGGACATGACAGTTGAGGAATCCACGCGCACCGCTCCCTTAATGATAGAAGCTCGCGGCGAGCGAGCCCATGACCAATGTCCAGCCGTTTACCAGCACGAACAACATCAGCTTGAAAGGTAGGGAGATCATCACCGGCGAGACCATCATCATGCCCAACGACATCAACACACTGGCCACGACAAGGTCGATGATGACGAACGGTATGAACAGCAGGAAGCCGATCAGAAACGCGGTCTTCAGCTCGCTGGTGATGAATGCGGGCACGAGGATGGCAAGCGGCACATCGAGCGGGGCGGCGTAGCCCTTGCTGCCGGCGATGTGGGTGAATACGGCGATGTCGCTCTCGCGCGTCTGGTGCAGCATGAACTCCTTGACCGGCACCTCGGCCCGATCGAGTGCCGCGGTCGCGGTGAGGGTGCCGGCCGCGTAGGGCTGATACGCGACCCGGTCGATCTGGCGAATCACCGGCGACATCACGAACAGGGTGAGAAACAGCGCGAGACCGAGCAGCACCTGGTTGGGCGGGGTCTGGCCGGCGCCGAGCGCTTGGCGCAGGATCCCGAGGACAATCACGATGCGTGTGAACGAGGTCATCATCAGAAGGATGGCCGGCAGCAGGGTGAGCGCCGTCATCAGCGCCAAGACCTGCATCGTCAACGTGTACGTCTGGGTTCCGCCGTGGGTCTGAACGCTGAAGGCGGGAATGCCGGGTGCGGCGCAGGCGGCAACCGGCAGCAGCGCCAGCAGCAGCAGGGGCCAGCTCTTGCGCAGGAAGCTCACTTACCGAGGCTCCGCTTCAGCAGCGTGGCGAACGACTGCCGCGCCGGACCAGCGGCATCCGCGGTCGATCTGTCGAGGGTTGCCGGACGCTCCAGCACATGCAGGGTGTTGACCTGTCCGGGCGCGACGCCGAGCAGGATCTGTGCGTCGCCCACCTTCACGAGCACGGCGCGTTCCTTGGCGCCAAGGGGCATGCTGGCGAGGATCTCGAGCGCGCCCGGGGCGCGGACCCCGAACGTCCGCAAGCGGCGCGCGATCCAGGCAAGCGCGAATATGGCCACCAGAACGACGAGCAGCGCGAGCGTGACGGACGCGAGTCCGCCGGCGCCGATCGCTGGTGAAGCCGTTCCGGCAGCGGGGGCGGCGAACAGATGGGTCATTTGAGCTTGCGCAGCCGCTCGGCGGGACTGATGACGTCGGTCAGACGGATGCCGAATCTCTCATTCACGACCACGACCTCACCGTGCGCGACCAGTGTTCCATTGACGTAGACGTCGAGCGGCTCGCCCGCGGTGCGGTCTAACTCGACCACGGAACCCTGATTGAGCTGCAGGAAGCTGCGGATCGGGATGCGCGTGCGACCGACTTCCATCGAAAGTGTGACCGGCACGTCGAGGATGACCTCGAGGTTGACCTCGCCGCTTCCCTTGCCCACGCCCTCGTCGGTGAGCGGGTGGAATTCGGCGGGCTCGGCGGCTTGCGCTTGGACATTGGCGTTCATGACGGAGCTCACTGGCTGTTGGCCGAAGATATTTCCGCGGTGACTCGGTTGCGGCGTATGCGTTCCTCGATCCTCACCGCCTGATTTCCGCGCGAGGTGCCGAGTGTGCCGCGGAACACCGGCATGTCCTCCGCGATCAGGGTGACCTGACCGGAGAAATCGCAGGGCAGGATGTCGCCGGGCTTGAGGTTGAGAAGCTCGGCGAGCGATAGCGACGTGCGGCCGACCAGCGTGGTGACGGCGAGCTCCGCGTCCTCGAGCTCCTCGCGCAGCGACTGCATCCAGCGCTCGTCCCGGTCCATCCGGTCGCTGGCCACGCCGGAATCGAGTATCTCGCGCAGCGGCTCGATCATCGCGTACGGCATGGTGATGTAGAGAGTGCCGCCGTGCCCGTCGAGCTCGATGTGAAACGAGCTCACCACGACGATTTCCGAGGGCGAAACGATGTTGGCGAACTGCGGGTTGATTTCCGATTGCAGGTATTCCGCCCGGATCTCGGCAATATGCGACCACGCCTCGTGCAAATCGGCGAAAACGCTGCGTAGCGCAAGTTGGATGATTCGCTGCTCGGTGGCGGTGAATTCGCGCCCCTCGATCTTGGCGTGCCGGCCGTTGCCGCCGAAGAAATTGTCCACGACCGCGAAGACGAGAGTCGAATCGAGGACGATCAGCGCCGTGCCGCGCAGAGGATTTAGGCGCACCAGATTGAGGCTGGTCGGCACGTGCAGGGTATGGACGAATTCACTGAATTTCTTGATCTGAATTGGTCCGATCCCGACTTCCGGGGCGCGACGCAGGAGGTTGTAGAGACTCACGCGGTACAGTCGCGCAAAGCGCTCGTTGATCATCTCGAGCGTGGGCATCCGCCCGCGCACGATGCGCATCTGATTGGCGAAGTCATAGGCGATGACTTCCCCGGGATCCGGCGGCGGGTCGGTGTTGACCGCGCCGGTGTCGACGCCGTGCAGCAGGGCGTCGATTTCGGCCTGATCGAGTATCTTTTCGTTGCTCATGCGAAGACGCCCGGCGCCGGGGTTACTGCATCACGAAGCTGGTGAAATAGATGGCATCGACGTGGCCGGGGTGTCCGCCGGCCGCGCTCACCACCTTGCGCACGTCGGCGAGCACGGCCGCGCGCAGCCGCTGTTTGCCGGCCTCGGTGTCGAGCGTCGCGTAGCGCTGATTGCTGAGCAGCAGCAGCAGGTCGTTGCGCACCACCGGGTCGTTCTGCTTCAGCAGCGTGAGGGTCGCAGGGTCGCGCGACATCACCTGCAGGGATACCTGCAGATAGCGCACCGCCTGGCCGGACTGGAAATTCACCACGAAGGGCTTCAGCGCGAGGTAGTGCGGCGGACCGGAGGGCGCCTTACGGGCCCCGTGCGTGCCATCGGCGGCGCGACCGTGCAGCAGCAGGAAGCCGCCGGCGCCGGCGCCGAGGACCACGGCGGCGATCGTGATGATCAGCCACAGCGGCATCGCGCGTTTCTTCTGGGGCGTCGAGCTGGGTTCGGTCGCGGCGGCTGCGGGTGCGTTAGCCATGAATGTTGCAATTCCTGTCGGTCGTTCAACTGTGCCGGCCGGTGGCTGCAATGCCTGTGCCACGGTGAGGCGGTGGCGCATAACATCATGACTTTACGAGGATTTTTATTTCGTTGGCGCTGTGAGCTGCGTCACATCGGCGGACCGGCGTCGGAGTTCCGGCACCGGTGGCGGCCCGTTAGGTCCTAGCCGCGGCGCCAAAGCGCGTGTCGCCATATGCAAACAATCCTGAGGTGCGTCACAGAAAACACGCCGATGAATAAGTCAAAGTACCGACCATCGGGGACCAAGAACACGGCGTACGGCCTTGTCCGGCGGCCCCAAAAAGAAAGGCGAGTAAAAAGAAGTGAGCACCCCGATGTTTGCCAGCGAATACGCCGCCGATACCGCTATCAGCGCCGAGACCTCTACGTCGCGCGCTTGCGCGGAACCGCGACCGGGATGCATGCCGACCGGAACGTCGGCGGCGATCGCTGCCGTGATCGGATTGATCCGTCAGGTCGCAGTCCATGACTCGACGGTTCTGATCCTCGGGGAGTCCGGAACCGGCAAAGAGGTCGCCGCCCGCGCCATCCACGAACTCAGCCCCCGCCGCAATCGCCCGTTCGTCGCGGTGAACTGCGGGGCGATACCGGCGGAGCTGCTGGAATCGGAATTGTTCGGCCACGAGAAGGGCGCGTTCACCGGCGCGATCGCCACCCGCAAGGGCCGCTTCGAGATCGCCGAGGGGGGCACGCTGTTTCTCGACGAGATCGGCGACATGAGTCCGCCCATGCAGGTCAAATTGCTGCGCGTGCTGCAGGAGCGAGTCTTCGAGCGTGTCGGCAATCACGCGCCGATGCGCTGCAACGTGCGGATCGTGGCGGCGACCCACCGCAATCTGGAAGAGGCGATCCGTTGCGGCAGGTTTCGCGAGGACCTCTTTCACCGCCTGAACGTCTTTCCGATCGAGATGCCCACGCTGCGTGAGCGGCGCGAGGATCTCCCGGCGTTGGTGCGTGAGTTCACCGCGCGGAACGTTGCCGAGGGTCGGGGCGACCTGCGGTTCTCGGCGTGCTCGCTGGCCGCGCTTGCCGAGTATCACTGGAGCGGCAACGTCCGCGAGCTGGCGAATCTCATCGAGCGACTGTCGATCGTGTGCGCCGGCCGCTGCGTCGAGGTCGCGGATCTACCGTCGAAGTACCAGCCGCCGACGGAGTGGGTCTTCGCGGGGCAACCGGACGTGCCGGTCGCGGCCGAGCCGGCTCCGCTCAGCGAGAGCGCGGTGCTGGCAATCATCGAGGGCGAGGCGGTTGCGCCCGGGGTGGCGCATCCGTGCGCGCTGCCCGACCAGGGAATCGATCTTCGCGAGCATCTCCTCAGTATCGAGCGCGCACTGGTGAGGCAGGCGCTCGAGCGCGCCAACGGCACCGTGGCGCAGGCCGCGCGACTGCTCAACCTGCGTCGCACGACGTTGGTGGAACGTCTGCGCAAACTCGATCTCGTCGACGCCATAGACGAGGGCGTGACGGAAGTTTGACGCCGAGCGGCGCGCCGCTGCGCCGCGAGCGTGACCCATGTCACGCTTTGGCTGCCGATCGACTTCGGCACGCCATTTGCATTCCTCCCTGACGAAGCATCCCTGCATTTGGGGAAATCGATGTCAGAGAGTCACGAACCACAGTCGGTCATTCATTACGCCGTCGGCGACGTTCCCGAGCCCGTTGCCCGGGCCGCGGATTCGCAACGCCTGCTCGGAATCGCCCGCCGTGTGGCCGCGACCGACTGCACGGTGCTCGTCTGGGGCGAATCGGGCACCGGCAAGGAGGTGCTCGCCCGTTATATTCACCGCCGCTCGCTGCGCGCCAAGGGGCCGTTCGTGGCGGTCAATTGCGCGGCCATACCCGAGAACATGCTCGAGGCGACGCTGTTCGGCTACGAGCGGGGCAGCTTCACCGGTGCGCATGCCGCGCATCCGGGGAAGTTCGAGCAGGCGCAGGGCGGCACGCTGCTGCTCGACGAGATCACCGAGATGCCGCTCGGCCTTCAGGCGAAGCTCCTGCGCGTGCTGCAGGAGCGCGAAGTCGAGCGTATCGGCGGCCGCGAGACCATCAGTCTGCACGTGCGCGTCATCGCCACCACCAACCGGCGCCTGCGTGAGGAGGTCGCCGGGGGACGCTTCCGCGAGGATCTCTATTACCGGCTGAACGTCTTCCCGTTGGCGATCGCCCCGTTGCGTCTGCGTCGCGACGACGTGCTGCCGCTCGCCATGCAGTTGCTGACCGCGCGTTGCCGCCCCGGACGGCCGATTCCGGCATTGAGCGCCGACGCGGCTCACCGGTTGCTCACGTATTCTTGGCCCGGCAACGTGCGTGAGCTCGACAACCTGTTGCAACGGGCGCTGATCCTGCTCAACGGCCCGGTGATCGGTCCGGAGCACATTCAATTCGAGCTCGCCAACGAGGCGCCGTTCGCGCCGCCGGTGGCGCAGCCGGCCCTGGCGGGCGTCAGCTCACTGGCCGGCTCGCTGATTCAGGCCGAGCGCGATCTGATCCTCGATGCGCTCAAGAGCGGTCAGGGCAACCGGCGCGAGGTGGCCGAGCGGCTCGGCATCAGTCCGCGCACGCTGCGCTACAAGCTCGCGCGCTTGCGCGAGGCGGGTGTCGAAGTTCCGGCGGCTTGAAGGAGGACCTCATGAGTCAAATGGCTATCAATCAGGTGCTGGCCCAAATCCGCGCCATGTCGTCCCAGGTGCGTCTGGATGCGCCGCGGCCGGCGGGACTCGGGGCAGCGTCGCAGTCCGGCGCGACGGGGGTTTCCGGTACGAGCGAATTCGCCTCGATCCTCAAGCGGGGCATCGATGCGGTCAATCAGAGCGAGCAGCGCGCCAGCGCGCTCACCAACGCGTTCTCGCGCGGCGCACCCGGAGTGTCGCTGCCGCAGGTGGTGCTGCAGGTTGAGAAGGCCAGCGTGTCGTTCGACGCCCTGACCCAGGTGCGCAACCGCCTGATCACCGCCTATCAAGACATCATGAACATGCAGATGTAGCACCTCATTATGGCTGTCGAATCCACCGCAATGCGGGCCACACCGGCCATTCCTTTCAATCTGCGTCCGTTGCTACTGCTGGTCGGCATCGCCGCGGCGGTCGCCGCCGGCGTCTGGATCGTGCTGTGGTCGCGCGGACCGACCTACAGCCTGCTGTACGCCAACCTCTCGGCGCAGCAGGAGTCGCAGGTCGTGCAGGCGCTGCAGGCCGCGCAGATTCCCTACCGGTTGGACGCCGCGACCAATGGCGTGGAGGTTCCAGCCCAGCAACTCGATGCGGCGCGCCTGAAGTTGGCGGGTCAGGGGGTCGCCGAGGGCGACAGCTTCGCGCAACTCGACAAGGGCTCTGGATTCGGGGTGAGTCAGTTCATCGAGAATGTGCGCTATCAGCACGCGCTCGAGCAGGAGCTGGGGCGCACCATCGCCAGCATGCAGCAGATCGCCGCGGCGCGCGTCAATCTGGCCGAGCCGCGCCAATCCGTGTTTCTCAGCGATCAGACCGCGGCGAGCGCCTCGGTATTCGTGCAACTGCGCGCCGGCAGCGTGCTCGGTCCGGAGCAGGTGCAGGCGATCGTCAACCTGGTCGCCTCGAGCGTGCCGAATCTCACCCCGACCCACGTGACGGTGGTCGATCAGAACGGACAGCTGCTGTCCGGCGCGCAGGGCAACAGCCGGTATTCTCTCGACGAGCAGGGTTACGACATGGTACGTCGTATCGAGGCCGACGATCAGCAGCGTATCGTGACTTTGCTGACGCCGCTGGTCGGACCGGGCCTGGTGCACGCCGACGTGGTCGTCGCCCTCAACACGGCAAGTCGGGAGGAGGCGCGGGAACTGTACAGACCGCACAGCCAGATCGTGCGCAGCGAGCAGATCTCCGAGCAGACCAGCGGCGCGGGTGGTCCGGGCGGGGTGCCCGGCTCGCTTTCCAATGAGCCGCCGGTGCCGGGTACGCTCGCGAGCCCGCCGAAGAGCAAGCCGGCCCGCGCACCGGCGGGCGCCGCAGCCAAGGCCGCCGGCGGCAAGACCGGTGCGCGCGCGGCCGGCGGAGCGAAACCGGTGCTCAAGACGATCGGCGGCGTCGGCGTCGGCGGTCATGTGCTCTCGAGCAACGTGACGCGAAATTACGAGATCGATCGCACGCTCGCCTACTCGCGCCAGCCGCCCGGGCAGATCCGCCGCCTTTCCGTGGCGGTACTGGTCGGCTATCGCGCGGTGAAGGGAGCCGGCGGCAAGATCACTCAGGTCCCGCTGTCGCCGGCGGAGCTCGCGCGAGTGACGCAGCTGGTCAAGAATGCCGTCGGATTCAATGCGGCGCGCGGCGACAGCGTGAGCGTCGTCAACGAGCCGCTCGATCTGCCGAGCGCCGCGGGCGGCCAATTCGTCCGTCCGTCCATCTGGCAGCGCCCGCTGTTCCTCACCCTGCTGAAAGTCGTCGTGGGATTGATCGGAGTGCTCGCGCTGGTCTTGGCGGTGCTGCGGCCGTTGGTGCGTTCACTGCTCGCGGTCACGGCCGCGCCTGCGCAGCTCGTTCACGCGGCGCTGCCCGACGGCTCGCCCCAGGTGCAGAAGGATGCGGTCGTCAAGGAACTCTCGCACGACCAGCAGCTGGTCAACGCGCGCGCCATGGTGGGCCAGGATCCCAAGCGCGTCGCGCAGCTGGTGCGCGGTTGGGTAGGCAACGATGAGTGATCGCGGCGCAAAAGGCGCGAGCCGCAGTGGCACCGAGCGGGCCGCGATCCTGCTGCTGACGCTCGGGGAGCACGAGGCGGCGCAGGTGCTCAAGCACATGGGGGCCAAGGAGGTGCAGCGCATTGGCGCGGCCATGGCGAATCTGAGCAATGTCTCGCTCGAGGAAGTCCAGGGCGTGATGTCGGAGTTCACCTCGAACGTCGAGACCCAAACCTCGGTCGGTGTGGGGGCGGATGAGTTTCTGCGCAAGGTTCTGGTCGATGCGCTCGGGGCCGGCAAGGCCGAGAGCGTCATCGACCGGATCAACATCGGCCGCAGCAGCAAGGGCCTGGAGGCGCTGAAGTGGATGGATTCGCGGGCGGTGGCCGAGCTGGTCCGCCAGGAGCATCCGCAGATCATCGCCATCGTGCTCGCGTATCTCGAGGCAGACCAGGCGGCCGAAGTGCTGACACTGCTGCCGGAGGCGGTTCGACCGGAAGTGGTTGCGCGCATCGCGTTGCTCGACGGAGTGCAGCCGAACGCGCTCTCCGAGCTCGACGACATCATCGAGAAGCAGTTCGCCGGCAAGTCGACCGGCAAGACTTCGGTGCTCGGCGGCGCCAAAGCCGTCGCTAACATCATCAATTTCCTCGAGCCCAGCCAGGAGAGCTTGCTGATGGAGCAGGTGGCCAAGAACGACGAGGCGCTCGCGGCGCGTATCGAGGAGCTGGTGTTCGTGTTTGACAACCTGATCGAGCTCGACGATCGGAGCATGCAGGAGCTGCTGCGGCAGGTCTCGAGCGATCAATTGCTGCTGGCGCTCAAGGGCACGGACGAGGCGCTGAAGGAGAAGATCTTCAAGAACATGTCGCAGCGCGCCGCCGAGATGCTCAAGGACGACCTGGAGGCCAAGGGACCGGTGCGTCTCTCGGAGGTGGAAGAGGCGCAGAAGGAAATCCTGAAAGTGGCCCGTAAGCTCGCCGAAAGCGGCGCCATCACCATCGGCGGCAAGGGAGAGCAGTATGTCTGAGCCGATCGCCCAGCGAGCGGGCGCCGCGCGCATCGAGCGTTGGCAGCTGCCGCAGGTGACCGGACCCGTGGTCGGCCTTGGAGCGGCACAGCGCCCGCAGGTGAGCGAGCTGCACAAGGCGTTGCAACAGGCGGAGACGCGCGGTTACGAGACCGGTCTAGCTCGCGGCGAAAGCGCCGTTCAGGCCCGGCTCGCGGCTCTCGAGGAGCGCGCGCGGCGACTCGACACCGTGCTCGCTGCGCTCGTAGATCCCCTCGCGCAGCTCGACGCCGAGGTCGAGGCGGATTTGGTTCGCCTGGCGCTGGCGGTCGGCAAACAGCTGGCGCGGCGCGAGCTGCATCAGGAGCCGGCGCAAGTCATCGCCATCGTGCGCGAATCGCTCGCGCAGCTTCCGGCCGCCGCGCGCGAGGTGAGTGTCGTGCTGCATCCGGAGGATGCCGCGGCGGTGCGCGAGCATCTCACGCCGGTGTCGGGGGAGCGTCATTGGGCGATCGTCGAGGACGCCACGCAGGCGCGCGGAGGCTGCCTCGTGAAGAGCGAGTCCTCGCGCGTCGATGCGCTGTTCGAGAGCCGTGTCGCGGCCATCACCGCCGGGGCGCTGGGTGATCTGCGCTCCGGCACGCGGAATTCGCCATGAGCGGGCGGCTCGATGCCAATCGCGCGGCGCTCTGGCGCGCCGGCCTGCGCCGCAGCCTGTTGGCGGTCGAACGCACGGGGCCACCGCCGCTGGAGGGCGCGCTTACCCGCATGGTGGGCCTGACGCTCGAGGCGACGGGCTGCCAGGCCGCGGTCGGCGATTATTGCGACGTGATTACCGGCGACGGCGCGCGCATCGAGTCCGAAGTGGTCGGCTTTTCGGGTGATCGTCTGTATCTGATGCCGGCCGGCGATGCGCACGGACTCGGTCCGAACGCGCGGGTCATTCCGCGGCGGCGCGCCGGCACGGTGCACGTCGGGCCGGAGCTGCTCGGCCGCATCGTCGATGGCGGCGCCCAGCCGCTCGATGGACTCGGGCGCATTGCCTGCGCCGATACCGTTCGCCTGGCGGGGCGCCCGATCAATCCACTTTCGCGCCAGCCGATCAGCGAACCGCTCGATGTCGGCATCCGGGCGATCAATTCAGTGCTGACGATCGGCCGCGGGCAACGCGTCGGACTGTTCGCCGGCAGCGGCGTCGGCAAGAGCGTGCTGCTTGGCATGATGGCGCGCTTCACGAGCGCGCAGGTGATCGTGGTCGGCCTGATCGGCGAGCGCGGCCGCGAGGTGAAGGAATTCGTCGAGCGGATCCTCGGTCCCGAGGATCGGACGCGGGCGGTGGTGGTGGCCGCGCCGGCTGACGCCCCGCCGCTGATGCGCCTGCGCGGCGCCTGGCTCGCCACAGCGATCGCCGAGTATTTCCGCGACCAGGGCGCGAGTGTGCTGTTGCTGATGGATTCCCTGACACGCTTCGCTCAGGCGCAGCGCGAGATCGCGCTGGCGATCGGGGAGGCGCCCGCCACCAAGGGCTATCCGCCCTCGGTGTTCGCGCGGCTGCCGCAATTGGTGGAGCGCGCCGGCAACGGCGCCGCGGGCGCAGGCTCGATCACCGCGTTCTACACCGTGCTTGCCGAGGGTGACGATCAGAACGATCCGATCGCCGATGCGGCCCGCGCCATTCTCGACGGGCACATCGTGTTGTCCCGGCGGATCGCCGAAAGCGGTCATTATCCGGCCATAGATATCGAGGCGTCCGTCAGCCGCGCCATGAACGAGATCGTCTCGCCGGCACACTTCGGCGCCGCGCGCCAGTTCCGTAAGATTCTCTCGACGTACCAGCAACATCGTGATCTGGTGGCGATCGGGGCGTATCAGCGCGGCAGCGACGCGCGGGTGGATCAGGCAATCCGGCTCTGGCCCGGTGTGCAGCAGTTTCTTCAGCAGGACATGCGCGAGCGCGTCGATCTCGCATCGAGCCTCGGCGCGCTCGACGGGCTGCTCGCGGAAGGCAACGCATGAAAAAGACTCAACGCATCGCTCTGGTCCAACGAGTGGTGGGCGATCTCGAGCGGCGCAAGGCCGAGGCGCTCGCGCTGTGCGAGCAGCGCGTGCGCGAGACCCGTGCCCGCCTTCATGAGCTCGAGAACTACCGAGCCACGTACCTGCAGGACTTCCATCGCCGGGCGCAGACGGGCCTCGACGGCGCGGGAGTGCGCGAGTATCAGGTTTTCCTGGGCCGGCTCGATGAGGCGCTGCAGCATCAGAGTCAGCTGCTCGGTCAGGCGGAGTTGCAGCGCACCAGCGAGCTGGAAAGCTGGCGCGGCGCCGCCCGGCGCGCATCCCAGATCGACACCCTGGCCGCGCATTGGCGTGCCGAGGAACGCGGCGCCGAGGAACGGCGCGAGCAGCGCGAGACGGACGAACGGTCACAACAGCAGTGGACCCGCGGGAGATCCATCCGTGTCAACTGAGACTTTGCGAAGCCTGAGTGCGTCCCCGTCCATGCCGAGTCCCTCGCCCGCGCCGGCCGCATCGCTCGGGGCCGGCATCGCAGGCGAATCGCCGACGGGCGGCGCGGGCGGACCGGTCTCCTTCGAGGGCGGCTCGGGCCGCACGACCCGGCCAGCCGGTGCCGAGAGCTCCAACGCCGCGGCGGATACGGGCAGGCGGTCTTCCGGGGCGCGCGCGCGGTCCGGGCAAGCCCAGCGCGGCCCGGCCGCGGGGAGCGGTGGCGGCGCGGGCGCGGCCCGCAAGGGCACGATCGGCCGGACCGCGGCCGGGAAGAGTACGCAGCCTGGGAACACCGCGCCGCCGGGAGCCGACTTTTCGCAGACGCTGGCGTTGTCGCTGTCCGCGCCTGAGCGGCCGCCGGCACGGACCGCCGGCGCCGCGGAGGGCAAGTCGGCCAAGGCGAGCGTCCGGGAATCCGGCCACGGCAACAAGACTGATCCGGTCGCGGTGGCCATGGCCCTGATGGATCGGGCGGGTTCGGCGCCGCCGCCACACGCCGAGGTACGGACGAGTGCGCCGGGCCGCGCGGGCAAACCGGCGGTTGACCCAAGCGTTGTGGCGCAAGCGGGGCAGCCCGTGGACGCCGCGGCGCAAGCCGCCACGGCTGCGGTGCATGCGGTCCTTGCGGAATCAGTGCCGGGCGCGACGGCTGCCACCGGACATTCCGGCGCCGCCCCGAGTGCCGGGCAGCTCAATGGCGCGGGCCCGCTCACCGCCGCGCAGCTCGTGGCGAGCACGCAAGCCACGGCCAGCGGCTTGTCGGGCTCGGGTGGCGGCCCGGAGTTGACCGCGCAGGTTGGATCCGGCGCGTGGACCGAGCAGCTCGCGGCGCGGCTGACGTGGATGACACAACAGGGTGTTCAATCCGCTTCGTTGCAACTGTCGCCGCGGAATCTCGGACCTTTGCAGGTGAGCATCTCAGTCCAACATGGACAGGCGAGCGTCTGGTTCGGGGCGACACAGCCCGAGACCCGCCAGGCTCTCGCGCGTGCACTGCCGGAGCTGCGCAACTTGTTCGCCAATCAGGGATTGTCCCTGACCGACTCCGGGGTCTCGCACGATGCGCCGCGCCAGTCGCGTGCGGGCGCGGGCAGCGCGGCCACGACGCTCGGCGAGGCGGGCGGCACGCAGAGCGATGTGGGCGGCACGGCGGCGCTGCGGGGCGTTGGTCTGATCGACACCTATGCCTGAGCGCGCCCCGAGGCGCTCCGGGCCGGGCAGGAGCCCGGATGCAGCGCCACTCAATACCGGCCCGGGGTGTGTCGTCCGGCAATCTGACGGCGGTGGCGGCGGAAGGCGATCTTGGTGATGACGGCCGAGAGCGCATCGTCGAGCGGCTCGAAGCGGACCTTGATCTCGCCGGTCTCCGCTACCGCGATGATGCGTCCGCCGAGGCGCAGCGGTTGCGCGATGCACTCGTGCAGATAGATCTCGAGGACGCCCTGCGCGCCGGTTTGCGGCGCCGCGCCCGCGGGTCGCCACAGCGCGCCGCGGGCATTGAAGCGCAGCGGCACCGGCGCCGGGCGCGGCCTGTTCAGCGCCAACAGCTGGCCGACGAGCGCCAGCAGCAGGGTCATCTTGCGGTCCAACCGCTGGATCTCGGCCGCCAAGGGTGCGTTTTCCTCGGCCTTCTCGACCACGGGATGGTCCTCCAACGCGTCCCAGGCCTGCATCACCTGAAGGTTGCGCTCGGCGAGGCCCACGGCGGCCGCCGGCTCGGGCGGCAGGGAATCCCAGCGCACGGGCATGACGTCCTGGAAAGCCAGCTCTTCGTAGAGAACGACGGTGTCGGCGGGATCTAACATAATCCGGTTCGGCCGGGGCGACGACGCGGGTCGTTCAGCCGGCGCTCGGCAATTTGGATACGCGCGGTGGATTGTGCGCCTCTTCGAAGAAGAAGCGGCGCACCAGCAGCGCCTGCTCGAGCCGTCCCTTGCGCACGTACGTCTGATAGAGCAGATCCTTCATCACTTCGAGCAATACGCCGGCTTCGTGGCTCTCGAGCACCGGCGTGCCCGGGCGCGGGTCGGAGGCGATGCCGAAGAGGATGCTGCGGGTCTTGGCGAAGGTCTCCGGGGCGAGCGCCGCGATCTCACGGACCTCGTTGAGCAGATCGAACAGCTTGAGCTTGCCGGCCTCGCCGCGATCGGCGAACAGCGCATGCGCTGTGCGCCGGCACATGGAGGCGAATGCGTTGTAGGCGCCGCCGCTGTAGCACGCCAGCGCCTCTTTGAAGAACATTTCGATCTCTTCCGGCAGATGGGTGAAATCGAACCGTTCGCGCGCCCGTTCCACCTCCACGAACTGCGGTGCCAGCTCCACCCGGCTCGGGGCGTAGGCGCGGGCCGTGAAGCGCAGAAAGATCGGCGCCAGGCACGCATCGCAGCGGAAAACCATGCCGATCTGCGCCGGCCGGTAAGCCTGCAGTTCCTGAAAGCGCGGCACGGCGGTGGCCGTGACGTGCGTAACGACCTGACAGTGCGGACAGGTGAGCACCAGGGGCTTGCCCTGGTCGTGAATCAGCCGGCTTTCAGTGTCGATGTGAGGCATGGCGGGCGCTGGGGAAACTGTTTGTGTGATAGCCACTGCCGGAAGGCCATTATAACCCATTTGGGCCGTCGGGCGATGCGGGGGCTGGAGCGGGCCCGCGCGGCGGGGCTCCGCCGATCAGGCGGGCGACCTCGAGCAGGACCGGCGGCGGTGCAATCCCGGCCGGAGCGTGCAGGCAGCGCGCTGCCAGCAGATCATAGATGACGCGCGGGCGGGCAATGGCGCGTAGGTGCGCGAAGATTCCCCGCGGTGCGGGGGTGTCGGTTGCAGGTTCGGCTCAGATACGGGCGAGCGACATGACCTCAGCGTGTCAGGGGCTTGTAGCGGATGCGATGCGGCTGATCGGCCGCGTCGCCCTTGCGCCGCCGGAAATCCTCGACATATTCCTGGTAGTTGCCGTGGAACCAGACCACTTGCGAGTCGCCCTCGAAGGCGAGGATGTGGGTGGCGATGCGGTCGAGGAACCAACGGTCGTGGGAGATCACGACCGCGCAGCCGGGGAAGTTCAACAACGCCTCCTCGAGCGCGCGCAGCGTCTCGACGTCCAGGTCGTTGGTCGGCTCATCGAGCAGCAGCACGTTGCCGCCGCTGCGCAGCACCTTGGCGAGGTGCACGCGGTTGCGCTCGCCGCCGGAGAGCTCGCCGATGGTCTGCTGCTGTTGTGCGCCTTTGAAATTGAAGCGTCCAACGTAGCTGCGCGAGGCGGTCTCGTAGCTGCCGACCTTGATCAGGTCGAGTCCGCCGGAAATCTCCTCCCACACGGTCTTTCGGTTATCAAGCGCCTGCCGCGATTGATCGACATATGCGAGCTTGACGGTCGGTCCGACGCGGATCTCGCCCGCGTCCGCGGATTCGGCGCCTGTCAGCATGCGCAGCAACGTCGTCTTGCCCGCGCCGTTTGGACCGATGATCCCGACGATGCCCCCGCGCGGCAGATCGAAGGAGAGGTCATCGATCAGCAGCCGCTCCCCGTAGGCCTTGCGCACGCCACGGACCTCGATCACGTGCTCCCCGAGGCGCTCTCCGGGCGGGATGTAGATCTCGCTCGTCTCATTGCGTTGCTGAAACTCGCGTGAGGCGAGCTCTTCGTAGCGCTGCAGGCGCGCCTTGCTCTTGGCCTGGCGTGCCTTGGGGTTCTGGCGCACCCACTCGAGCTCGTGCTCCAGGGTCTTGCGCAGCGCCTCGCGCTCGCGCTCCTCGACGCGCAGGCGCTGCTCCTTCTGCTCGAGCCACGAGGAGTAGTTGCCGTGCCAGGGGATGCCATGGCCACGGTCAAGTTCCAGAATCCACTCGGCCACATTGTCGAGAAAGTAGCGATCGTGGGTCACGGCGATGACCGTGCTCGGATACTGTTCCAGATAGCGCTCGAGCCAGGCGATCGATTCGGCATCGAGGTGGTTGGTGGGCTCATCGAGCAAGAGCATGTCCGGGGCCGACAGCAGCAGGCGGCACAGCGCCACCCGGCGCTTCTCGCCGCCGGAGAGGGTGCCGATCTGCGCCGTCCACGGCGGCAGGCGCAGCGCATCGGCGGCGATATCGAGCTTGCGTGACAGCTCCCAGCCGCCCGCCGCATCGATCGCATCCTGGAGCTTGGCCTGCTGCTCGAGCAGCGTGCTCATCTCGTCGTCGCTCATCGGCTCGGCGAACCGGTCGCTCAGGCGATTGAACGCCTCGATCAGCTGCAACGTCTCGCCGACCCCCTCCATGACGGTGGCGCGCACATCGCTTTGTGGGTCGAGTTGCGGCTCCTGCGGCAGATAGCCGACGCGGATGCCGTTCTGCGGCCGTGCTTCGCCGTCGAACTCCGTGTCCTGGCCGGCCATGATCCGCAGCAGCGTGGACTTGCCGGCACCGTTGAGACCCAGCACGCCGATTTTGGCGCCGGGAAAGAACGACAGGCTGATGTCGCGCAGAATGAAGCGCTTGGGCGGCACGACCTTGCCGACCTTCTGCATGGTATAGATGTATTGAGCCATAATCCCGTCGAGCAGCTGATGTAGCCGCGGCCCGAGCCGAGCCGCGAAGAAACGCGCGATGGATCGCGCTTCGAGCGTGGTGCCGCCGCATCCGTCCATCGCCCGCGGGTGAATGCTCCCGGGGGGGCGGGGTGGGCGGCCACTTGCGCCCATTATCGTCGAGTCCATGCCCAATGGGCTATATGCCGTGGCCCGGCCGGATCTCGGCCGGTCCGAGCGGGAGTCTGCCCGCCGACGCCCCCTTCGGTACAATCGACGCTCGCGCGCACGATCCGAGGATCCCCATGTTCGATAAATCCCAGGACCTCCACCATTTCGATCCCGAGCTGGCCCGCGCCATCGATGGCGAGCAACGCCGGCAGGAGGAGCACATAGAGCTCATCGCTTCGGAGAACTACGCCAGTCCGCGCGTGCTCGAGGCGCAGGGGTCGGTACTGACCAACAAGTATGCCGAGGGCTATCCGGGCCGGCGCTATTACGGCGGTTGCGAGTATGTCGACGTCGCCGAGCGGCTGGCCATCGAGCGGGCCAAGCAGCTTTTCGGCGCCGCGTACGCGAACGTACAGCCGCATTCGGGCTCACAGGCGAATGCGGCGGCGTATTTCGCGCTGCTGCAGCCCGGGGACGCCATTCTCGGCATGAGCCTCGATCATGGCGGGCATCTCACCCACGGCGCGCGCGTCAATTTTTCCGGCAAATTCTTCCGCGCGGCGCAATACGGGATCCGCCCCGATACGGGCGAAATCGACTATGAGCAGGTTGAGCGGCTGGCCGCGGAGCACCGCCCGAGGATGATCATCGCGGGCTTCTCGGCATACTCGCGCGTCGTCGACTGGGCGCGCTTCGCCGAGATCGCCCGGAGCGTCGGCGCCTACCTCGTGGTGGATATGGCGCACGTGGCGGGACTGGTCGCCGCCGGGCTGTATCCCAATCCGCTGCCGCATGCCGACGTGGTCACTACCACCACGCACAAGACGCTGCGCGGACCCCGGGGCGGGATGATCCTGGCGCGCGCCAACGAGGAGATTCAAAAGAAGCTCAACTCGCTGGTCTTTCCCGGCACCCAGGGCGGGCCATTGATGCACGTGATCGCGGCCAAGGCGGTGGCGTTGCTCGAGGCGTTGCAGCCGCAGTTCGCGCAGTACCAGCGGCAGGTGCTCGCCAACGCGCGGGCCATGGCGGCCCGCCTGGCCGGCCGTGGCTACAACATCGTCTCCGGCGGCACCGACAATCATCTGTTTCTGCTCAGTCTCATCGGCCGCGAGATCACGGGAAAGGACGCCGACGCCGCGCTCGGCAAAGCCAACATCACGGTCAACAAGAACGCGGTGCCCAACGATCCGCGGCCGCCGGCCATCACCAGCGGCTTGCGCATCGGCACGCCGGCGGCGACGACACGCGGCTTCAAGGAAGCGGAGGTCGAGCAGGTGGCTGATTTGATCGCCGATGTGCTCGATGCCGGGGGTGAGCCCGCGGTGATCGCGCGCGCGCGCGCCCGGGCGCTGGAGCTGTGTGCGCGCTTTCCGGTCTACGGCAAGGTTTGAGCGGCTCGAGATCGCGGAACGTCCCAGACCATGCACTGTCCGTTCTGCGGTCACGTCGAAACCAAGGTCACCGACTCGCGGCTCGCCGGCGAGGGCGATCAGATTCGCCGCCGGCGGGAATGCCTGGCTTGCGGTGAGCGGTTCACGACCTTCGAGGTTCCCGAGTTGGTGATGCCGAGCGTCATCAAAAGCGACCGGAGCCGCGAGGCCTTCGATGAGGCGAAGCTGCGCGCGGGAATGGAAAAGGCGCTGGAGAAGCGTCCCGTGCCGCGAGAGGCGATCGACACTGCCGTCAGCCGCATCGTGCACCGGGTGCGCACGCTGGGCGAGCGGGAGATCGGTTCCGGCGCCCTGGGCGAGCTGGTCATGGAGGAATTGCGCCAGTTGGACGAGGTGGCTTACGTGCGCTTTGCCTCGGTGTACCGCCACTTCGAGGACATCGAGGCGTTTCACCAGGAAATCCGCAAGTTGCGCGATGCGCGCGAGCAGCACGCCCCGCGGCGTCGCAAGGTCGGGGGAGCGCCGGCGGCGCAGCGGCAGCAACTGTCGCTGCTGCCCACGGCACCGCCGCCCGAGGACGAGGGCGGCAAGGGACAACACTGAGATCGTGGCATGATGTTTTCGGTCTTTGATCGCGATGCGATGGCGCGGGCGCTCGAGCTGGCCGCGCGCGCACTGGAGACGACGCAGCCGAACCCGAGAGTGGGCTGCGTGATCGCTCGTGATGGGCGCATCGTGGGTGAGGGTTGGCACGCGCGGGCCGGTGAGGCGCATGCGGAGGTCATGGCGTTGCGCGCCGCGGGCTCGGTTGCAGCCGGGGCAACGGCTTACGTGACCCTGGAACCATGTGCGCATCACGGGCGCACGCCACCGTGCGTCGATGCTCTGCTGCAGGCGCAGGTGGCGCGTGTCGTATTCGCCGTCGCCGATCCGAATCCGAGGGTCAATGGCCTCGGTGCGCGACGACTGCGCGAGCAGGGGGTGCAGGTGGAGTCGGGTTTGCTGGCGCCCGAGGCGCAGGCGCTGAACGAGGGATTCTTCAAGCGCATGCGTGCCGGCCGCCCGTGGGTCCGAGTGAAAGTTGCCATGAGTCTCGACGGTCGTACGGCGCTCGCCAATGGAGAGAGCCGCTGGATAACGGGAGCGGCGGCGCGCGAAGACGTCCAGCACTGGCGTGCGCGCAGTTCGGCGATCCTGACCGGTGTCGGTACCGTACTGGCGGACGATCCTCGACTCGATGTGCGGCTGAGTGAGCCGCCCAGCGGACCGCGGCCTCCGCTGTTGCGCGTCGTCCTGGATTCCCGCTTGCGCACGCCCGTCGATGCGCGGCTATTTGCGCTGCCGGGCGAGGTGATGCTGGTGAGCGCGCGGCCGCCGCCGGAGCTCGAGACGGCGCATGCCCTGCGGCTCGCGAGCCTGTCACAGCGTGCGACAGTGGTGACGCTGCAGCCCGATCCGTGCGGTCGGGTGTCGTTGCCGAAGACGCTCGACCTGATGGGTGGCCGCGAAATCAATGAATTGTGGGTCGAGGCGGGTCCGCGGCTGGCCGGGGCGCTGCTCGCGGAGCGGCTCGTCGATGAGCTCATTTTATATGTGGCGCCGAAACTGCTCGGCCCGCAGGCCCGGCCGCTGGCCGAGCTGCCTGAATTGACACGGCTGCAGGATGCGCCGGGGTTTGTCATGATGGAAGCCCGGCCGATCGGGGAGGACCTGCGGGTGCGATTGCGGCCCGACCAGCGACCGTTGGGCCAAGAACCCGCAATGGATCGGAGGTAAGGCGCGTGTTTGCCGGAATCGTGCAGGATGTGGGACGACTCGTCTCCCGTGAGCAACGTCAGGGCGATCTGCGGATGAGCTTCGAGTTCGAACGGCTCGCTCCGGCCGGGATGCGCCTCGGGGACAGCATCTGCGTGCAGGGCTGCTGCCTGACTATCGTGGAGCTGGAGCAGCGCGGCTTCCGCGCCGACGTCTCGCGCGAGACGCTTGCGGTGACGACCCTCAGCGAGATGCAGCTCGGCGCGCGCGTCAATCTCGAGCCGGCGCTGAAGATCGGCGACCCGCTCGGCGGCCATCTGGTCACCGGCCATATCGATGGCATGGGACAGGTGGTGGCGATCGACGATGACGCCCGCTCGAGCCGCATGGATGTGGCGCTGGTGGATGATGTGCTCCTGCGCTACATTGCCCGAAAGGGATCGATCGCCGTCGACGGCGTGAGCCTGACGGTCAACGAGGTTCATCACGACATATTCCGGGTGAACCTCATTCCGCACACCCGTCAGGTCACCACGCTGGGCTCGCTCGGGCCGGCCGCGTTCGTCAATCTCGAGGTCGATTTGATGGCGCGATACGCCGAGCGGTTGCTGCGGCATTCCAGTGAGTCCGAATCGGACTGAGGCCGAGCCATGCCGCCACGCCGGCCGGTCCGGGCTCCGACGCACATGCGGGTCGCGCCGCCGGCGCTGATCGCCCTGGCGGCACTGCTGCTCGGGCCGCGTGCGGATGCGACCGTGCGCATCGGCCGGCTGGCCCCGCCGTTGATCGTGCGCGAGCTCGATGGGCGCGAATTCGATCTGGCCCGCGAGCGCGGCCACGTGGTACTAGTGAATTTCTGGGCGACCTGGTGCTCTCCCTGCCGCGCGGAAATGCCGCTGCTGGAGGCGTTTTATCGACGCTATCGGGGTCGGGGACTGGTCGTGCTCGCACTGAGTATCGATACGCCCGCCGGAGCCGTGCGTGCGCGCCGCATCATGCGCAAGTTCACCTACCCGGCGGCGCTGGCGAGCGCGGCTCGCGTGGACGGGTTCGGGGAGCCCCAGGCCGTTCCCATGACCTACGTCATTGGTGCACACGGGATCGTACGCGCGCGCTGGGTTGGCGGCTTGACGAGCCTCTCTCGGCGCCGTCTGGAGCAGCGGGTTCTGCCGCTTCTGGCGGCGCTGAAGCATTAGCGGCGCGGTCCGCCCGGCGGTCGCACGGGACCAGCGGCCCGCACGCTATACTTGGCCGACTCCAGGCAACAGACGCATACGATGTCCAAAGTCCTTCCTCTGGCCGGCAAGATGCCCCCCGCCGGGCCGTTCAATACCGTCGAGGAAATCCTTGCGGACCTCAGGGCGGGCCGGATGGTCATCATCATGGACGATGAGGAACGGGAGAACGAGGGTGATCTGATCATGGCGGCCGAGCGGGCGACCCCGCAGAGCGTGGCATTCATGATCCGGCATACCAGCGGGATTCTCTGCGTGCCCATGGAAGAAGAGTGGCTGGATCGGCTCGATCTGCCGCAAATGGTTGTCAATAACAGCGAATCGCACAGAACCGCCTTCACGGTCTCCGTGGACGCCGTCTCTGGAACGACCACGGGTGTATCGTCGAGCGACCGGGCGCGGACCATCCGCACCCTCGCTCGTCCCGACGCCGGGGCCACGGATTTCACCCGTCCCGGACACATTTTTCCCCTGCGCGCGCGCCGGGGTGGCGTGCTCGTGCGCACGGGGCACACGGAAGCGGCGGTCGATCTGTGCCGGCTCGCCGGAATGCAGCCGGTGGGCGTGATCTGCGAGCTGATGAACGACGATGGATCGATGGCCCGGCGCCAGGACTTGCATGCGTTCGCGGTACGCCATGAGCTGAAAATCGGCACCATCGCCGACCTGATTCGCTACCGGTTGCGCAATGAGCGATCCGTTCAACGCGTCGCGGAACAGCCGGTTCAGACCGAGTTCGGAGAATTCCGCCTCTACGCCTATCAGGACCGGATCGGCGACGAGGTGCACTTGGCCCTGGTCAGAGGTGAGATCGAGACCGATGTCCGACCGTTGGTTCGCGTGCACCTCGCCGACCCGCTGCGCGATCTGCTCGGCATCCGCGCCGACCCGCTCGCGTGGACATTGCGGGCCGCCATGGAGCGCATTGCACGGGCCGGCAGCGGGGTGATCGTGATTCTGCGCGAGCGCGAAGCGCCGAACGATCTGCTCGACGCCCTGCGGTCGTTGACGCCGCCCGCCGGATCGGACGCGACGGCGAGAGCCGCCCACCGAGATGGACAGGTGCTCAAGACCTTCGGCATCGGCGCGCAGATCCTGAAAGATCTCGGGGTCAAGCGCATGCGGGTCCTGTCCGCCCCGAAGCAGATCCACGGGATCGCCGCTTTCGGCCTCGAGATCGACAGTTACGTCGGAGAGGACGCGTGAGCGGGCCTCACCGGGTGGAAGGGCAGGTTGATGCCCAAAGCCGCAAGGTCGCTCTCCTGGCCGCGCGGTTCAACGACTTCATCGTTGCGAGTCTGCTGAAAGGCGCCGAAGGCTCCTGGGTGGCGCACGGGGGTGCGCTGGAGGATCTGTTGGTGGTGCGGGTGCCGGGCGCCTTCGAGCTGCCGGTGGCCGCGCGGCGGCTCGCCGCCAGCGGTCGCTATGATGCACTCGTGGCGCTCGGCTGCGTGATCCGCGGCGGCACGCCGCATTTCGAGTATGTCGCCGGCGAATGCGCCGGCGGATTGCAGCGCGTCGCGTTGGAGACCGGTGTGCCGGTGATCTTCGGCGTGCTCACGGTCGATACGGTCGAGCAAGCCGTCGAGCGGGCCGCCACCGGCGCCGGCAACAAGGGCGCCGAGGCGATGGAGGCGGCATTGGAGATGGCCGGCGTATTCGCGCAGCTGGGCCCTTGATGGGCGCCGCGACTTCCCCGCGCGTGTTGCCGAGGCAACGTTCGGTGGCGCGCAAGCTGGCGCTCCAGGCGCTGTATCGCTGGCAACTGAACGAGTGTCCGTGGCAGGACCTGGTGCAGGAGTTCAGCACGGCTGAGGACATGCCACGGGCCGACCGCGAGTACTTCCGCGAGCTCCTCGAGGCGATCTGCGCCTCGCATGCGGCGCTCGATGAACGGCTCGCCCCGCTCATCGATCGCAGTCCGGCGCTGCTCGATCCCGTCGAGCACGCCGCGCTGCTGATCGGATTGTATGAACTCGGCCATCGGCTCGATGTGCCCTTTCCGGTGGCGATCAGCGAAGCGGTCGCCCTGGCCAAGCGCTTCGGCGCGACCGACGGACACAAGTACGTCAACGCGGTACTCGATCGAGCAGCACGCGATCTGCGGCCCGACGAGCACTGAGGCGCGCAAGTTCCCGGCCGCATATGCCCTTGTCCGAATTCGAGCTCATCGAGCGCTACTTCCGCGGCTGCGGGCAGCGGCGCGAGGACGTGATCATTGGTGTGGGCGATGATGCGGCGCTGCTGCGATGCCCCGCTGATGCGCAGCTGGCGGCGGCCGTCGATACCCTGGTCGAGGGCGTGCATTTCCCACCGGGCAGTCCCGCGCAATCCATCGGCCACCGGGCGCTCGCGGTCAATCTGAGCGATCTGGCGGCCATGGGCGCGCGCCCGTCATGGGCGCTGCTCGCGCTTACCCTTGCCGAGGCCGAAGAGCGCTGGCTGGCGGAGTTCGCCGCCGGGCTGGGCACGCTCGCGCGGGCCCATGGCGTTGCGCTCGTCGGCGGCGATACGACGCGCGGACCGCTGTCGGTGACGATCACCGTGTTGGGTCACGTGCCGCCGGGGCGGTCACTGCAGCGCGGCGGTGGCGCGCCCGGGGATGCGGTCTTCGTGTCGGGAACCCCGGGCGATGCGGCCGCGGGCCTCGCCCTGGAGCAGGGCCGGCTGCCGTCGTGCGAGCAGGCCGAGTACCTGCGCCGTCGGTTCCTGTTTCCGACGCCGCGCCTGGCGCTCGGTGAGCGATTGCGCGAGCTGTCCAGCGCCTGCATCGATGTGTCCGACGGACTGCTCGCCGATGCGTCGAAGCTGGCGCGTGCCAGTGGTTGTGGCGTGGAGCTGATGGCCGCCGCGCTGCCGCTCTCGGCGCCGCTGCTCGGCGCGGTCGGAGCGCCGCGGGCGCGTGAGCTCGCGCTGATCGGCGGTGACGACTACGAGCTGTGTTTCACGGTGCGGCCGCATGCGCTCGAACGCCTGAGGTCCGAGCTGCCAGCGGCCGAGTGGGGCTACACGCGCATCGGGACGCTGCATGCGCAGCCCGGCGCCCGAGTGATGGGCGAACACGGTCCGCTCGAGACATCCTCGAGCGGCTACGATCATTTTGCCGGCGCGTAGCGGGTTCTTTATGTCAAGCGGGGCGCGCCACGGCGCCCCAATTCATGGGGCGCATCACAGCGCGCCGCGCCGGCCGGTCCTATGCTGCGGACTGTTCCATCAGTCGCCGCTCACCATGCCCGCTCACGCCACAGGACCCGCCGCGCATCCGCATACCCGTGACCGGGCGATCCTCGGGCGGATCGGCAAATACGAAGTGATCAAGGAGGTCGGCCGCGGCAGCACCGGTGTCGTCTATCTGTGCCACGACGCCTATTACGGACGCGACGTGGCCATCAAGGTCTACAACGTCGATACGGGCGCCGATGATCAGCGAGCGCGGGCGGCGCGCAAAATGTTCCTGTCCGAGGCGCATCTGGTCGGGATGCTGCAGCACCCGTACGTACTGCCGATTTTCGATGCTGGCGAGGAGAACGGCCGTTGCTACATCGTCGCCGAGTATGTACATCACGCGCGCACGCTCACGACTTACTGCCGTCCCGATAATCTGCTGCCGCTGAACGACGTCATCGAGATCATCTTCAAGTGCGCCAAGGCGCTGCATTACGCGCATACGCGCGGAGTGATCCACCGCGATATCAAGCCTTCGAACATCCTGCTGACCCAGGAGGGCGAAGTGCGCATCATCGATTTCGGTATCGCGCTGGTATCCGATGCCGACATCTCGCGCATCGAGGGGATCGCCGGCAGTCCCTCGTACATGTCGCCCGAGCAGGTGCAGAGCCTGGATCTCACGCCGAGCTCGGACATCTACTCCCTCGGAGCGGTGATGTACGAATTGCTCACCGGTACCCGGCCGTTTCGCGCCGGCAACCTGCAGAAACTTCTGCACCAGATCGTCTATGCGACGCCGCCGCCGATTCATCGCGTGCGGCAGGACGTCTCCGAGGAGCTCGAGGGCGTGGTCGTCACCGCGCTGCAGAAGGATCCCGTCAAACGCCAGCGCACCGGGCTCGAGCTGGCGGCCGAGCTGGCCCGGGTCCATCACCGGCTGCGTCAGAGCAATGTGCGGTTCGATCTGCAGGAGCAGTTCGGGGTCTTGAGGCGGTTGAAGTTCTTCCAGGAGTTCTCCCACACCGAGGTCAGCGAGGTGCTGCATGCCAGCGCCTGGCAGCAGTACGCCGCGGGGGAGCAGATCATCCGCGAGGGCGAGCTCGACGACCGCTTCTACATCCTGGTCGCGGGCCGTTGCGCGGTGATGCGCCGCGGCGAGCTCATCGCCATGCTCGAGACGGGCGATTGCTTCGGCGAGGCGAGCTACGTGCCCGGCGCCAAGCGCACCGCCACGGTACGGGCGGTCGATGCCGTGACGGTGCTGAAGGTGAGCGCCACGCAGCTCGAGCAGGTCTCGGTCTCCTGTCAGCTGCGCTTCAACCGGGTATTCCTGCGCAGCCTGATCGGGCGCCTGCAGGGGGAGTCGCGCTAGAGCCCGGCCGGCCGCGGCGAGGGTGACCCAGGGGACCGCGGCGGCCCGCCGACCCTCCGGGGGAGCGCGTATTCCGTTGCTGCTGCGGTCCATGGCGGCCTGTTGTAGTCTAACGGACCGTGCACATACTCCTCATCGAGGACGACATCGAGGCCGCGAAGTTTCTCGTCACGGGACTGCGCGAGAGCGGCTACACGGTCGAGCATGCAGCCGGGGGGCGCGAAGGGTTGCAGGGGGCGCTGGCCGGCCGTTTCGATCTGATCATCACCGACCGGATGCTGCCGCGATTCGACGGTCTGGAGATCATCCGCCAGCTGCGCGGCGCCGGGCTCTCCCTGCCGGTGCTGGTGCTGAGCGCGCTCGGCACGGTGGATGATCGCATCGGCGGCCTGAAGGCCGGCGGCGACGATTACCTCACCAAGCCGTTTGCCTTCGATGAGCTGCTGGCGCGCATCGAGGCGCTGCTGCGCCGCCGATCGCTCGCCGGCGAGGCTTCCAGGCTGCAGGTGGCGGACCTGCAGTTCGATCTGCTGGCGCGGCGCGTCACGCGCGGTGGCCGGGAAATCGACTTGACGGCGCGCGAGCAGAAGCTGCTCGAGTTCCTCATGCGCCGCGCCGGGCAGATCGTCACTCGCACGATGCTGCTCGAGGGCGTGTGGGATCTGCACTTCGATCCGCAGAGCAATCTCGTCGACGTGCACATCAGCCGCCTGCGCCAGGCGATCGATCGGGGCTCCGGTCGGCCGCTGATCCACACGGTGCGCGGATCGGGCTATGTATTGCAGGACGAGCCATGAGGTGGCTGCCGCGCCGCGCGCTGTTCCAGACCACGGCGTTTCGCATGTCCATGGGCTATACGCTGCTGGTGACGATCGCCGTGGGCGTGACCCTCGCGACCACGTATCTGCTCACCCAGAGCATCATCCGCGGCAACATCGATCTGATCATCGATACGGAGCTGAACAGCCTGGAGGATCAGTACGTGTTGCGGGGCGTCCCGGGCGTCGAGGACGAGATCAACGTGCGCATCGACAGTTGGGGCCGCATCGGCGCGGTGTACATGCTGGCGAGCCCGACTTTCGCGCGCCTCGCGGGCAACGTGACCAACTGGCCGTTCGACGGCGCGCCGCGGGCGCGTTGGCCGCAGTTCCGCATCGAGTCGATCGAGCCGGGACAGAACTCGGTGCACCCGGTGCGCGCCGCGGTGCGCCGCCTGCCGAACGGGGACTGGCTGCTGGTCGGGACCGATGTGGCGCAGGCCGAGCGCTATGCGCACACCTTCCGGACCGCCACGCTCTGGGGCATGGGACTGTCGATTCTGGTCGCGGCGGTTGCCGGCTTCGCGTTCAGCTTCCGTCTGAGTCGGCGTGTCGGCGACGTCGCCGACACGTGCGTACGGATCATGAGCGGGGAGCAGGGCCGCAGGCTGCCCGTGGCCGGTACGCGTGACGAATTCGATGCGCTCGCCGTATCCGTCAATCGCGTGCTCGACCGGCTGGAGGAACAAACGCGCATGCTGCGCGCGACCTTCGACAGTGTGGCTCACGATCTGCGCGCGCCGTTGCACCGGCTGCGTACGCGGATGGACGTCGTGCTGCGCCGGCACGATCTGCAACCGGAAATTCGCGAGCCGGTGGAGTCGGCGCTGCGGGAAGTCGATCGCCTGCAGCGCACGCTGGGGACGCTCCTGCAGATTGCGCTGGCAGAGTCCGGGGCGCCGCTGGCGGCGGTCGCCCCAGTGGATCTTTCGGCGCTGGTTGCGGAAATGGTCGAGCTGTTCGAGCCGCTGGCGGGCGATCGGGGCCTGTCCTTGACCGGGTGCACCGAGCCTGGGGTGTTCGCCGCGGGCAACCGCCAGCTGTTGGCGCAGCTGATCACCAATCTGGTCGAAAACGCGTTGAAATTCGTGCCTTCGGGCGGGCGGATCGAGATCAGGGCGCAGCATCAGTCCGGCCACGCGCGGCTGACCGTGAGCGACGACGGTCCGGGCATGCCGCCCGAGGATCGCTGCCGGGCGGGCCGGCCGTTCGCGCGGATCGCGCCCGGCGGGGGCGCGGGCGGCGGGCTGGGGTTGGCGCTGGTTTCAGCCATTGCGCGCTTGCACGGTGCCGAGGTCACGCTTCAGGACAATGTTCCGGGACTGCGGGTCGTGGTTGACCTGCCTACATCGGTGCCGCCCGCGGTCGAGGACGGCTAACGCTCGACCCAGGCGATCCGCTGCCGATTGGCCTTCTCCGTCCGTCGCAACAATAGAGTGTTACAACGCCGTGCGACGAGGTGGACAAAGCCTTGTATACGCATGATCAGGTGACGGCGATGCTGCGCAGCGGCTGAGGAGTGCGCGGAGCGTTTCGAGGGTCGGTTAAAGTTGTTCTTTCTGCCGCCGTACCGCCCGGAGTTCAACTTCGCCGAGCGAGTTCGGAGCGCTATGAAGTGAAATGCCGGCGATCGGATCACGTTCGACGGTTCCCAGCAGTTGCGCCATGGCGGCGTCGCCCGACCGCGCAACCTGTGGAGGTGCCCCGATCGCATTCGCAGCTTCGTGCGCGCGCCCGAGATTTGTTGCGCAAGCGAGCGGCTGAAGGTGCTTGAGTACGGCCCGGGAATTTGGACAACAATGAGGTATTGGTGATAATTTCGAACAATAAGACTTTAATCTACTTGCGCCTCCGGTCTGTGGAGGTGGTAGCACACCCGGAGAAGTTCATGGATGCGAATGCACGTCCCTACGGCTCGATCCCGGCAGCGCGCGTCGTGCGGCGGTGCTTTCGCGGTTTGGCTCTGAGTCTCTGCCTCGCCGGGACGTTGGGTGTGGTGACGGCAGCTGCGGCGCCGCCCCCGCTGCTGCTCGGCACGGCGTGGTATCCGGAGCAGTGGCCCGAGTCGCGCTGGCCGAAGGATCTCGCGCTGATGCAGGCGGCGCACATCGAC
>DAIDUQ010000109.1:0-2997 GCA_027456605.1 Steroidobacteraceae bacterium | reverse complement strand
CCGGCCGCGATCGAGCATCTCCCGATCGTGTATTCGGACGTTCCCATCTTCAAGGAATGGCACCTCGAGTCCCGTCCCGCCGTGATCATCGGCATGGACGTGCTGGGTCGTGTGGATACCCTGGTGCTCGATTACCCGCGGGCACGGGTCTACATCCTGCCGGCGCCGCCACCGATCTCGATGGCGGATGCCGATCTGACCCTGCCCGGAAGCTGACGATCCCGGCTCATGCCCGCCGGCGCTCAGCTCATCTCCGGTCTTACGAGGCCCTCGATTGCGCGGGACCGACGGCGAAATCCCCTGTGGGATGCTCTCACGTCCGGTCCGGCGGATGCCCGCAGCGCCCGCGCTACAAAAATGTCCGGATGACTCCGATCGAGATCAGATCCGGGTGGGCGCCGAGCGCCGTGAGCCGGTCGTACTCGGCCCGCACGCCCCAGCTGCCGACGTTCCATTGCACGCCCGCGCCGACCGCGAATCCGGTGTTGGTATGATTCAGAGCGAACGGAGCGGTGGATGCCGCGGTGCACGTTCCGCCCGTAGTGCAGCCTTGCGCCGTCAATGTCCCATGCAGGTCGCTGGTGATGCGCGACACGCCGGCCTTCACGTACACGTCGATGAAAGGCTCGGGTATGGGCAGGTAGAACATGGCGAAAGCCGCTTCGCCCGTCTGCGACAGGTGTGCGCCCACCGTCGCAGAGTTGCCGAGGTCGATCCGCGAGACCTGTCCGCCGCCGAGATCGAAGTAGTCGACCTCCACGCCGAACATCTCGAGTCCGCGCACCCCCGCGGTCAGCTGGAATCCCGAGTCCGACCGGCGGAAGCCGGCCAGCGGATTGGAGCCTGAGAACGGCAGGAAATTGGAGCCCTGCGCCTGCAGATGCGCGCGAACGTACGCGGCGCCGGCGTAGACATTGAGTAGATTGGTCGCGCGGGCCGGCAAGCTGCAGACCAGCGGCGCGGCGCTGAGCAATACCCGCAGCGTCACACGGAAAGTACGGGTGAATCCCCGATCCGAGGCCATGATGCGATCCTCCATACAGCCATTCTTGCTGAAACGCACGTCGTTCAGGCGCCGCGGTCGCGTGCCCGCTGCAGTTGCGCCGCCGCATGCTGCGGCTGGAGCGCATCCCACTCTCAGTGGCAACGATCCTCGGCGCCTTGGGTTGACCTCACGTGTCGCCATGATCACCCGAAAATCGGCATCCCATTCACGGGATTGTACCATCCGAAATCGCGGTATCTCGGCTGATGTCGCGAATTGTGGACACGCGCCTGAAGTCGGAAGTTTGAGCGGCTGCGGCGCCGTCATCAGCGTAGAGTCGCACGCGGGCGGCGGTGTGGGCTGCGAAACCTCCGGCGCGGCCCGTGTGGCCCGATGCATCAAACCGGCGGCTTGCGATTCCGACTCGGCGGGATCGGGTGGGTCAGGTCGTGCCCCCCGTGATGATCGACGGCAAAGGGCCGTTGCGCTTCCTCGTCGATACCGGTGCCGACGGCTCCGTGGTTTCTCCGGCGCTGGTTCACGCGCTGAATCTGGTGCCGGTGCAGGCAACGGACGAGCGGGTCGAAGGGACGACGGGCACGCAGCGCCTGCCCTGGGTGCCGATCGAGAGCCTGCGGATCGGACACATCGTCAAGCGCGGCCTGCGGCTCCCGGTCAGCGGCAGCCCGGTGCTGCAGGGCTTGGATGGCCATCCTGGGCATGGCGGGTTTCGGCGCAGTCCGGGCGGTGGTCGATTGCCATCACAACCGAGTGATCATCGGCTTCAAGGACTGGCGTCTCGAGGCGCGCCCCGCGCTGATCCTCGGCATGAACGTGCTCGGTACGGTCAATACGCTGATGCTCGATTATCCGCGCGCCCAGGTCTATCTGCTGCCGCTCGAGCCCAACGGGATCTGCGTCGGGACGTGCACCCTGTGGGTCGCCAGTGTGCTGATGCACGGCAGGAGCGACTGCTCCCCCGGTACCTGAGCGCGAGCGTTCATTTGCGGGTCAGCCGAGCGTAAATTTCCAGGTACCTTTCAGTCTGGCGCGCCCAGGAGAAATCCTTGGCCATGCCGTTTTCCACTATGCGCCGCCAGTGTTTGGGCTGTGCATGCCAATCGAGCGCGGTGTCGAGCGCCCACTCCAGGGCCGGGACATCGAAGTCGTTGAACACCACGCCGGTGCCCACACCACTCTCAGGGTCGTAGTGCTCGACGGAGTCCGCGAGTCCTCCGGTGCGGCGCACGACCGGCACGGTGCCGTAGCGCAGGCTGTACATCTGATTCAAGCCGCAAGGCTCGTAGCGCGAGGGCATCAGAAACATGTCCGAGGCCGCCTCTATCCAATGCGCGAGCTCATCGTCGTAGCCGCGATCAAACACCACACGGCCCGCAAAGCGATCGGCGAGCTCGGCGAAGAACTGCTCGTAGGGCTCGTCGCCGGCGCCCAGCGCAATCAGCGCCCACTCGCGCCGCTCGAGCGCGCGCGGCAGCGCCGTGAACATCAGATCGATACCCTTCTGCGCCGCCAGCCGGCTCACGATGCCGGCCAGCGGCACCTGCGCGCCGCAGGTGAATCCCATGCGCGCGAGGAATGCCCGCTTGATCTCGCGTTTGACGGCCAAGTGCTGCGGATCGAAGTGTTGCGGCAGGTACGGGTCGTGGCGCGGATCCCAGAGCGAATAATCCACGCCATTGAGAATGCCGGTCAGGTCGCCCTCGCGAGCGCGCAGCGAATCCTGTAAGCCCATGCCGTACTCGTCGGTGCAGATCTCACGGGCGTGCGTGGGGCTGACCGTCGTGAGCGCATCGGCGTAGAGAATGCCGTGGCGCAGCGGATTGACGCGCCCGACGCTCAGATCGTCCTGATGCAGCAGGTACGCCTGCGGGCCGAGTCCGAGGTCGCCGGCCGCGGCGGCGGGGAATATGCCCTGATAGCCGATGTTATGAATGGTCAGCACCGTGTGCGCGCCCGAGAAGGCCGGCTCGCTCGCGAAGTGCGTCCGCAGC
>DAIDUQ010000108.1:0-20347 GCA_027456605.1 Steroidobacteraceae bacterium | reverse complement strand
GCCGCAGGTGAAGGAGATCTTCTTCGACGACGACACCTTCACCGACTTCCGCCCGCGCGTCGAGGAGATCGCCCGCGGCCTCGGCAAGCTCGGGGTCACCTGGTCGTGCAATGCCAAGGCGAACGTCCCGTACGAGACGCTCAAGATCATGAAGGACAACGGCCTGCGGCTGCTGCTGGTCGGTTACGAGTCCGGCAACGATCAGATCCTGCACAACATCAGAAAGGGGCTGCGGACCGACATCGCGCGCCGCTTCACCAGCGACTGCCGCAAGCTCGGCGTGACCATCCACGGCACCTTCATCCTGGGGCTGCCCGGGGAGACGGCCGATACGATCCGCGAAACCATCCAGTTCGCCGTCGACATCAATCCGCACACCATCCAGGTGTCGCTCGCCGCCCCCTATCCGGGCACGCAGCTGTACCAGGAAGCGGTCGAGAACGGCTGGCTCACCGCGTACGAGAACCTCAACCTGGTCAACGACCGCGGCATTCAGCTCTCGCCGATCAGCTACCCGCACCTGCCGGCCAAGGAGATCTATCACGCGGTCGAGACCTTCTACAAGCGGTTCTATTTCCGCCCGCGCAAGATCGCCGAGCTGACCGGCGAGATGCTGCGCAGCTGGGAAATGACCAAGCGGCGGCTGCGCGAGGGTGTCGAGTTCTTCCGCTTCCTCAACGCGCACGAGGCATGAGCCCACCCAGTTGAAGGCCCTGGTCGTCACCGCGGACGATTTCGGTCTGCACGAGGCGGTCAACGAAGCCATCGAGCAGTCCTTCCTCCAGGGCGTGCTTTGCGCGACGAGCCTGATGGTGGCGGAGGCTGCCGCCGATGACGCGGTGCGGCGCGCGCGCGCGCTGCCGCAGCTGGCGGTGGGGCTGCATGTCGTCCTCGCCGATGGCCGCGCGGTACTGCCCCCGCGGCGCATTCCGGCGCTGGTCGACGGCGCGGGCCGCTTCCCCGACCGGATGGCGCGCGAGGGCGCACGCTTCTTCGCGCTGCCGCGCGTCAGGCGGCAGCTCGAAGCGGAAATCCGCGCGCAGTTCGCGGCCTTCGCCGCCACCGGGCTGACGCTCGATCACGTGAACGCTCACAAGCACTTTCACCTGCATCCGACGGTGCTCGGCATGCTGCTGGCGGTCGGCGCCGAATACGGCTCGCCGCCAATGCGCTGGCCGCGCGAGCCGCTCTGGGTTGCGCGCCGCCGCGCCAGCGGCAGGCTCGCCGGCGCGCTGCTCACACCGTGGCTCGCGCTGATGCGCCTGCGGCTCAGAGCCGCGGGCGTCGAGTGCAACGAGACGGTCTTCGGGATCTCCACCACCGGCGCCATGGACGAGGCCCAGCTGCTCGACATCCTCGCGCACCTGCCCGAAGGCCTCACCGAGATCTATTTGCACCCCGCGACGCGCGACGGGCTGACGCCCGGCATGGGCGCCTACCGCCACCGCGATGAGCTGCAAGCCCTGCTCAGCGCGCGTGTGCGCGCCGCCGTGCGCGCCTCGGGCGCGCGCACCGGCGGCTTTCGGGCCCTGACCGACTCGCTGCGCGCGAGCGGCGAGGCGCGCCGCGTCGCATGAGAGTCACGTTTCGGATCGCGCAGCTGGCCGGTCTGGTCCTGCTGATCGGACTGATCGCGCACGAAGGCACCGCCATCCTCACGCCCATCGAGCGCGCCGGCTGGGTGCTGTTGTGGCTGGCGCCGCTGCGTGCCGTGCCGATCCTGCTCGACTCGCGCGGATGGCGGGCGCTGATTCCGGAGCCTGTCAAGGCGGGACGACTGTTCTGGATCGCCTCGGTGCGCGAGGCGGTCAATCGCCTCCTGCCGGTGGCCAACATCGGCGGCGACCTCGTGGGCATCCGGCTGCTCGCCGCGAGCGGCGTCGACGGCGTGACCGCCGCCGCCAGTGTCACCACCGAGATTCTGTTGACGCTCTTCAGCCAGTACCTGTTCGTGCTGGTCGGCATCACCAGTCTGCTGAGCCTCTCGGGCACGGTGCACTCCGAGAGCGCCGTGCTGATCGGTCTGGCCGCGTTTCTGCCGGTGATCGTGACGCTCGCCGTGCTGCTGCACTACGGCTCGCTGTTCGAGCGTCTGGAGCACGTCGCGGTGCGCATGCTCGGCGAGGAGATGCTGCGGTTCCTCAACGGCAAGTGGACCGCGCTCGATGCGGCGATCCGCGCGCTGATCAGCGATTGGACGCGTTGGGTGCTCACGCTGCAGTGGCAGGTCGCCGGGCTCGGAGCGGGCACCGTCGAGACTTGGCTGGCTCTGCGCTGGCTCGGACATCCGGTGGGCTTCGAGACAGCGATCGTGTTGGAAAGTCTCACCCAGGCGGCGCGCACTTTCATCTTCGTGGTACCCGCCGGCATCGGAGTGCAGGAGATCACGCTGGTCGGGATCGGGAGCCTCCTCGGGATCGATCCCCAGATGGCCCTCGCCCTGTCGCTGACCAAGCGCATGCGGGAGGTTCTCTTTGGCGTACCGGCGCTGCTATCCTGGTACTGGAGTGAGGGAAGAAGGGAGTTACAGCATGTCCGTGGTTCCAGCCGACTTTGAGACCACCGCCATCCGCTTGGGATCGCCGCAGCACAAACGGTTGCTGTCTCAGTTCTTCATCGACACCCATCGCGAATACGACCCGGAAAATATCGACTGGCCACCGCTCTCGGACGAGGAGCTGCGGCGCCTAGCGGGCCTGCCGTTCTGGCAGGAGGCGGTCGTGACCGAGAACGTGACCTCCAACACCGTCACGGCCGCCGCGGCCCTGGAGAGCGACCCGCAGCTGAAGCGCGCCATCGCGCTGCAGGGCTTCGAGGAACAGCGCCATGCGCGCCTGCTCGCGGCGCTGACCGCGCATTACCGGATTCCGATCGAGTTTCCCGCGCCCTACGCGCCGACCGACCTGGAGGATGATTTTCTCTTCGCCGGCTTCGGCGAGTGCTTCGATTCGTTTTTCGCCTTCGGGTTGTTCGCCCTGGCGCGCGACTCGGGCCTCTTTCCCGCCGCGCTGGTCGAGGTGTTCGAGCCGGTGATGGAGGAAGAGGTGCGCCACATTCTATTCTTCGTCAACTGGGTCAAGGCGCGCCGCGCCGAGCTGCCCTGGTGGCGGCGCGCGGCGTTCCGCCTGCGCTGCGGCTGGATCATTCTCAAGCAGGTCGCCTCGCGCGTGAAGACAGCGCGCAGCCTCGGCGGCGGCGCGCGGGAGTCCAGCGAGAACTTCACGCTCACGGCCCACCAGGACATCGGCCCGCCGGTGACGCTGCACGGACTGCTCGGAACCTGTCTGCGGGAGAACGAGCGGCGCATGGGGCATTACGACGCCCGGTTGGCGCGGCCGCGCCTCGTGCCGTCCATCGCGCGCGCGCTGTACCGGCTGGTGCCGGCGAGCCTCTGAGCGCGGCCGGCGATGAGCGTGTTCACGGCTCTGTTCACCGCGCTGGTGACCGCGGGCGCGACCCTCGAGTTGTGGCTCGCCGGCCGGCAGATCACCGCCGTGCGCGCGCACCGTGAGCGCGTGCCCGAGTCCTTCGCCGGCCAGATCACTCCCGATGCGCATCGCAAGGCGGCCGATTACACCGTGGCGAAGGCGCGCCTCGGGCGTATCGCCACACTGCTCGATGCGTTGATCACGCTCGGCCTTACCGTCGGCGGCGGCATCGCCGCGCTGGACGCGCTGTGGCGGCGCACCGGCTGGGCCGAGCCGTGGCTCGGGCTGGCGGTGATTGCCTCCGTGGCCGCGGGGGTCATGCTGGTCAACCTGCCGCTGTCGCTCTGGCGGACGTTCCGGCTCGAGGCGCGCTTCGGGTTCAACCGCACGACCGTGCCCGTGTTCCTGACCGACCTGCTCAAGGAGATCACGTTGGCCGGAGTGCTCGGGGGACCGCTGGTGCTCGCCGCGCTGTGGCTGATGATGCGCGCCGGACCGGTATGGTGGCTGTGGGCTTTCGGCGGCTGCGTGGCGCTGATGCTCGCGCTCGGCTGGGCCTGGCCGGTGCTGATCGCGCCGCTGTTCAACCGTTTCTCGCCGCTTGCCGACCCGGCGTTGCGCGCACGCATCGATGCGCTGCTCGCGCGCTGCGGCTTCCACTCGAGCGGCGTGTTCGTGATCGACGGCTCGCGCCGATCCGCCCACGGCAACGCCTATTTCACCGGGTTCGGGCGGCACAAGCGCATCGTGTTCTTCGACACTCTGCTCCAGGACCTCGAGCCGCCGGAGATCGAAGCCGTTCTGGCGCACGAGCTCGGGCATTTCCGCCTGCATCATGTGCGCTCGATGATGGCGGTGTCGATTGCGACGCTGTTCGTGGGCTTCGCGCTGCTCGGGTGGCTCGCGCGCCAAAGCGCCTTCTACGCCGCCCTCGGGGTCCCGCACCCCTCGCCGCACGCGGCGCTGCTGTTGTTCGCCCTCGCCGCGCCCGTGGTGTTGGAGTTCACCACGCCGCTCGGCGCGATGTGGTCACGCCGGCACGAGTTCCAGGCCGACCGCTTCGCCGCCCGCCACGCCGACGCGCGCCAGCTGGCGTCGGCGCTGGTGAAGCTCTACCGCAGCAATGCCAGCACGCTCACACCGGACCGGCTGTATGCGGCGGTTCATTATTCGCACCCGCCCGCCACCGAGCGGATCGCCCGGCTGCGTTGATCGCCGCCAGGGCCGCAGACACGCGCGATCCGGCCCGGCGACACGGTCATCTGACTGCCGCCCCCGGCTGACTCGGCGTCAGCACGTCGGCATACAGCTTGTTCCCGATGATGTGCTGATTCGGCACACAGGTGACGTCCATCTGAATGTTGCGCGCCGCGAACAACGGCAGAAACGTGTGCCGAAACTCCGTCATGAGATCGCAGTTGCCGCTCAGATACGTGCTGGGGTAGAGCCGCACCCTGCGCCAGTGCGCGGTCACGAACGGCCCGCCTTTGCCGTGAGTGGACGGCACCAGAACCCGCATGGTCACCCGCACCGCCGGAAACGGAACGATCTGGTTTCTGAGCGGACAGTCTCGCACCCGCAGGTCGCGCGCGCCGAGCCGGCTGAGCAGATGAACAATCGAGTCCTTCAATCCGCGGCAGGTATAGTGAGTGGTGAAGCCCTGAAAGGTGAAATGTACCTCTCGCGACACCCAGACCGCATGAACAGCCTGCGGGGGCTGGGCCGCCCACGCGGGCGCGTACCAGAGAACGGCGGCCAAGACCGCCGCAATGAATCGAGACGAGATGGAGGACCGCATGGCGATCACCTCGAAATTGCCCTGTGCCTTTCGCTCTTAATTAGACTGCGGAATCGGCCGAGAGATCCAGCCTCGCAGCGCACGTCGGGCTGCCGTGGCGGCACCGTGAGCTTGGCGCGCCGCGATCCGCCCGCTCCACCGACATTCAGCCGAACGGATGCCGCAACACGATCGTCTCGTCCCGATCCGGTCCCGTCGAGATGATGTCGATGGGCACCTCGACCAGCGACTCGAGCCGCTCGAGGTACTTGCGCGCATTGGCCGGCAGCCGGGCATACTCGGTGATCCCCACCGTCGAATCGGGCCAGCCCGGCAGCTCCTCGTACACCGGCTCCAGTCCGGCATACCCTTCGAGACTGAGCGGCGGCTCGGCCACCACTTTGCCGCCGACGCGGTAGCCGACGCACACGCGGATGATGTCCAGGCCGTCGAGCACATCGAGTTTGGTGATGCACAACCCCGAGACGCTCGAGTGCACGATGGCGCGCCGCAGCGCCACCGAATCGAACCAGCCACAGCGCCGACGCCGCCCGGTGACGGACCCGAACTCGTGACCGACCCGTGAGAGATGCTCGCCGTAGCCATCGAACAGCTCGGTGGGAAACGGTCCGGCGCCAACCCGTGTCGTGTACGCCTTGACGATACCCAGCACGTAATCGAAGACCCGGGGTCCGACGCCCGTGCCGGTGCCGGCGAAGCCGGCCGTGGTGTTGGATGAAGTGACGAAAGGATAAGTGCCGAGGTCCACATCGAGCATCGCCCCCTGCGCCCCTTCGAACAGCGCGCTGGCACCGTCGCGGCGCAGCTGATTGAGGGCGAGCGTCACGTCGGTGACCAGCGGAGCGATCGTCTCGGCGTAAGCGAGCTGCTCGTCGAGCGTCTTCTGGAAATCCACCGGCGCCTGACGGAAGTAGTGCTGCAGGACGAAGTTGTGGAAATCGAGCACCTCGCCGAGCTTGGCGGCGAACCGGTCGCGCTGGAACAGGTCCGCCACACGCACCGCGCGCCGCGCCACTTTGTCCTCGTACGCCGGTCCGATGCCACGGCCCGTCGTGCCGATCGCATTCGCGCCGCGCGCCCGCTCGCGCGCCTGATCGAGCTGGATGTGCGAAGGCAGAATCAGCGGACACAGCGGCGAGATCGCCAGCCGCTCGAACACCGGCACACCCTGCTCCATGAGCATGCGGCTCTCCTTCATGAGCGCCTCGAGCGAGAGCACGACGCCGTTGCCGATGAAGCAGCGCACCTGCTCGCGCAGAATGCCGGCGGGAATCAGCGACAGAATGGTCTTCACGCCGCCGATAACCAGCGTGTGTCCGGCATTGTGCCCGCCCTGGAAGCGCACCACCGCGGTGGCGCGCTCGGTCAGCAGGTCGACGACCTTTCCCTTGCCCTCGTCACCCCACTGCGTGCCGATCACCACGACGAATCTGCCCACTGCGCTTGCGCTCCTCGGAATCAAACCTGGATGTACCGCGGCTCGAGAATCTCCACCCCGGGCGTGCGCGCCAGCGCCAACACCTCGGCATCCGGCAACTGCACCGACAGCTCGATCGAGCCGTCCTCCGCCGAGCGCTCCTCGCGCACCACCTTCGCCGCATACAGCCGTGAACGCAGCGCCCCGGCCCCGGGCGGCAAGCGCACGCGGGCCGCGCGCGCGCAGCGCGCCAGGCGCTCGGCAAGCGCGTCGGCGAGCAGATCGAGCCCCAGGCTCCGGGCGGCGCAGATCCACACGGCGCTCAGCGCGCCCTCGCTGCCGCGCTCGATGCCGGGCTCCCGGCCCAGCCGGTCGATCTTGTTGTAGAGCAGAATCTGCGGAATGGACTGCGCGCCGATCTGCGCCAGCACATCGTTGACCTGCGCGACCCGCTCATCTCGCCGCGGATCGCTGGCATCGACGACGTGCAGGAGCAAGGTGGCTTCGCGCGCTTCCGTGAGCGTCGATTGGAACGCCGCCACCAGCTCGTGGGGCAGCTCGCGGATGAAGCCGACCGTGTCGGCAATCACGACGTGCGTGCCTCCCGGCAGCGTGACGCGGCGCACCGTCGGATCGAGCGTCGCGAACAACTGGTCGGCAACATAGGCGTCGGCGCCCGTCAGGGCCCGGAACAACGTCGACTTTCCGGCGTTGGTATAGCCGACCAATGCCAGCGACGGCACCGGAATCTGCGCGCGCGCCTGCCGCCCCGTCTCGCGCTGCTGGCGCAGCTTGACGAGCCGGCGCGTCAACAGCCGTACACGCTGCGCGATCAGCCGCCGGTCGGTCTCGAGCTGGGTTTCGCCCGGCCCGCGCAGGCCGATGCCGCCCTTCTGCCGCTCCAAGTGCGTCCAGCCGCGTACCAGACGCGTGGCGATGTGGCGCAGTTGCGCCAGCTCCACCTCCAGCTTGCCCTCGAAGCTGCGCGCACGCTGCGCGAAGATGTCGAGAATCAGGCTGTTGCGGTCCAGCACGCGCCGGCCGGTGAGCTGCTCGAGGTTGCGCTCCTGGCTCGGCGAGAGCGCGTGATCGACGAGAATCACCTCGGCGCCGGTGTCCTCGGCTCTCTGGCGCAGCTCCTCGGCTTTGCCGCTGCCGACGAAGAACCGCGGGTCCGGACGCTCGCGCCGGCCGGTGACCGTGGCCACCGGCTCGACGCCCGCGGAGCGGGCCAGCTCGTGGAACTCCTCCAGATCCAGAGGATCCGCGTGGCTCCCGAACCCGATGCGCACCAGCAGGGCGCGCTCACCGGAACGCGGGCGTTCGAACACGAAGCGATTCTCTGCGGGGGCGCGGGGCTGCGCGGCTCACTCGGCGGCGGTCTCCACGGCGCCTTCCTCTTCGGTGGTCAGCCTGACATTGCGGGCCGGCACGACCGTGGAGATGGCGTGTTTGTAGACCATCTGACTGACGCTGTTTTTCAGCAGCACGACGAACTGGTCGAATGAATCGATCTGTCCCTGCAGCTTGATGCCGTTGACGAGATAGATCGACACAGGCACCCGTTCTTTACGCAGGGCGTTCAGAAACGGATCTTGGAGCGACTGGCCTTTGGCCATCGGGTTCTCCTTATTCTCAATGGATTGTAATTGTTCGGCAGGTTGGGGGTCGTGTCCGCGTCCCTACGGGGGGGGGTGATGCAAGCAAACCACCTTGGGGCGCGGACTCAGCGCTACCGGGCAATCAGTGTAACACAGACAATCCGAATCAGAGCTGGAGCTCGGCGAGACGCCGCTGAACGTCGCAGTTCCACGACAGGACCTGACGGGCCGGATCGACCCATTCGGCCCAACCCTCGGCGCGCATCCACGTCAGCTGGCGCTTGGCCAGTTGCCGGGTGGCCGCAATACCCTGCTCGACCGCTTCGGCAAGGGTGCACTCGCCCGCAAGGTGTGCCCAGAGCTGGCGGTAGCCGACCGTGCGCATCGAGGCGTGACCGGCTGACAGATCACCGCGGGCATACAGCCCCCTCACCTCCTCGAGCCAACCCGTCGCCATCATGGCGTGGAAGCGCTCGGCGATGCGCCGGTGCAGCTCGGCGCGCTCGCGCGGGACGAGCGCCCAGGCCCACAACGGCACCCCCGCGAGCGGGCTCGAGCCCCGACGCTGCAGGTCCGAGAGGCGTTCACCGGTGAGTCGGCACACCTCGAGGGCCCGTTGGATGCGCTGTGCATCGTTGGGTGCGATACGGGCGGCGGCTTGTGGATCCAGGCGCTGCAACTCGGCGTGCAACGCCGGCCAACCCTCCCGAGCGGCCCGGGCATCGAGGCTGCGGCGCAGCGGCTCGGACGCCTGAGGGAGCGGCGCCAGCCCGCGGACGAGGGCGCGCAGATACAGCATGGTGCCCCCGACCAGCAGCGGCACCCGGCCGCGTCCCTGGATCGCACGGATGCACTCGAGCGCCTCGGACACGAATCGCCCGGCCGAGTACCCCTCGGCCGGATCACACACGTCGATCAAGTGGTGCGGGATCCGGGCGCGCACGGCGCTCGAGGGCTTGGCGGTGCCAATATCCAGACCGCGATAAACTTGCGCCGAATCGACACTCACGATCTCGACCGGCGCCCGCTCGGCCAGGCCCTCGGCCCATGCGCTCTTGCCGCTGCCGGTCGGCCCGGTGAGCACCAGCACCGGGAGCGGTCTGCGCTCGGCGCTCATTCAGCGGCCTCGAAGAAAGAGTTGATCGAGCTCGCGTAAGGTCAGCCGCGTCCACGTCGGACGGCCGTGATTGCACTGATTCGACCGCTCCGTGCACTCCATCTGTCGCAACAGCGCGTCCATCTCCGGCAGCGTGAGTCGGCGCCGGGCGTGGATCGCGGCACGGCAGGCCAGCGTGCCGAGAAACCGATCCGCCGCCGCATCGAGATGATGACCGGGCGCCTCATGCCCGAGCGCCTCGGCCACCGATTGCACGATCTTCACGATCTCACCGCCGGCCAGCAGCGGCGGCACTCGCCGCAACGCCAGGCGAGCCGGGCCGAGCGCATCGAGCTCGAACCCGGCGTGCTCCCAGGCCGCGCGCTCGGCGAGCAGCGCATCGAGTTCGTAGGGCTTCAGCTCCACCACGAGCGGCTCGAGCAACTGCTGCGACACTGCCGCCGCGCCGTCCCGCTCGGCCTTGAGCCGCTCGTAGAGCACACGCTCGTGCGCGGCATGCATGTCGACGAGGATCAGTCCCTCGGGCGTCTGCGCGAGGATGTAAATGCCGTGCAGCTGCGCCAGCGCCTCCCCGAGCGGACGCGCCGCCTGGGCGGGCGCCTCGACGAGCGGTTCCGGCTCGCGCACGGCGGCGGCCACCACCCAGGGGCTGCGCGACTGCCGCTCGCCCTCGTGCTTACCCGCAAAGTCGAAGCGGCCGGACTCGACCCTCGGTGGACGGGGCGCATCGCCGAGCAGCGGTGCGATGCCCGCCGCGGGGACCGCCGCGGGACTGGGCTGCGTCGCCGCCAGGGCTCGCTCGATCACCCGCAGCACGAACTCATGAATCTGCCGGCTGTCGCGGAAGCGCACCTCGAGCTTGGCGGGGTGGGCATTGACGTCCACGAGCGCCGGATCGAGCGTCAGATGCAGAACATAGGCCGGATGACGGCCGTGATAGAGAACGTCGCGATAGCCGAGGCGCGCGGCGCTCATCAACAGCTTGTCCCGGACCGGCCGTCCGTTCACGAACCAATATTGCTGGTCGGGCTGGGCGCGCGCGGCCGTCGGCAGAGCGATCCACCCCTCGAGACGCACCGGGCCGGCGGCGTGACCGACCGCCAGCGCACGCTCGATGAAGGTTTGACCGAGCACTTGCGCAACGCGCGTCCCGTCGTCGGCCGCCGGCGCATCGAGCAGCACGCGCTCGCCGCTGCGCAGCCGGAACGAGACCTCGGGCCGGGCGAGCGCCAGGCGCTCGAGCAGCCGCGCGATGTGTCCGAGCTCGGTCGGCGCGGATCGCAGGAACTTGCGCCGCGCGGGCACGTTGAAGAAGAGATCGCGCACCTCGAGGGTCGTGCCGCGGGGGTGCGCCGCGGGCCGCACCTCGCTCATGGCTCCGCCCTCCAGGATGATTTCGGCCGCATGCGCCGCCTCGGCCGGATGCGACACGAGCCGCAGCCGCGCCACCGAGCCGATCGAGGGCAGCGCCTCGCCGCGAAAGCCCAGGGTTCCGATCGCCGCGAGATCCTCGAGAGAGGCGATCTTGCTCGTGGCGTGACGCTGCAGGGCCACCGGCAGCGATGCCGCGTCAATGCCGCAGCCGTCGTCGCGCACGCGGATCAGTCCCGCGCCGCCCTGCTCGATGTCCACCTCGATCCGGCGCGCCCCGGCATCCAGGCTGTTCTCGATCAGCTCTTTCACGACGGAGGCCGGCCGCTCGATCACCTCGCCGGCGGCGATCTGGTCGACGAGCTCGCTGGGCAGGATACGAATGGGCATGAGATCCGTGCGGGTGACGCGCGCCGGCGGCGCCGGTACAGCCTACCAGGGTTCGGCGGGCCGCCGCGGCGGCGGCCCTAACCGGCGTTGCTCGCCACCATCTGACGCAACCGCGCGGCGCGCTCCGCGGCGAACAGCGTGCCGGCGGGCGGATGATTGCGAAAGTACGCCAGGATCCCCTGGAAGATGGCCGCGGCGATACTCTGCTGAAACCAGGGCTGGGTGAGCTTCAGTGCCTGAGACGGATCGGACATGAAGTCGGTCTCGATCAGCATCGAGGGGACGGTGGGCGACTTGAGCACGACGAACGGGGCCTGCAACACGGAGTGGGTCCACACCGGCACGTACGGCGCCCGCTCCAGCGCGCTCAGCACGGTGCGCGCCGCCACCATGCTGCGGCTGATGGTCGCAGCCTGAGACAGCCCGATCAGGACCGAGGCCAGCGTATGCGAGGTTCCCCGAAGATTCATCCCGCCGAACCGGTCCGCCGCGTTCTCACGCTCGGCCACCAGGCGGGCCGCTTCATTCGACGCGCCGTGCAGCGAGAGGATGTACACCTCGGCGCCCTTGATGTGCGGGTCCGAGCAATCGTTGACGTGGATGGACACGAACAGATTGGCGTGATCGCGCTCCGCAATGTGCATCCGCTCGCGCAACGGTACGTAGACGTCGGCATCCCGCGTCATCGTGGCGAGCATGCCGGGCTGCGCATCGATCAGCTGCGCCAGGCGCCTGCCAATGGCAAGCGTGATGTTCTTCTCCTCGATGCCGTCGATGCCGACCGTGCCCGAATCGATGCCCCCGTGACCGGGATCCACGGTGATGACGATGTCCCGCCCGTGCAGCGTCGCGACGGTCTTCTTCGCATGCCAGATCGGCGCGCCGCCCGCGCTCAGCCGCACGACGAGCCGCTGTCCGGCGCCGACGCGCTGCCATGAGAAGTGCATCGCCGCGGCGGAGCGCGTCGTGAACACCAAGCGCAGCGCCCCGTTGGGTTGGAGTCCCATGCGCACGGCTTCGAGCCACCCGTGCACGCGCGGCAATTGCAGCCCCGGGCCGGTTCGAGTCCCGCGCAGATCCACGACGGCGCGATCGGGACCGGTCAGTGTGAAATAGCGGTATGGCGTGTACCCGGACAGGTCGAGCCTAGCCTGAGCCTGCTGAGCCCAGGTCGCGACACTCAGCCGCATCAAATGATCAGCGCGCAGGCCGACAGCCAGCGCGGGCTGCATCGCTACAGCACCGCACAGCCCCAGGGAAAGCAAGTAAAAAGCCTTCCTGATCATCGGTTTCCCAGCACTCGTTGATGTATACTCTACGAGTCGGACTCAAATTTCAACTCGATTCTGCCCGCTGAAGACCGGTCAGGCGGTTCAGCCAGGCGCCGCCGGCGGCCGTTTCGGCACGGAGTTGCGCCTCGTGGGCGTCGGTCAGCAGGCGCAGCGTGACCCGTAGATCCGCCGGCGGGAGCGCCCCGGCGCCCCGTTCCGGCCACTCGATCACCCACACGGTGCCGGGCAGCGCCCACTCGGTGAGCCCCAGATGCTCGAGCTCCTCGGCGCCGCGCAGGCGGTAGAGATCCAGATGCATCACGGTCAGCGCCGGCAGTGTATACACCTGGACCAACGTGTAGGTTGGACTGCGCACGGGTCCCGCAACACCGCAGGCGCGCAGAAATCCCTGCGCCAGCGTGGTCTTTCCGGCCCCGAGCTCGCCGTGCAGATACACCACCGCCAGCGGCGCATGCGCATCGGGCCGCGTACGCGCCAACCTCGCGCCCAGCGCCACCGTATCGGCTGCGGCATTCAGATGTTGACGCAGCGCCGCAACTCCTGAATCACATCGCCCGCCAGCAGGCCACGCTGACCCTCCCGCCGGGCCGCCGCATCGCCGGCCAGAGCATGCACCAACACCCCGGCGCGGGCGGCCCGCCACGGGTCGCGGCATTGGGCCCAGATGCCGGCGATGCCCCCCGTCAGCACATCGCCCATTCCGGGGCTGGCCATGCCGGGATTCCCGTGCTCGCACAGCGCCGGGACTTCGCCGCCGCGGCCGACGAGCGATCCGGCGCCCTTGAGCACGACTGTGCCACCGTAGCGCGCGAGCAGCGCGTCGAGCGCCCCCGGACGATCGCGCTGCACCACCGCGGTCGGGCAACCCAGCAGGCGGCCGGCCTCTCCCGGATGCGGCGTCAAAACCCAGTCCGAACCTGCCGCCACCGGCTGCGCGGCGAGCAGATTGAGCGCATCCGCGTCGACGACCAACGGCTTGCCGCAGTCCAGCACCGCATCCAACACTCCACGCGCCCACGCATCCTGCCCCAATCCCGGCCCCACGGCGATCACGTCACAGCGGGCCGCCGCATCGCGCACGTCTGCCGGCTCTCGCAGGGCGCGACACATCAGCTCCGGCCGTCCCGCGCCGACGGCCGCGACATTCTGCGGCTCGACCGCGACCGTCACGCGGCCGGCGCCGACGCGCAGGCACGCCTCGCCCGCCAGACGTGCCGCGCCAGGCATGCCGCGGCCGCCGCCCACGATCAGCACGTGCCCAAAATCTCCCTTGTTCGCGTCGCGCTCGCGTGGCGGCAGCGCCCGTTTGATTTCCCCCGCCAGCAGGCGCTCGAGCCGGGGCACGGGCATCTGCGGCACCGCGTCCGTCAGCGCCAGATCATCGAAATACAACACGCCGCCATGCGACGGGCCCTCCCCCAGAAACAGTCCGGATTTCAGTGCGACGAAGGTGAGGGTGCACTCGGCCCGCACAGCCGCGCCTAACGGGACGCCGGTATCGGCATCGAGCCCCGACGGCACATCGAGCGCAAGAACGGCGCGCCCACTGGCATTGATCGCGGCGATGACCTGCGCAGCGTCGACACGCACCTCGCCGGCCAGACCCGTCCCCAGCAGTCCATCGACGATAACGTCACAAGCGTCCAGCGCCGGCGCCGAGACAGGCTGTATCGATCCGCCAGTGGCGCGCCAGTCCTCACAAGCCGTGAGCGTGTCCCTGCGCAGTCGTTCCGGCGAGGTCACCGCGAGCACGCGAACGTCGTATCCGGCTTCGCGCGCAAGTCGCGCCACCACGTAACCGTCGCCCCCGTTGTTTCCCGCGCCGCAAACGACCGCGATGCGCCGGGCGGCCGGCCATCGTGACCGCAGACAGCGCAGCGCCGCCTCGCCCGCGCGGCACATCAGGGTATAGCCGGGAATGCCGAGCGTTTCGATCGCCTGGCGATCGAGCGCCCGCACCTGGGCGCAGCTGTAGAGCGCGGCCGGCAGTCTCATGGAGTTGATTATACTGGGACTATGGGCCGCGCATGATGCAAGCGACACCGGATCTGCAGGCGCTGAGGCGCGAGCTCTCCGAGCGCGCGCGCGCCCTCGGCTTCTCCGCCCTCGGCATCGCGGGCGTAGACCTGCTCGAGGACGAGCGGCACCTGCTGCGCTGGCTGGACGAGGGCCTGCACGGCCGCATGCGCTACATGGCGCGGCACGGCACGCTGCGTAGCCGGCCGGCGCAGCTGCTGCCCGGAGCGGTACGGGTCGTGAGCGTGCGCATGGACTACTGGCCGACCGAGTCGCAGCCGGCCGAGGCGATCCTCGCGGACCCCACGGCCGGATACGTGTCCCGGTACGCGCTCGGACGTGACTATCACAAGGTGATGCGCGCGGCGCTTGCGCGGCTGGCGCGCGAACTCGCCGAGCGCATCGGCCCGTTCGGCTACCGCGTGTGCGTCGACAGCGCACCGGTGCTCGAGAAGGCGCTCGCCCGTAATGCCGGCCTGGGCTGGATCGGCAAACACACCAACCTGATCGCGCGCGAGGCGGGCTCGTGGTTTTTCCTCGGCGAGATCCTGACCGACCTGCCGCTGCCCCCGGATGCGCCCGCGAGCGCCCACTGCGGCACGTGCACGGCCTGCATGCCCGCCTGTCCCACGGGCGCGATCATTGCGCCCTACCGGCTCGATGCGCGCCGCTGCATCTCGTACCTGACCATCGAGCTCGATGGCCCCATTGCGCCGGAGCTGCGCCCGGCCCTGGGCAACCGGATCTACGGCTGCGACGACTGTCAGTTGGTCTGCCCATGGAACAAGTTCGCGCGCCGCGCCGCGCACCCCGACTTCAGGGTCCGCCACGGCCTCGATGCGCCCCGCCTGACCGAGCTGTTTGCCTGGAGCGAAGCGCAGTTCGAGGCGCGCATGCGCGGCTCGGCCATCTACCGCATCGGCTACGAGCGCTGGTCGCGCAACATCGCCGTGGCGCTGGGCAATGCGCCGCCCGATCCGCGGCTCACCGCGGCGCTGTGGCGGCGCCGCGAGGGCGCCTCAGCACTGCTGCGCGAGCACATCGACTGGTCTCTGGCCCGCCATCGGCGGGCGGAGCAAGGCTAGAGCGTCACCTGCACATTGTCGATCAGGCGCGCCTTGCCGAGGTGCGCCGCGGTCAGCACCACGAGATGCCGGCTCTCGGGCGTGGGCGGGCCGAGATCCTCGGCGCGCTTGATGGCGAAATAATCCACCCGGAACCCCTCGGACTCCAGCGCGCGCAATCCCTGGCGCTCGATGTTGCCGTACTCGCGCCCGCCCGCAGCAAGGCGGTTCGCCGCCGCGCACAGCGCCCGATAGACCGCCGGCGCCCGTGCCCGCTCGGCATCCGTGAGGTACTGATTGCGCGAGCTCATGGCGAGTCCGTCGGCGGCGCGCACCGTCGGCGCCGCAATGATCCGCACGGGCATGCAAAGGTCGCTCACCATGCGCCGGATCAGTGTCAGCTGTTGGAAGTCTTTTTCGCCGAACACCGCGGCATCGGGCTCGCAGATGTGCAGCAGCTTGGCGACCACCGTGGTGACGCCCTGGAAATGTCCGGGCCGGAACTCCCCGCAGAGGATATCCGACAGTTCCGGCACTTCCACGCGGGTGGCATGCCCCATGCCGTTGGGATACATCTGCTCGACGTCGGGCATGAACATCAAATCGCAGCCGGCGGCGCGCAGCATGTGCGCGTCGCGCTCCGGCGTGCGCGGATAATGGGCGAAGTCCTCGTTCGGGCCGAATTGCATGGGGTTGACGAAGATGCTGGCGACGAAGCGCTCGCCATGCTCCCGCGCCGCATCGATCAGGCTCATGTGCCCCTCGTGCAGGTTGCCCATGGTGGGCACGAACACCACCCGCTCGCCGGCCCGGCGCCATGCGCGCACCGCCGCGCGCACCTTGGCGATGGTCTTGGCGCGGCGCATCGGCCTTAGAAGCAGTGCTCGGACGCCGGATAGCTGCGGTCGCGCACCGCCGCGACGTAGCGCTTGACCGCCTCGAGGTTGTCGCCGGCGCCGCTCATGAAGTTGCGCACGAAGCGGGGCTTACGGCCGCTGGTGATGTCGAGGATGTCGTACAGCACGAGGATCTGGCCATCGGTATCGGGACCGGCGCCGATGCCGATCAGCGGCACGGCCAGCTCCGCGGCGACGCGCTTGCCGAGCTCGGCGGGAATGCACTCGAGCAGCACCACGTCGGCCCCGGCGGCCTCGAGCCGCTTGGCGTCGACGATCATCCGCCGCGCCGCCTCCTCCTGCCGCCCCTGCACGCGAAACCCGCCGGTCTTGTGGACCGACTGGGGCTTCAAGCCCAAGTGCGCGCACACGGCGATGTCGTGGCCGGCCAGGAACTCCACGATCTCGATCTGCCCGGCGCCGCTTTCGAGCTTGACCATCTGCGCCCCGCCCTCCTGCATCAGCCGCACGGCATTCTCCAGCGCCCGCTCCTTGGTCGGATAGCTCATGAAGGGCAGATCGGCGATGAGGAACGGGCGATGCACGCCGCGCGCCACCGCGGCGCAGTGATAGACCATGTGATCCATCGTCACCGCAACGGTGGTCTCGCGCCCCTGGATCACCATGCCGAGCGAGTCGCCGACGAGCACCACATCGACATCGGCCGCATCCAGCAGGACGGCGAAGCTGGCATCGTAGCAGGTCAGACAGGCGATCTTCTCGCCCTGAGCTTTCATGCGCGCGAGCGTCCCGAGCGTGACGGGAGGACGGTCCGAGTCTCTGAGCTGCAGTTGCGTATACATGCCCGTAGTCTACTCGATCCGACTGGCTAGATTGCCCGGGCGCTCATCGGATTGTAGTAGAGCCGCCCGCGCTTCATGCGGCGGATCGCCGCGAGCAGCTCCTCGTAATCGGCCGCGTTGTTGACCGGGTCGATGGCCGCGGCGTTGACGATCAGCAGCGGCGCGGCCTCGTATTCGTGGAAGAAGCGCGCATACGCCTCGTTCAGCCGCACCAGATACTCCCGGTCGATGTAGTGCTCGTAGCCGACCGCCCGCCGCGTGATGCGCTCGAGCAACACGTCCACCGGCGCCTGTAGATAGATCACGAGATCGGGCTTCGGCGGCTGCACGTCGAGGCCGCGACTGACCTGCTCGTACAGCGCGAATTCGGCCTCATCGAGCGTCAGACGCGCGAACAGCCGGTCTTTCTCCCACAGGTAATCGGCAACACGCACCGGAGTGAACAGGTCCTTCTGGTTGAGCGCGCCGAGCTGCTGGCAGCGTTGGAAGAGAAAGTACAGCTGCGCCGGCAGCGCCCCGGAACGTGGGCTCTTGTAGAAACGCTCGAGAAAGGGGTTCGCGCCGGGGTCCTCGAGCACGGGCTGTGCCGAGAGACTCTCGGCCAGCAGCCGCGCCAGGCTGCTCTTGCCGACCCCGATCGGGCCTTCCACCACGATGAACTGATGCTCAGCGTCGGTCATGACTTCACGTGCAGCGGACGTCGGGCCTGAGGGATTCCGGCTCGAGCGGCCATAGACCCTCGGGCATAAGCCGGGCTCTGAGCTCGGATACCCGGCCGAGCCCAGGCACATCGAGATCCGGGGCGATATCGCCCAGAGGATACAGAACGAAGTTGCGCTCCACTATACCGGGATGCGGCAAGCGCAGCCGCGGTCCTTCGCGACACTCGCGGCCGAAGACCAGCAGATCGAGGTCGATCAGGCGCGGGCCCCAGCGCGGCCCACCCGGCGTGCGTCCGAGGGCGCTCTCCAACGCCTGCAGCGCCGCGAGCAGGCCATCGGCATCGAGCTGGGTGAGCAGACCGGCCACGGCGTTGACGAAGTCCGGCTGCGCCACCGGGCCGAACGGGCGCGAGCCGTACAGCGGCGAGCGGCACACCGCAAGCGTCTCGGGCAGCCCGGCCAGGCGCTCGCAGGCGCGCAGCACCTGGCGACGCGGCTCCTCCAGATTGCTGCCGATGCCCACATAGGCCGGCTGCCAGCGCCGCATCGGCCCGAAACCCGCTCAGGACGCGCCGTTGCTCGTACGGTGGCGCCCGCCTCGGCGCCGCCGCCGGCGGCCCGTTTGACCCCCGGGGCGCTCCGGTCCGGCCGCGAGGGCATCGGCCATGCGGCCCTGCTCTTCTTCCGAGACGCTCTGCAGATCGGTCCACCATTTCGCGATATCGGCCGAGGCCATACCGAACTGCGCGCGCAGCAGCAGCAGATCGTAGGCGGCCCGGAATCGCGGATGACCGATCAGCCGCAGCGCGCGGCGGCCGCGGGGATGCTCCAGCCGCGGCTGCAGCGCGAACATCTCGCGCAGGCCGAGCGTGAAGCGTTTCGGTATTGCGATGTGGCGCTGCGCCTCGCGCACCGCCTGATCACAGGCCTCCAGGATCGCGGCGAACTCGTGCCAGCGCGAGGGCGGCAGGGACTCGATGATCGCGGCGATGGGTCCGTACAGCAGCAGCGCGAGCAGGAACGTCGGGGTGACGGACCGGCTGGCGATCACGCGCGCATCGGTATTGGCCAGGCCTTTGATCACCAGCTTCTCGACCAGGCTGCGCGGATGCGCCGCCAGGTACGACTCGACGTTCGGCAACAGCGCCTCGAGCAATCCGCGGCGGCGCAAGACAGGCAGGCTGCGCTCGCCGTGGCCGGTGAGAAACAATTTCAGCGTCTCATCGAACAGCCGTGCCGGCGGCACGCCCCCGAGCAGCTCGCGCAGCCGTCCGATCGGCTCGGCGCTGGCCGGCTCGATCGTGAAGCCGAGCTTCGCCTCGAAACGCGCCGCCCGCAGCATGCGCACCGGATCCTCGCGGTAGCGTGTCTCGGGATCGCCGATCATGCGCAGTTGCCGCGCCGCGATGTCCTCGGCGCCGCCGACGTAATCCCAGATGGAAAAGTCGGCAATGTTGTAATACAGCGCGTTGGCGGTGAAATCGCGCCGCCAGACGTCCGCTTCGATGGTGCCGTAGACGTTGTCGCGCAGGATGCGGCCCGTATCGTCGAACATCCGCTCGGTATCCGGAACCGGCGCGTCGCGGCCGGCATGCTCGGCTTCGAGCACTGCCGCTCCCGCCTCGGTGACCGGGCCGCCCTGATCGAGCAGCTCGTCCTCGGCTTGCACCGGCTCCGCGTCGGCGAGCTCGCTCTCGGGCGTCTCCTCGTCCTGGATCGGGGCGCTTGTGCCCCGGAACGTGGCCACCTCGATGATCTCCTGACCGAAGAACACGTGCGCCAGGCGGAAGCGCCGCCCGACCAGCCGGCAATTGCGGAACAGGCGCTTGACCTGCTCGGGCAGCGCGTCGGTGGCGACGTCGAAGTCTTTCGGCTCCAGGCCCAGGAGCAGGTCGCGGACGCAGCCGCCGACGAGGAACCCCTGAAACCCGGCATCGCGCAGGCGATAGAGCACGCGCAGCGCGTTTGACGAGATGTGAGAGCGGGATATGGTGTGCTGCGCCCGCGGAATGATCCGGGGCACTACTTGGGGCGCATCGGAGTGCGCATCGGGAGAATTCAATTCGGCGCTTTCTTCTTGAGCAATGAACCAGGATACCTATAATACCGCGCTCCTGCAGCCAGGCCGGCCACGCTCCCTTCGTCTAGAGGCCCAGGACATAGCCCTCTCAAGGCTGTAACACGGGTTCGAATCCCGTAGGGAGCGCCAATAATCAATCACTTACGGCACATCCCCCGGGTGCGTGCCCCGCGGAAATTCCCGCGAGGCGCACCCCGGCATACCGCGTGCCGGTGAGCGAAATCTGCCCGGCGCCGCCGTCCCCGAGCGGCTCACCGCGAAAACCCGATCTGGAATCCCGTGATGTCGTCGGGAAGCCCCGCCTCCGTGACACGCTCGGCGCGAGGCCCCCAATCAAACAGCGGCCGGTCGGCGAGCGCGGCGTGCCGCCGCGCACCGGAGGCTGCCGGCAATGATCTCGGCCGCACGCTCG
>DAIDUQ010000107.1:0-22531 GCA_027456605.1 Steroidobacteraceae bacterium | reverse complement strand
ATCGCTGCTCTCGATACCAAACCGGGGCCCGCAGCGGCTCGCTCGCAAAACACTCCCCTGCAGGCGTCCCTTTCAGGCACCGCCGTTACGGTGGACCGGTTGTCCCAAGCAAGATAGGACCGATTTTCGAAAGCGCCTCAGCGGTCCGGCGGGGATTTCGCCCGGCTCAGCCGCCCGTGGCGGGGGGCGTACCGCCCGCGGGGGCGCTCGGCGCCGGCATGGCCGGTGCGCCCGCGACACCCGAGGTCAGCTTGTTGGTCTTCGGGTCGAGATAGGTCTCGACCTTTGCCGTCTTGGTCAGCGAGTCGGCGTACGCCAGGAACTGCTTGTTCTCTACGTCCTGCTTCAACTTCGTCTTGACCTCAGCAAAGCTCGGCGCCTTCATCGGCCGGGTGCCGAGCAACTGGATGACGTGCCAGCCGTATCGTGTGTGGACCGGGGTCTGGGTGATCTGGCCCACCTTGAGCTTGGCGACTGCCGCCGAGAAGTGCGGAACCATGCCGCTCAGGGGGAACCAGCCCAGGTTGCCGCCGTTCGCCTTCGACGGGTCGATGGAGTAGGCGCGGGCCAGCGCGGCGAAGTTGCGGCCGTGGTCGCGATCCAGGTCCTGGATGATCTTCACGGCTTGAGCCTTGGTTTTCACCAAGATGTGCCGCGCGTGGTACTCCAGCTTCGGGAAGTGGGCGAGCTGCTGGTTGTAGTCCGCCTGAAGCTGCGCTTCCGTCGGCGTGCGCTTCGCCAGGAAGTGGTCCGAGAGCGCTTGCTCGAGGATGTTCAGGCGCGCCAGCTCCAGCATCGCTTGCGTGTGCGGCTCCTTGGTGAGCCCGATCTTTTCGGCGTGCTGCGCCACGGCTTCGGCACGGATCAGGATGTTGAGCACAGCCGTGCGCTGGCTCGGGGTGAGGTCGGCGGCGGTGCGACCGCCGGCCATCATCTTGATGTAGCTGTCATAGAACTGCTGTGTGATCGGTACGCCGTTGACCGAAGCCACCGCCGCCGTGGAGGCGCTGCTCGTCGGAGCCTGATGGCAGGCGGTCAAGGCGAGTACGGCGAGGCCGAGACAGAGGATCCTGAGATGCTTCATGAGGTTCTCGTTGCGTGGTGGGTTGCAAGGGGGAAACCGCCCGGCCGTGCCGGTCGGATCAGATCGCCGGGCGGCTTGCGGCCTCGGGGGCGCGCGCGCTGATGTTCAGGGCATGGATGCCATGCCCCATCAGCGGCTCGAGGGCTCGGTAGACCATGCGGTGACGCTCGAGCGCCGATCGCCCGGCGAATGCCGTGGAGACCAGCGCGACGCGAAAGTGGCCGCCCGCCCGCGCGCCCGCATGCCCGGCGTGCCGCGCACTGTCATCCAGGATATCGAGCGAGACGGGGGCGAATGAGCGCACGAGCGCCGCTCGGATCTCATTCACAATCGCTGGAGAAGTCACGTCCATCGGCCGGTGCATTCGCCGGTTCAGCTGCGGAGTGCGTATCATAACCGAGGGAACGTCCGAGCACAGGCTCGAAGGAGCCGGGAGCGGGTGATCGAGTACCTGGAGCTGCATCCAGTGACGCCGCAAGCGCGTCTGATCCGCAGGGCCGCAGAGATCGTGCGCGGCGGCGGCGTCATCGCCTATCCGACCGACTCGTGCTATGCCTTGGGGTGGCACATCGGGGATGCCCCGGCGCTCGAGCGGGTACGGCGTATTCGGCGCGCCGACCGCCACCACCACTTCACGCTCGTCTGCGCCGATCTCGCCCAGGTGGGGCGCTTCGCCCGGCTCGACACCTGGCAGTTCCGCATGCTGCGCGGCTGCCTGCCCGGCCCCTACACCTTTCTGCTGAAGGCCACGCGTGAGACCCCGAGGCGCCTGCAGCATCCGCGCCGCCGCACGATCGGGGTGCGCGTACCGGATCACCCCGTGCCGCGGCTGCTGATGAGGGAGCTCGGCGAACCTCTGATGAGCAGCACGCTGTGGCTGCCCGACGATCCGGCACCGCTTACCTCGGGACGTCAGATCCTCGAGCGACTCGAGCATGACATCGACGCGGTGCTCGACGGGGGGGATTGCGGGGTGGACCCGACGACCGTGGTCGATCTGTCCGTTGTTCCGGCGACGATCATCAGAGTGGGGAAGGGGCCGTTGGCTGCGATCGGGGCCGCCGGCCTGGCGAGCCACCCTTCGGCGTGAATCGTCGGAGGCCGGCGCGGACACGGTATACTGGACGTTTACGAACGAGAGAAGGGGTCCGATGAGCACTCCCAACCCCGGCGGGCGCGTACTGTCCGGCATGCGGCCCACCGGCCGGCTGCACCTGGGCAACTACCACGGGGCGCTTCGCAACTGGGTGCGCCTCCAGTACGAGTACGAGTGCTATTTCTTCATCGCCGATTGGCACATGCTCACCACCGGCTACGAGGACACGGCCGCGCTGCCGCAATACGTGCACGAGGTGCTCATCGACTGGCTGGCCGCGGGCCTGAATCCCGGGGTGGCGACGCTGTTCGTCCAGTCGCGCGTGCCCGAGCATGCCGAGCTGCACCTGCTGCTCTCGATGATCACCCCGCTCAGCTGGCTCGAGCGGGTGCCGAGCTACAAAGACCAGCAGGAGCAGCTGAAGGATCAGGACCTCACCACCTATGGCTTTCTGGGCTATCCGCTGCTGCAGAGCGCGGACATTCTGGTCTACCGCGCCCAGCACGTGCCGGTGGGCGAAGACCAAGTGGCGCACGTGGAGCTGACGCGCGAGACGGCGCGGCGTTTCAACCACCTCTATGGACGCGAGCTGGACTTCGAAGAGAAGGTCGAGCGGGCGGTCAAGGCGCTCGGCGGGCGAAACACCATGCTGTATCGGCAGCTGCGGCGCAAGTATCAGGAAGGCGGCGATCACGAGGCGCTCGAGCGCGCGCGGGCGCTGGTCCAAGGCGTCAGCCGCCTGACGGTGGCCGATCGGGACCGGTTGCTGGGGTATCTGGAAGGCACGGGCGTCACGATTTTGCCCGAGCCGCAGGCCCTGCTCACCGACACCCCGAAAGTGCCCGGTCTCGATGGGCGCAAGATGTCGAAGTCCTATGGCAACACCATCGAGCTGCGCGAGGACCCGCAATCGGTCACGCGCAAGCTGCGCGCGATGAAGACCGATCCGGCCCGCGCGCGCCGGACCGATCCGGGGGAGCCCGCACGCTGTCCGGTGTGGGACTTGCACAAGATCTACTCCGGCGAGGAGGTCCGCCGGTGGGCCGCCGAGGGCTGCCGCTCGGCCGGTATCGGCTGTCTGGAGTGCAAACAGCCCGTGATCGACAAGATCGTCGAGGAGGTGACCGCGATGCGCGGCCGCGCCCAGGAGTACACCGAGAATCCCGAGCTGCTGCGCGACGTGGTCGCGGAAGGCTCGGAGAAGGCCCGCGATACGGCCCGGGAGACCCTCGAGGAGGTGCGCCGGGCGATGCATTTACGCACCGACTGAGGCGCGATGAGCGACACGAAATCCCAACTGGCGGTCGTCGCAGACGAGTCACCGTCGGAGACTGTGCGGTCCGAAGCGCCGCAGCAGGTCGAGATGCCCTTCGCCGTCGTCAACGGCGAGCCCATGACCGTGCTGCCGCGCGACTTGTATATCCCGCCGCAGGCGCTCGAGGTGTTTCTGGAGGCCTTCGAGGGACCCCTCGACCTGCTGCTGTACCTGATCCGGCGCCAGAACCTCGACGTCCTCGACATTCCGCTCGCGGATATCACTCGCCAGTACATGCGTTACATCGAGCTGATGCAGGATCTGCAGCTCGAGCTGGCCGGGGAATACTTGGTGATGGCCGCAACGCTCGCCGAGATCAAATCGCGCATGCTGCTGCCGCGGCCCAAGAGCGCCGAGGATAGCTCGGAGGAGGATCCGCGCGCCGAGCTGGTGCGCCGTCTGCAGGAGTACGAGCGCTTCAAGCGCGCCGCCGAGAGCATCGACACGCTGGAGCGGCTCGAGCGCGATCACTTCACCGCCGGCGCGGAACTGCATGAGCGCCGGGTGGTGCGCGTGTTGCCGCAGGTGGCGCTCAAGGAGATGCTGCTCGCGTTCCAGGACGTGGTCGCGCGGTCCGAGATGTTCGCCCACCACCACATCCAGCGCGAGCGGTTGTCGGTGCGCGAGCGCATGACCCACATCCTCGGGGCGCTCGAGACGCAAGGCTTCGTGGAATTCGTGCGCTTGTTCAAGGCCGAGGAAGGCCGGATGGGGGTGACGGTGACGTTCATGGCCGTCCTCGAGCTGGTGCGAGAGGGCTTGATCGACATCGTGCAATCCGAACCCTATGCGCCCTTGCACGTGCGCTCGGGGCGTCCGGCGCGCGTGTTGCACGTGGTCGGCGAGCAACCGGGGGACGCGGCGCAGGAGCCGTCAGAGCCGGCGGCGAGTGAGCAAGAGAGCGAGGAGTGATGATCGAATCGTATGTGCGCAATGTGATCGAAGCGGCGCTGCTCGCGGCCGGGCGGCCGCTCGGGCTGGGGGAGCTGAAGCAACTGTTCGATGAGCCGTCATGCCCGGATGATGCGGCATTGCGCGGGGTGCTCGAGCAGCTTGCCGGCGAGTACGCCGAGCGCGGCATCGAGCTCAAGGAGATCGCCTCGGGTTGGCGCATCCAGGTACGCCGCGAGTTCGCGCAGGAGATCTCGCGGCTCTGGCCGGAGCGTCCGGCCCGCTACTCGCGCGCGCTTCTGGAGACCCTGGCGCTCATCGCCTACCGCCAGCCGATCACCCGCGGGGAGATCGAGGACGTGCGGGGCGTGGCGGTCAATCCGAACATCATCAAAACCCTGCTCGAGCGCAACTGGGTGCGCGTGCTTGGCCACCGGGACGTGCCGGGGCGGCCGGAGCTGCTGGGCACGACCCGCGAGTTTCTCGATTATTTCGGTCTGCGCAGGCTCGAAGAGCTGCCGCCGCTTGCGGAGTTGAAGGCGCTCAGCGAGCCGAATCTCGAGCTCGATCTGCCCGCCGAAGCGGCCGGCGTGCCCGCCGCGGATATAGCCGGCGCGCCGGAACGTACGGGAGAGGCCGTCGAGACGCCAGCGGAGCCCGACTCGGAACCGAAGTCCGACTCGGCGCCGGAATCGGAGCCGGAGTTGGAGTCCGAGGTGGAGCCGGACGAAGAGGCCGAGGCGCGCGCGCCGGCCCCGGCCGACGAGGGCGACGCAGGGCCGGAAAGCGCGGCCGAGCCGCAGGCCGACGCAGAGGCGCTGCCGGGCGAGCGGCGGCAGCTGCGCGCCGCTGCGGGCGACGAGTGCGCCTGAGTCGGTCATGACCCGTCCTCATCAACGGCGGTCTGCGGCCTCGAACAGGGAGCGGGATGTTGTCCGCGAGCGGCTGCAGAAGGTGCTCGCCGGCGCCGGACTCGCCTCGCGGCGCGAAGCCGAGGCGTGGATTCGTCTCGGCCGGCTGACCGTCAACGGCGAGCCGGCCACCCTCGGCGTGCGCGTGGGGCCGGCCGACCAGATCCGCCTCGATGGCCGGCTGGTTCACCGGCGGCCTGCTGCGGCCGCGGCGGCCGCGTACGTCTACCACCGCTCCAGCGGTGAGCCGCTCGACCAGCCGCTGCCGAGCGCTCCGGAGGCAGCGACGGCGCTCGAGCGCCTGCCACGGCGGGCCGGACGACGGTTCATTGTGATCAGTCCCATGCCCCGCATCGACGGGGGACTGGAGTTGATCTGCGGCGACGGAGCCTGTGCGGCTCAACTGCAGCGGCGGGTTCGCCAGTGGATCAGCGTTTTCAGCGTCCGGGTCATCGGCGAGCTCGCCGAGGCGCAGCACGCCGGCGTGCTCGGCGGGACGCTCGACAGCGGCGAGCGCCTGATGGTCCTCGAATGCCAGGGCGCCGGCGGCGAGGGCACCAATCGGTGGTACACAGTGCGCGCGCGCGGGGCGAGCGGCAAAGCCATCCGCCAGCTGTTCGAGCGCCAGGGCGCGCGGGTCAGCCGGATTCTGCGCATCCAGTTAGGCCCCCTTGCCCTCGGGCGCACCCTGCCGCGCGGACACTTCCGCGCGGTCGAAGCCGACCAGATCGCAGCGTTGCTCGCGACCGACGAGCCTGAGGCGCAGGCCCGCTCAGCTCCCCTCTGAGGACTCTTCGCCCGAGCGCGCGCTCAGGGTGCGCACCGGCTGCTCGATCGGCTCCAGCGTCGGCAGAGGAGACTCCGCCGGTACGCCGAGCTCATGAAAGCGCCGCGCCTGCGGCATGAGCTGGCGCTCGAGCGACCCGACGGCCGAGTTATAGGCCTCGAGCGCCCCATCGAGGCGCTGTCCCATGCGCTGCATGTGCCCGGTAAAATTGCCGAGTCGCCGGTACAGCTCCTGGCCGAGCTCGCGGATGAGTGCGGCATTGTCCGCCATCGCACTCTCGCGCCATCCGTAGGCGACGGTCTTCAGCAGAGCGATCAGCGTCGAGGGCGTGGCGATGATGATGTTCTGCTTCAGCGCCGTCTCGATCAGCTCCGGGCGCTCGGCCAGCGCGGCGGAAAGGAACTGGTCTCCGGGCAGGAACAGCACGGCGAACTGCGGACTGTGCGCGAACTGGGCCCAGTAGGCCTTCGAGGAGAGCTGGCGGACCTGCGCCTCGAGCTGTTGCGCATGGCGGCGCAATGCGCTCTGGCGCGCTTCCTCGTCGGGCGCCTCGAGCGCCTCGAGGTAGGCATCCAGGGGGGTCTTGACGTCGACGACCAGGTCGCGCGATTCGGGCATGTGCACGACCAGGTCGGGCCGCAGCGTCCCCTCGGGTCCCTGCAGGTGCGCCTGCTCGGTGAAGTCACAATGCTCGCTGAGACCGGCGAGCTCGACCAGGCGCCGCAGCGTGAGCTCACCCCAGCGGCCGCGCACCTCGGGGCGGCGCAGGGCGGTGACCAGATTGCGCGTCTCGCGCGTGAGCTGGCTCTGGCCGCTCGAGAGCGACTCGATCTGGGTGCGCAGGGCCGTATGAGACTCGCGACGCTCCCGCTCGATCGCCTGCATCTGCTGCTCGGTCTTCTCCAGCGCCGAGCGCAGCGGCTGCACCAGCTGGGCGATTGCCGTCTCGCGCTCCTTCAAGCCGCTCTGAGCGAGCGCCTGCTCGCGTCCGAGGGCCTCGCGGGCGACGCTCAGGAACAGCTCGCTGTTGTTCTTCAGGGCCTGGGCGGCCAGCGACTCGAACGTCGCGCGCAGGCGTGATTCGCCCTGCTCGAGCGCCGCGCTTCGCTCGCTCGCGGCGCGGCGCTCGGCATCCAGCTGCACGCGGGCCGCTTCGAGCTCCACGCGCAGCGCGGCCCCGCGCCGCTGGGCGCGCAAGCTGGCGCCGAGAAAGCCGAGCAGGCCCCCGAGCAGCAGCGCGATCGCGCCGATCACCGCGGCAAGGGCCACTTCGCTATGCCTCGCGCACGAACTGGGTGAGATAGCTCACCGCCGGATCGCGCGTCAGGCGCGCGCCCCCGAAGGGATCGAGCGCGACGCCGGCGAGGGCGCGGGCCGTGAGGCCCGCAGCGCGCGCCCAGCGGGCGAGCTCGCTGGGCCGGATAAACCGCTCGTATTCGTGCGTGCCGCGCGGCACCAGGGAAAGCAGATATTCGGCGCCGACGATCGCCACCAGGAACGACTTGAGGTTGCGGTTGAGCGTCGAGATGAACACCGAGCCACCGGGCCGGACCAGACCGGCGATCGTGGCGAGCATGGCGCGCGGCTCGGGCACGTGCTCGAGCATCTCCAGGCAGGTGACGACGTCGTACGCGCCAGGTGAGCTTGCCAGGAGCGCCTCGGCCGAGGTGACCCGATAATCGATGTCGAGGCCGTGCGCCGCGGCGTGCATGCGCGCGACCTCGATCATGCCCTCGGCGAGGTCGATACCGGTCACCGCCGCGCCCGCCCGCGCGAGCGCCTCGCAGACCAGTCCGCCGCCGCAGCCCACATCGAGCAGCCGCGCCCCCGCGCACGTGGAGTGCTCGGTGATGAAGCGGACGCGCTGCGGGTTTAACTGATGCAGTGGCCGGAACGGGCCGTGCTCGTCCCAGAACCGTCCTGCGATCGCGTCAAACTTGCCGATCTCGCCGTCCTCGACGTTCGTGGCGGGGTCGTGCGCCGCGTTGTGGTGCGTTGCGGAAGCCATAATCACCTGCTTGTTCGATGGTCGCGTGGGCCGCCGGACCTGCGGCTCCGGGCGGCGACAGTCCTTATTGTCGGTCCATCGGGTTCCTCGGGTCCATTCCGAGCAGGCACGCAGCGGCGCGCCTCGGCGCCGTGCTAACATGCGGACTTTTGGCACAGCCTTGAGACCCGATGTCCGAGATCGCGCGCGAAGTTCTGCCCGTTAGCCTCGAGGAGGAGATGCGCCAGTCCTATCTCGATTACGCCATGAGCGTGATCGTCGGACGGGCGCTGCCTGATGTGCGTGACGGCTTGAAGCCGGTGCACCGGCGTGTGCTGTATGCGATGCGCGAACTCGGCAACGATTGGAACAAGCCCTACAAGAAATCCGCCCGTGTCGTCGGCGACGTGATCGGCAAGTACCATCCGCACGGGGACAGCGCCGTCTACGACACCATCGTACGCATGGCGCAGACGTTCTCCATGCGCTACGTGCTGGTCGATGGACAGGGCAACTTCGGATCGGTCGACGGCGACACGCCGGCGGCGATGCGCTACACCGAAGTGCGCATGTCGCGCCTGGCGCACGAGCTGCTCGCCGACATCGACAAGGAAACGGTCGATTTCACGCCCAACTACGACGAGTCGGAGATCGAGCCCTCGGTGCTGCCGACGCGCGTCCCGCACCTGCTGGTCAACGGCCAGACCGGCATCGCGGTGGGCATGGCGACCAATATTCCGCCGCACAATCTCACGGAAATCGTCAACGCCTGCCTGGCGTTGCTCGATGACCCGGCGCTGCCGCTCGCGGCGCTGATGCAGCACGTGCCCGGGCCGGACTTCCCGACCGGCGGCATCATCAACGGCGCGCAAGAAATCGCCACCGCCTACCGCACCGGACGCGGGCGGCTCTCGGTGCGCGCGCGCGTGGCGATCGAGGAGGTCGGACGCGGCGATCGGCACGCGATCGTCATCACCGAGCTGCCCTATCAGGTCAACAAGGCGCGCCTGATCGAGCGTATCGCGCAGCTGGTGCGCGAGAAGCACATCGACGGGATCGCCGGCGACGGATTGCGCGATGAGTCGGACAAGGACGGCATGCGCATCGTGATCGAGCTGAAGCGCGGCGAGATCGCCGAGGTCGTGCTCAACAATCTGTACGCGCAGACTCCGATGGAGAGCGTGTTCGGCATCAACATGGTGGCGCTCGAGGACGGGCAGCCGAAGCTGATGTCGCTGAAGGAGATGCTCGAGGCGTTCCTGCGCCACCGGCGCGAGGTGGTCACCCGGCGCACCGTGTTCGATCTGGCCAAGGCGCGCGAGCGGGCCCACATTCTCGAGGGTCTGACGGTCGCGCTGGCGAACATCGATGAGGTCATCGCGCTGATCAAGACCTGCGCGTCGATCGCCGAGGCGCGCGCCGAGCTCACCGCGCGCCCCTGGCGCCCCGGCGCGGTGATGGGACTGCTCGAGCGCGCGGGCGGGATCTCCACCCGGCCGCCCGAGACTACCGGCGGACTCGACGCCGCGGGCTATCGACTGACGGACGCGCAAGCACAGGCCATTCTGGACATGCGCCTGCACCGCCTGACCGGGCTCGAGCAGGACAAGATCATCGCCGAGTACGGCGAGCTGCTCGCGCGCATCGGCGATCTGAGCGAGATCCTGGCCGTCCCGCAGCGGATGACCGAGGTGATTCGCGGCGAGCTGACCGAGATCCGCGATACCTACGGGGATGCGCGGCGCACCGAGATCAGCCGCGATCATCTGGATCTCACGACCGAGGATCTGATCGAGCCTCAGGATGTGGTCGTGACGCTCTCGCACAACGGTTACGCCAAGTGTCAACCGCTCTCGGAGTATCAGACCCAGCGGCGTGGCGGCCGCGGCAAGGCGGCAACCGCCGTGAAGGACGAGGATTTCGTGGAAAAATTGTTCGTGGCCCATACGCATGACACCGTGCTGTGCTTCTCCAATCGGGGCAAGGTCTACTGGCTGAAGGTGTATGCGCTGCCGCAGGCCGGGCGCGCTTCGGCCGGCAAGCCGATGGTGAACCTGCTGCCGCTCGAGCCGGGCGAGAAGATCAACGCGTTGCTGCCGGTCAAGGATTACGACGAACAACACTACGTGTTCATGGCGACCAGTCAGGGCACGGTCAAGAAGACTCCGCTGACATCGTTCTCGCGTCCGCGCGCCAGCGGCATCATCGCCGTAGACCTGCGCGAGAACGACAAGCTGGTGGGAGTCGCGCTCACCGACGGGCAGCGCGAGATCGTGCTGGTCACCAGCGGGGGCAAGGCGATCCGCTTCCCCGAGCACGAGGTGCGCGCGATGGGGCGCGACTCGGCTGGCGTGCGCGGCATCCGGCTTGGACCCGATCAGGAGCTGATCGCGCTGATCGTGGTGGCCGATGGCGAGGTGCTGACCGCCTCGGCCGCCGGCTACGGCAAGCGCACGCCGATCGCGGAATTCCCGCTGCAGGGGCGCGGCGGACAGGGCGTGATCGCGCTGCAGACCAGCGAGCGCAACGGCGCCGCCGTCGCGGCGTTGCAGGTGCTGCCCGGGCAGGAAATCATGCTGATCAGCTCCAACGGCACGCTGGTGCGCACCGGGGTCGATGAGATCTCCGTGCTCGGGCGCAATACCCAGGGGGTGCGGCTGATCCGTCTGGACGACGGGGAGCGCCTGGTCGGTATCGAGCGGATCGAAGCCCTCGATGGCGCCGAGGAGAGCGAGTCGCCCCCGCTCGCGTGATTCGCCGGCATCGGGTGCCGCCCGGAACCCGCGCGATGGGTGAATAAGCCGCTCCGGGGCGTTCGGACGCGAAAGTCCTGAACCCCGCCCGGGTGCTTGCTAGTATCCCAATTCCCCTGATTCCTGAACTTTGGGCCGGAAGGACTCTCGTGCGCGTGTTCAATTTCTCCGCCGGGCCTGCGGCACTGCCGCTGGAGGTTCTCGAGCAGGCCCGCGCGGAAATGACCGATTGGGCCGGCACGGGCATGTCGGTGATGGAGGTCAGCCACCGCGGCAAGGCGTTCACCGCGCTGGCCGAGCGGGCCGAGCGGCGGCTGCGCGCGCTGCTGGCGCTTCCCCCGGACTACCGGGTCTTGTTCCTGCAAGGCGGAGCCACCGGACAGTTCGCGGCCGTGCCGCTGAATCTCGCCGCCCAGGGGTCCGGGGCGGACTATCTCAACACGGGCGTGTGGTCCGACAAGGCCATCCAGGAGGCGGGTCGGCTCGGGGTGCGCGTGAGCGTCGTCGCCGACGAGGCCGCCTCGCACTACACGAGCGTGCCGGAGCGCTCGGCGCTGCGGCTCGACCCGCGTGCCGCCTATGTGCACTACACGCCCAACGAGACCATCGGCGGGGTGGAGTTCCCCTACGTGCCCGAGACCGGCGCCGTGCCGCTGGTGGCCGACATGTCCTCGACGCTGCTGTCGCGTCCCATCGAGGTCGGGCGCTTCGGGTTGATCTACGCCGGAGCGCAGAAGAACATCGGTCCGGCGGGACTGTGCCTGGTGATCGTGCACGAGGCGCTGCTCGGGCGCGCCCGGGCGCAGATCCCCGCGATTCTCAGCTACGCGCGCATGGCCGAGAGCGGCTCGATGCTCAATACCCCGCCGACCTTCGCGTGGTACATCGCGGACCTGGTGTTCCAGTGGATCGAGGCGCGCGGCGGGCTTGCCGCCATGGCCGAGCACAACCGCACCAAGGCGCAGCGGCTCTACGCCGCGATCGACGCCTCCGGGCTGTACCGCAACCCGGTCGCGCACGAGTGCCGCTCGTGGATGAATGTGCCGTTCACGCTCGCTCGGCCGCAGCTCGAGGCGCCGTTCCTCGCCGAGGCCGCCCAGGCCGGTCTGACGCATCTGGAGGGCCACCGCTCGGTCGGCGGGCTGCGCGCCAGCCTGTATAACGCCGTGCCGCTTGCGGCCGTCGATGCGCTGATCGAGTTCATGCGCGAGTTCGAGCGCCGCCGCGGCTGAGGCGCCCGCATGCGCTACCGCATCCTGACACTCAACGATATCAGCCCGCGCGGCCTCGAACGTCTGCCGCGCGAGCGTTACGAGATCGCCGCGCGACTCGAGCGGCCGCACGCGGTGCTGGTGCGCGGCGCGGACATGCACGAGTTGACACTTCCCGACACGGTGCGCGCGGTGGCTTGCGCCGGCGCGGCGGTGGAGAACGTTCCGGTCGCGCATTACAGCCGCCGCGGCATCGCGGTGTTCAACGCTCCGGGCGCCAATGCCAATGCGGTCAAGGAGCTGGTTCTGGCGAGCCTGTTCCTGGCGGCGCGCAACATCTGCCAGGCCTGGCGCTTCGCCGCCTCGCTCGAGGGCGATGATCGGGCCATCGAGGCGCGGGTGCGCGCGGGTCGTGGCGAATTCGCCGGGTTCGAGCTCGCCGGCCGCACCCTCGGGGTGGTCGGCCTCGGCGCGGTCGGGGTCGAGGTGGCCAATGCCGCCGAGGCGCTCGGCATGCGAGTGCTCGGCTATGACCCGCAGATCACGGTGCAACGGGCCTGGCAGCTGTCCTCGGGCATCGGGCAGGCTCTGTCGCTCGATGATCTGTTCGCGCGCTCGGATATCATCACCGTGCACGTGCCGCTCAACGAGCAGAACCGGGGACTCGTCGGTGAGCATCGGGTGCGTTTGGTGCAGCGGGGCGGGGTGCTGCTGAACTTCTCGCGCGCCGGCATCGTCGATGACGCCGCGGTGGTGGCGTCGCTCGATGCGGGCCGGCTGCATGCGTACGTGTGTGACTTTCCCAGTAACCTGCTCAAGGCTCATCCCCGGATCATCGCGCTGCCGCACCTCGGGGCGCTCACCGGCGAGGCGGCCGATAACTGTGCCATCATGGCCGCCGACCAGCTGCGTGATTTTCTGGAGAACGGTAACATCAGCAACAGCGTCAATTTCCCGCAGGCTCACCTGGCGCGTCTGCCCGGAAGTACGCGCCTCGCGGTGGCCAACCGCAACGTGCCCAACGTCGTCGGGCAGATCTGTACCGGCCTTGCCGGAGCGGGGCTGAATGTCGCGGGGCTCCTCAATGCATCACGCGGCGAATACGCCTACACGCTGCTCGATGTGGAAGGGGTCTTCGGCGACGATCTGCTGGCGGCCGTTCGGGCCATTCACGGCGTGCTCAGCGCCTACCAGGTTTGAGAGTTCCGCGCGATGCCCCGCAAATCCTCCCGATCCCGCCCCGCGCCACGTTCCGATTCCGCGCTTGGCGCGGTGCGCGAGCGGATCGACGCCGTCGACGAGCGTATCCAGCGGCTGCTCAATGAGCGGGCGCAGCTCGCCCGGCAGGTCGGGGCAACCAAGAGCCGTGCCACCGAAGCGACCGCCTTTTACCGGCCGGAGCGCGAGGCGCAGGTGCTGCGGGCGGTGCGCGCGCGCAACCGCGGGCCGCTGCGGGACGAGGAAGTGGTGCGCCTGTTCCGCGAGATCATGTCGGCCTGTCTGGCGCAGCAGGAGCCGTTGAAGGTCGCCTATCTCGGCCCCGAGGCGACTTTCAGCCAGACGGCGGTACTGACGCATTTCGGGCACTCGGTGCGCGCACTGCCGCTCGCTTCCATCGACGAGGTGTTCCGCGAAGTGGAATCCGGCTCGGCGGACTTCGGCGTGGTGCCCATCGAGAACTCGACCGAAGGCACGGTCAATCACACGCTCGATCGCTTCCTGGCGTCGTCGCTGAAAATCTGCGGCGAGGTGGAGCTGCGCATCCATCATCACTTGATGGGCAGCATGAACGCCGTCGGGCGTATCTTGCGCGTGTGTGCGCATCCGCAGTCCCTGGCCCAATGCCGCATCTGGCTGCAGGAGCATCTGCCGCAGATCGAGTTGATTCCCGTCTCGAGCAACGCCGAGGGGGCGCGCCGCGCGCGCGATGAGCGCGGCACGGCGGCGATCGCCGGGGAGACCGCCGCTGAGGTGTACGGACTGAAAGTGCTCGCCGCGCAGATCGAGGATCGCGCCGACAACACCACGCGCTTCCTCGTGCTCGGCAGAGCGCTGCTCGCGCCGAGCGGCCAGGACCGCACGACGCTTCTGGTGTCGGTCGGGCACACGGACGCCTCCGGGGCCCTGTACCGGCTGCTCGAGCCGCTGGCGCGTCATCGCGTCAGCATGACGCGCATCGAGTCGCGCCCCTCGCACCGGCGCAAATGGGATTACGTTTTTTTCATCGACGTCGACGGTCACGCCGAGGAGCCGCACGTCGCCCAGGCCCTCGCGTCGTTGAAACGGCGTGCCTCGCTGTTCCGCCTGCTCGGGTCCTATCCTCGAGCAGTGCTGTAGACGTAAGGATGTCCATGACCTCGACAACGGGTGAAACGTGCTTTCGAGTCGCTCCGGGCGGCCGCGTGGCCGGGGAGCTCACCCTGCCCGGCGATAAATCGATTTCCCATCGGGCGCTGATGTTGGGCGCGCTCGCGCAAGGCGATACCGAGATCAGCGGCTTTCTGGCCGGAGAGGATTGCCTCTCCACCCTGCGCGCGCTCTCGGCCCTCGGGGTCGGCATCGAGCGGCCCGAGCATTCATCGGTGCGCGTGCACGGGGTCGGCATGGACGGGCTGTGCGGCGCGAGCGAGCCGCTCGATATGGGCAATGCCGGCACGGCGATGCGGCTGTTCATGGGGCTGCTCGCGCCGCAGCGTTTCGATTCGCAGCTGATCGGGGATGCCTCGCTGATGCGCCGTCCCATGGAGCGGGTCGCCGCGCCCCTGCGGCGGATGGGGGCGCGGATCGAGACGCTCGAAGGACGCCCTCCGGTGTGCATCCGCGGGGGAGCGTCGTTGGCCGGCATCGAGTTCCCGATGCCGGTGGCGAGCGCGCAGGTCAAATCTGCGGTGCTGCTTGCCGCGCTGAGCGCCAGCGGCCGAACCCGGGTCATCGAGCCGGCGCCTTCGCGTGATCACACGGAGCGGATGCTTGCGGGATTTGGAGTTCGCCTGAACCGTGAGGGATCGAGCGTGACCCTAGAGGGGGGACAGCGCCTGCGGGCCGCGTCGGTGCGCGTGCCGGGGGATTTCTCGTCCGCGGCCTTCTTCATCGTGGCCGGATGCCTGGCGGCCGAACAGGGGCTGCTGCTGCGCAACGTCGGGGTCAATCCCACGCGCACCGGGCTGCTCGAGATGCTGCGCTCGATGGGGGCCGATATCCGCCTGCACCGCCACGCGAGTGCGACGCCTGATGGGGAGCCGACGGCGGATATCGAGGTGCACAAAAGTCACCTGCGCGGCATCCAGGTCCCCGAGTCCCTCGTCCCGCTTTCGATCGACGAGTTTCCGGTTTTCTTCGTCGCGGCGGCGCTTGCCGAGGGTGAGACGCTGGTGCGCGGGGCGCAGGAGCTGCGGGTCAAGGAAAGCGACCGTCTTGCGGCAATGGCCGCGGGGCTCAGCAGCCTCGGCGTCGAGAACCGGCTGCTGGAGGACGGTTTGTGGATTCGCGGGGGGGAGCGTCTGGACGGCGGACGCATCGAGAGCCGCGGCGATCATCGTATCGCCATGGCCTTCGCCATCGCCGCGCTCGGGGCGCGAGCGCCGATCGAGATTCGCGATGTCGCCAATGTCGCGACTTCGTTCCCCGGTTTCCCGGAGCTGGCGCGCGCGGCGGGCTTGGGGCTGGAAGCGGCGTGAATTCTCCGGTGCGCGTCGTGACCCTCGACGGCCCGAGCGGATCGGGCAAAGGCACGATCAGTCGCGCCGTCGCGCGGCACCTGGGCTGGCATTTGCTCGACAGCGGAGCCCTGTACCGCCTCGTCGCGCTCGCCGGGCTCGAGCGGGGACTTGAGCGTGACGATGTTCAAGGTCACGCCCGGATCGCGGGCACGATGGCGGTACGGTTCGATGCGGCGGCGGATGAGGAACATATTCTGCTCGAGGGGCGTGAGGTCACGGACGCCATTCGGAGCGAGGAAGTGGGCCAGAGCGCCTCTCGGGTTGCCGCCTGGCCCGCGGTGCGTGAGGCGCTGCTGGAGCGCCAGCGGGCGTTTGCCGTGTCTCCGGGCCTGGTCGCGGACGGACGGGATATGGGCACGGTCGTGTTCCCCCAGGCCCCGCTGAAGATCTTTCTGACGGCGAGTCCCGAAGAGCGCGCCCGCCGTCGCTATAACCAGTTGAAACAAAAGGGTTCCAGTGCTAGCCTCTCGGCCCTTTCGCGTGAGATCGCCGAGCGTGACGCGAGGGACTCGAGCCGGGCCACGGCGCCGCTCGTCCCGGCGGCCGACGCGGTGGTGATCGATTCGACCAGACTCGACATCGAGGCGGTGCTCGCGCAAGTGATCGAATTGGGCCGGCGGCGCGCACTATGGGCGTAATGCGGTCCCGCTGTAGGTTTTCATGGTCGGCGTGCGCACGGGACGCGCAGGTCGTGTTTCGCATCTGCCTGGGCCCGAAGGACGCACACGGGGCGCCAGATTCTGAGCACGGGGACCGAAGCTTCGTGCGAGTGAAGGTATGACAGAAAGTTTTGCGCAGCTTTTCGAGCAGAGTCTCGCCAATCAACGCATCCGTCCGGGAATGATTCTGACGGGGCTCGTCGTCGAGGTGACCCCCGATGTGGTGGTGGTCAACGTCGGTCTGAAGTCCGAAGCGGTCATTCCGATCGAGCAGTTCAAGGACGAGCAGGGCGAGATCGAGGTCAAGGCCGGAGACGAAGTGGAGGTGGCCCTCGATTCGGTCGAGGACGGCACCGGCGAGACCCGACTCTCGCGTGAGAAGGCCAAGCGTGCCCGCACGTGGACGCGCCTCGAGGAGGCGTTCAACAAGTCGGAGATCGTCAGCGGCGTAATCACCGGCCGCGTCAAGGGCGGCTTCACCGTGGAGATCGACAACGTGCGGGCGTTTCTGCCCGGCTCGTTGGTCGATGTGCGCCCGGTGCGCGACACGGCCTATCTCGAGGGCAAGGCCCTCGAGTTCAAAGTCATCAAGCTCGACCAGAAGCGCAACAACGTGGTGGTCTCGCGCCGCGCGGTGGTGGAGCAGGAATTCTCGGCCGAGCGCAGCGCGCTGCTGGAGAACCTGCAGGAAGGCGCGGTGGTGCGCGGCTCGGTCAAGAACCTCACCGACTACGGCGCATTCGTCGACCTCGGCGGTATCGATGGACTGCTGCACATCACCGACATGGCCTGGAAGCGCGTCAAGCATCCCTCCGAAGTGGTCAAGGTCGGCGACGAGATCGAGGTGCGGATCCTGAAGTTCGACCGCGAGCGCTCGCGGGTGAGCCTGGGACTGAAACAGCTCGGGGCCGATCCGTGGGAGAACATCTCCCGGCGCTATCCGGCGCACACCCGGGTGTTTGGCAAGGTCACGAACATCGCCGACTACGGCGCGTTCGTCGAGATCGAGGACGGCGTCGAGGGTCTGGTGCACGTCTCCGAGATGGACTGGACGAACAAGAACGTCAATCCCGCCAAGGTCGTGCATACCGGCCAGGAAGTCGAGGTCATGGTGCTCGACGTCGACGAGGAGCGCCGGCGCATCTCCCTCGGCCTCAAGCAGTGTCAGGCCAATCCGTGGAAGGAGTTCGCGGAGAACTACAACCGCGGCGATCACGTCAGCGGCCAGATCAAATCGATCACCGACTTCGGCATCTTCATCGGGCTGGCGGGCAACATCGACGGTCTGGTGCACCTGTCGGACATCTCCTGGGACATGCCCGGGGAGGAAGCGGTGCGCAGCTTCCAGAAGGGCCAGCAGGTCGAGGCCATGGTGCTGTCGATCGATCCGGAGCGCGAGCGCATCAGCCTCGGTATCAAGCAACTCGCCAAGGATCCGTTCTCGAGCTACATCGCCGAGAATCCCAAGGGCACGATCGTCAGGGGCGTGGTCAAAGACGTGGATGCCCGCGGCGCGGTCATCGACCTCGGCAATGGGATCGAAGGTCAGCTGCGCGCTTCCGAGCTCGGCCGGGATCGAGTCGAGGATGCCCGCACGGTGGTCAAGGTCGGCGAGGAAATCGAGGCGAAGTTCATCGGCGTGGATCGCAAGACCCGCACCATTTCGCTTTCCATCAAGGCCAAGGAGGCGCATGAGGAGGCCGAGGCGGTCCAGAACTACCGTTCCTCGGAGGCCGCAACGACAGGCACGAGCCTGGGCGAGCTGCTCAAGGAGCACATTGGAGATCGTGGCTAGCTGTAAAGGCGCCGCCCCCGAGACCGGGAGCGGCGCCGGTTTGCCCGTGTCATGACCAAATCCGAGCTCATCGAAATCATCGCTGCGAAGCAGAAGCATCTGCCGGCCAAGGATGTCGAGCTCGCTTTGAAGCAGATGCTCGAGGTGATGAGCGATGCGCTGGCGCGCGGCGATCGCATCGAGATCCGCGGTTTCGGCAGCTTCTCGCTGCATTTTCGTCCGCCGCGCCAGGGCCGCAATCCGAAGACCGGCGAGGCGGTGGCGCTCTCCGGCAAGCACGTGCCCCACTTCAAGGCGGGCAAGGACCTGCGCGAGCGGGTCAACAGCGGCGCCGGCGAGCCGATCCGGGGATGAGCCCCCGCGGGGGCTCGGGACATGCCCCCGTCAAACGCGAACGCGCGAGCGCGTCGCTCTCCGGGAAAGCGGCGCCCCCGAGGCTGGCGGCGGAGGCGTGAATCGGGACCCCGCCGCGCGGCAAGACCCTGCTGACTCTCCTCGACGCCCGATGAGCGGCTGACTCGCGGCGCTGCGGTCGCAATCGATGCGGCATGCTACATTGCAGAGGTGATCGCGCTGCCCGCCTATTTGCTCGCGCTGGCGTTCGCGGCCATCGGCGTTGCGGCCTGGCTGCTTGGGCGGCATACCGGCGATCGGCGCACTGTGCGCCTGCCGCGCGACTATTACGTCGGCCTCGATCATCTCATCAATGACCGGTTCGACCATGCCGTGGAAGTGTTCGCGCGCATGGCTGAGGCGGGCGATGCCGCCGAGATCCAATTCGCGCTCGGCAGTCTCTTTCGGCGGCGCGGTGAGGTCGACCGGGCGATCGCCGTGCATACGCGGCTGCGCGAGCAGGGCGATGCGGGCCTGCGCGACAAGGCGGCGTTCGCGTTGGCGTTGGATTACTTGAGCGCCGGGCTGATGGACCGCGCGGAGCTGCTGTTCCAGGAGTTGGCGGCTTCGGCCGAGTATCGCCATACGGCGCTCGATCAACTGCTGCGCATTTACGAGTCGCAGGGCGACTGGAGCAATGCGCTGCAGACGCTGCAAGCCCTGCCGTCGCACGTCCAGGCCGAGCGTGGCCGCATCGCGGCGCATTATCTGTGCGAGCTCGCCGAGCAGTCGCTGACCCAGGGGGACAGTGATCGTGCCCGCGCGCTGCTGCACCAGGCGCGTGCGAGAGAGCACGACCTGCCGCGCGCTCACATGCTCGCCGCGCGCATCGCCGAGTCGGACGGCGCGCGCGATGCGGCGCTCGAGGGGTATCTGAAGATTCTGCAGGCGCATCCGGCGCTCGCCATCGAGATCATCCCGCGCGCGCTGGCGCTGGCGGAGGCCGGACAACAGCCACGGGTGCTCGCCGCATTGTGGGATCGGTTGCAACGCGCCGGCGAGACCAGTCCCCGGCAATTGGCGTGGCTGTTGGCCGGCGCGCTGCCGCCGGCCGAGCTGCAGCATCTGGCCGACATGCAGGGACCGCAAGCCGTGCCCGCGGCCGAGGCGTACGCGCTCGCACTCCTGCTGAAGCGGCTCGGGGATGGTGGGGGACGCTATCAGTGTGAGGAGTGTGGTCTGCTCAGCGCGGGCTGGTTCTGGCGCTGCCCGAAGTGCCGCACTTGGGACAGCATGCGTCCGGCGGCGTTCAAGTGGGACGTCGGTCCGCAGACGCCTGCTGCGCGGATCAGTCCGGCGGGGAAACGCGCGCGGGACGAGGCTCGCAACCTGGGTGACGTCGGGCGCTAAACTACTCGAATCAGGTCCCGCGCGGACCGCGAAAGTTCTGGAGAATTTCAGATGCGGACAGCACCGAGCTCGATCATTCGCACGGCCGTGTTCCCGGTTGCGGGACGGGGTACGCGCTTTCTGCCGGCCACCAAGGCCAGCCCGAAAGAGATGCTGCCGGTGGTCGACAAGCCGCTCATCCAGTACGCGGTCGAAGAGGCGCTCGCCGCGGGCGCCACGCGGCTGGTATTCATCACGGGCGCGGCCAAGCGCGCCATCGAAGATCATTTCGACTCGGATCAGGAGCTCGAGCAGTTGCTCGAGCGCCAGGGGAAGAGCAGTCTGCTCAACCAGATTCGCAGCGTGCTGCCCTCGTACGCCTCCTGCATCTACATTCGCCAGCCGGCGCCCCTGGGTCTTGGCCATGCGGTGCTGTGTGCCCAGCCGGCTGTCGGGTCCGAGCCGTTCTTCGTGCATCTGGCCGACGACCTGATTCGCAGTGAGGTCGCCTGCCTCAAGCAGATGGCCGATGTGTACGAGGCCAAGCGGGCAAGTGTCCTCGGCGTGCAGGCGGTGCCGCGCTCGGACACCGACAAATACGGTATCGTTGCGGTGGAGGCCGACAAGTCGGCCACGAGCCGGGTCCGCAGTATCGTCGAGAAGCCCAAGCCGGCCGTGGCGCCCTCCAGCCTGGCGGTGGTCGGGCGCTACGTGCTTGCGCCGTCGATCTTCGAGCACCTGGAGAAGCTCGGGCAGGGCGCGGGCGGGGAAATCCAGCTGACCGACGGGATCGCGGCGCTGATGCGCGAGGAGGCGGTCTACGCCTACCGCTTCGCGGGCACGCGCTACGATTGTGGCAGTAAACTCGGGTATTTGCAGGCCACCGTCGAGTACGCCCTCGGTCACCCCGAGCTGGGCAAGGAGTTTCGCCGTTACCTGCGGGACCTGCAGCTCAAGATGGCGAAGCCCGAGGGGGGCGGGCGCCACACCAACGGCAGTAGCGCGACCCGACGGGCTGCGCGGCCGGTCCCGCCGGCCTGAGGGCGTCGGATCCGTTCAGGCGGGCTGGGTGATGAGCGCCGGGGACGTGGCGCGCGATACGATGTGGGCGACGGTGTCGATGCTGTCGACCACCCGGTCGCAGGTTCCGACCAGCTCCCCGGCGGCCCCGCTTGCGGGGACGGCCTCGAGTGTGCGCGCCAATTGGCGCTGCAGGGCGCGGATGGGCGGCAGCTGACCGGGCGCGCGATGCGCGCTCAAGGCATCGGCCACTTCGCGCAGAGCCGCGGAGCCATCGAGGAGCAGCGACTTCGTCGCGGCGCCGCCAGCCAGGCCGCCGTGTTGCGGGATCAGCGCCTCGAGCGTCATGATCGCCCGCGCCAGGCGGTTGCCGTTGGTCAGTAACGATTGCGCGAGCTCGGCGAGCGCCGGCGGCGTGGCCGGTTCGGCGAGCAGGCGCTTGACCGACGCCTCGGCGTTGATTCGTGCGACGCGCGCGCCCTGACGCGCGGCGTGCCGCTCGGGCGCGTCACCGGTGGCGATCGAAGCCAGGTAGGCCGCATACGCCTGCAGCGATTGTGCGACCATCTCCCGCGCGCGTCCTTTCTCCCAGGTTGGCCACAGGCCGTACGCGGCGAGCGCCACGACGCTGCCGAGCACGGTGTCGACCAGCCGGGCAATGACGGTCGGTTCCGGCCTCTCGCCGACGAATGCCAGCAGCAGCACCACCAGGCCGGTGAGACAGGCGACCGCCGCCGCGTAGTGCACGTTGCCGAGGTAGCGGTATCCCGCGCACAGCGCCGCCAGCACGGCCAGATGGATCCAGGCGCTGGCCGGCAGCACGAGCACCAGCGCCGTGGTGAGGACCAGACCCAGCACGGTGCCGGCCATACGCAACAGCCCGTAGCTGAGCGTCCCGGCGTAATCCGCCCGCAGCACGATCGCCACCGTCATCGGCAGCCAGTAACCGTGTTTGATCGGCAATATCCGCCCGAGCCACAGCGCGAGCGAGAAGCACACCGCGGTACGGATGGCGTGACGGAACGCGGCGGAGCGCGGCGTGAGACTGGCCGTAAACACCGCGAGCGAGGATTGGGGACGCAGTGCGCTCGGCAGTTGCCGATCTTCGGCCACGGCGCGCTTCGCGCCTTGTATCCCGGCTCTTGCGGCGTTGCGGGCCGCGGCGGCGAGCTGCCCGGAGAGCGCCTGCAAGTGCCGCCAGGGCGCGCTCGGCACAGAGGCTTCCTGCCCGGCGGCGCGCCGCTCGGCGCTTTGCAAGGCCTGCACCGCGCCGCTCATGGCGCGGGCCGGGTCGCCTCCCGCCACGATGGCTCCGGCGATGGCATCGAGCAGCGCGGCGGCCTCGCGTTGCACGAGCGGACCGATCTGGGCGTCGAGGGCCTGCGCGCCGAGGGCCATCAGCTCCAGCCGGATCCGCTCGGCCAGCTCCAACATGACGCCGAAGTACTCCATGACCGGTCCGCGCGCGCGGTGCGGCCCGAGCAGGGTATGTTGCAGGTCGGTCATGCCGCCGGTGAGCTCGAGCGCGCTCCCGTCGTCGTGTGCTCCTCCGCGGGCCATGGCGGCCAATCCCCGATACAC
>DAIDUQ010000106.1:0-2192 GCA_027456605.1 Steroidobacteraceae bacterium | reverse complement strand
GCCGCCTCCCTCGGCCAGCCACTGCTGTACCTGCTCGCCCTCGGCTATGGCCTCTCGCCGGTGTTCCGTCGGGGCGGGGAAGGCAACTACATCGAGTTCGTCGCCCCGGGCGTGATCGCGATGACGGTGCTCTTCTCCTCGCTGTTCTCCGGCATCCAACTGATCTGGGACCGGCAGTTCGGTTTCCTGAAGGAGACCCTGGTGGCGCCCGTGCCGCGCCTGCACATCATGATCGGGCGCACCTGCGGCGCGGCCACCACCGCGCTGATCCAGGGGCTGCTGGTCACGGCGGTGGCGGTGGTGGCCGGCTTTCGCCCCGTGAGCATCGCCAGCTTGCCGCTCGGGTTCGCGTTCCTGGCGCTGATCGCAGTGGTGTTCACCGCCGTCGGTACCACCGTCGGCTCCACCCTGCGCGACATGCAGGGGTTCCAGATGGTGATGAACTTCCTCGTGATGCCGATCTTCTTTCTCTCCGGCGCGCTCTATCCGCTGGAGCACCTGCCGGTACTGCTCGCCGTCCTCACCCGGATCGATCCGCTGACCTACGGCGTCGACGGGCTGCGCGGGGCGTTGATCGCGCGCGGGCATTTCAGCGCGGCGCTCGACGTGACGGTGATGAGCGGCCTCGCGGTCGCGCTGACCGTCGTCGGCGCGTGGCGGTTCTCGCGCATCGAGATCTGAGCCGGACCGGCGCGGAGCCGTAGGCCCCGCGCCCTGCCCGCGCGAGATCCGCGCGGCGCCCGCCGAAACATCGCTGAGATGTCTGTATTCGCCGTTTACGGCGAATACATGGCGATTCATGCCAATAATTCGCCACTTATGGCGACTTCTAATTTTCTATTTTATATTGTACAATTCGCCATTAATTACGAATACTGGCGTTATTTCGGTATTACTCGCATAATTTAACGAGTTATGAGCACTTACGATGCCTTGACGGATTCCGCCGTGCTGCGCACCCTGGGGCAGCGCATCGAGCACCATCGCCTCGAGGCGAACCTGACCCAGGCGGAACTCGCCGAACAAGCCGGCATCGGCAAACGCACCCTGGAGCGGATCGAGACCGGACACGGCACCGAACTGCTCACCGTCATCCGCATTCTCCGAGTGCTGCGCCTCCTCGAGGGGCTCGACCTGTTGATCCCGGAGCTGCCGCCGAGCCCGATCGCGCAACTGAAGTGGCGAGGCCAACAGCGCCAGCGCGTGACCCACGCCCGCGGATCGCGCCCGGTGGGCGCACCGGGGCGCTCATCCGGGCGTGCGCCGCCCGTCAAACCCTGGACGTGGGGCGCCCCCGGTGCGCCACCGCCCGCCCCCGCGAAGCGCAAGCGCTGAGCCATGGCCACGATCGCCGAGGTGAGACTCAGGGGACGACGCATTGCCGCGGCGTCCTGGGATGAGCGGCGCGACCTCGCGGCCTTTCAGTACGATCCCGAATTCGCGCGCAGCGGCATCGAGGTCGCCCCGCTGCGCATGCCTCTGGCCTCGCGCATCTACACGTTTCCCTCGCTGCCGCGAATCTCCTTCCATGGTCTGCCGGGGCTGCTCGCCGACTCGCTACCCGACGCGTTCGGCAACGCACTGATCAACGCCTGGCTCGCCACGCAAGGGCGCACGCCCGCATCCTTCAATGCCCTCGAGCGACTCTGCTACATCGGTGCTCGCGGCATGGGCGCGCTCGAATTCGCACCGGTCACCGGCCCGCGGCAGCGCCGCTCGACGAAGATCCGCCTCGATGCGCTGGTGGCGCTCGCCGCCGACATCCTCGCGCGCCGCAGCGCGCTCGAAGGATCCTTCACCCCGGAGCATCGCCATCGCGCGCTGGAGGATCTGCTGCGTGTCGGGACCTCCGCGGGCGGCGCCCGAGCGAAGGCCATCATCGCCTGGAACCCGGTGACCAACGAGGTTCGCTCCGGCCAGGTGATCGCCCCGGAGGGCTTCGGCTACTGGCTGCTGAAGTTCGACGGCGTCAGCGGCAACCGCGACAAGGAGCTGGAGGATCCCAAGGGCTACACCGCCATCGAATATGCCTATGCGCTCATGGCGCGCGCCGCCGGCATCCTCATGACCGAGTGCCGGCTCCTCGAAGAAGGGGGACGGCGACACTTCATGACCCGCCGCTTCGATCGCACCGAGGACGGCGGAAAGATCCACATGCAGTCCCTGGCGGCGCTCGCCGATCTCGACTTCAA
>DAIDUQ010000105.1:0-7405 GCA_027456605.1 Steroidobacteraceae bacterium | reverse complement strand
GGGGTGCTGCGGCGGGCATGGCGCTCGATCTGCTGCTCGCTTGCGCCGTCGTGGATCATGGTGCGCAGCTGCTCATCGACCATGATCAGCTCATAGATGCCCGAGCGACCGCGGTAGCCCCCGAGCAGGTCATCGCCGGGCCGGTACAGCGTCGGCGGCGGGGTATCCGGCGGGAGGTTGAGGAGCCCTCGCTCGGCTTCCCCGCAGATGAAGGGCTGTTTGGTGGCGGGGTTGAGCACGCGCACCAGGCGCTGGGCGAGCACGCCGATCAGGCTCGAGGACAGCAGGAACGGCTCGATCCCCATATCGCGCAGGCGGGTGACCGCGCCGGCGGCGGTATTGGTGTGCAGCGTCGAGAGCACCAGGTGGCCGGTGAGGCTCGCCTGCACGGCGATCTGCGCGGTCTCGAGATCGCGGATTTCCCCGATCATCACCACATCGGGGTCCTGACGCAGGATCGCGCGCAAGCCGCGCGCAAAGGTCATCTCCACCTTGGTGTTGACCTGAGTCTGTCCGATGCCGTCGATGTAGTACTCGATCGGATCCTCGACCGTCATGATGTTGCGGGTGTCGTCGTTGAGCCGCTCGAGCGCCGCGTACAGTGTCGTGGTCTTGCCCGAGCCGGTCGGGCCGGTCACGAGCAGAATGCCGTGCGGCTTGTGGATGAGTTGATCGATCAGCCGCTCGGTGGCCGAATCCATGCCGAGGGCATGCAGATCCAGCCGGCCGGCCTGCTTGTCGAGGATACGCAGCACGACCCGCTCGCCGTAACCGGCCGGGATGGTCGAGACGCGCACGTCGACCGCCCGGCCGGCGATGCGCAGGCTGATGCGTCCGTCCTGGGGCAGACGCTTCTCGGCGATGTCGAGCTTCGACATGACTTTCACGCGCGAGACCACCAGCGGCGCGACCGCGCGCTTGGACTGGAGCACCTCGCGCAGCACGCCGTCGACGCGGAAGCGCACGACCAGGCGGTTCTCGAACGGCTCGATGTGGATGTCCGAGGCGTTTTCCTTGACCGCCTGGGTGAGCACCGCGTTGATCAGTCGGATGATCGGCGCGTCGTCGTCGCTGTCGAGCAGGTCGGCCTGCTCGGGCAGCTCCTGCGCCAGGTGCGCCAGATCCTCGGTGCCGTTCAACCCCTCGACCGCGTGCATCGCTTCCGAGCCGGCCTCGTAGACCTGCTGCAGCAGGCGGTCGAATTCCGCTTCGGAGACGCGTGAGAGCCGGATCGGGCGCCCGAGCACCCGGCGCGCCTCGGCGAGCCCGAGCGCGGAGGCGTGCTCGCGGCACACGCACTCGGCGCTCTCGGCCGTGAGGGTCCGCACGAGCACGCCGTGGCGCTTGGCGAAGGCGAACGGCAGGCGCGGCGCGGGCGGCGCGCCGCCGGGAGCCGATTCGATCGGGCGCGGTTCGCTCACGATGGGGGCGGGCGCGTAGCGCCCGTGGCGGGTTGCGGAGTCGGGGCCGGCGCCGCGCCGGTACCGGCCGGCGGCAGCGGCGGCAGCTGCGGATTCGGCTGGCCTCTGAGCAGCCGCGGCCATTCCTTCGGCGGCACGGCCTTCTCCTGCTGGAGCATGTACCGGTACGTGTTGTCCGTCTGGCCGGTGGTCTGGGCCTGGTTACGCATGATCGTCGGCTTGATGAAGATCATGAGATTGGTGCGCGCGGCGCTGTCGTTGCGCGCCTTGAACAGCCAGCCGAGGATGGGAATCTCGCCGACGTACGGTATGCCGGCATTGGAGCGGTCCTGCTGGTTCTCGATCAGGCCGCCGAGGACCACGATACCCTTGTTGCGGATCAGGACGTTGGTCGTGATGCTGCGCTTGAGCGTGGTCGGGTTGACCGCCGAGGTCGAGGTCGGCAGCACGCTCGAGCTCTCCACGGAGATCTTGAGCATCACCGAATTGCCGGTGGCGGAGATGGTCGGCGTGACCTTGAGGATGGTGCCGACCTCCAGTTGCTGGTAGGTCTGGAACGGCGTGACCGACCCGTTGGTTACCGTCGAGGCGCTGGTGTACTGGCCGGTCACGTACGGCACCTCCTCGACCGATTTCAGCACCGCGGCCTGGTTGTCCAAGGTGACCGCCGAGGGCGTCGCCACGATGTTGGTGCCGTTGTTGGAGCGCAGCGCACGCAGCATGGCCGCGAAGGACACCCCGCCGGCGCTCACCTCGCCGATGCCGATGGTCGTGCCCTCCAGCAGCGAGGTGGTCAGGTTGCTGGTGCTCTTGGCCGCCGCGACCAGGTCGACGATGCTGGTATTGCCGACCGGCTCGACGAATCCCCCGAGCGGCAGCTTGTTCACCGCCGAGTAGGCGGCCCAGTTGACGCCAAGATCGGACGTCCTGTTGATGTCCACCTCGGCGATGATCGCCTGTACCAATACCTGCGGCTGGCGGATGTCCAGCTGCGAGATGATGTGCAGGATGGTGAGCATCACCTTCGGCGGCGCGGTGATCACCAGAGCGTTGGTCTGCGTGTCGGCCCACACCAGCGCATTCTTCTCGGCCGCCGCCTGCGCCGTGCCTTTCGGGCCACCGCCGACCGTGGCGATCTCGGCGAGCTCGCGCATCTGCTTCTCGAGCTCGGGCGCGAGCTTCTTGGCGCTGGCGTAATGCAGATAGACCACGCGGGTGTCGCCGCCGCTGGCCGACGGAGTGTCGAGCTCGGCGACCAGCGCGCGGATGCGCAGCCGCTCGGCCGGATCGCCGCTGATCAGCACGCTGTTGGTGCGCGGGTCGGCCACCACCTTGAACATGCGGCCCATCTGGGCCGCCGCCTGGCCCTGATAGAGCTGGTTGATCACCTGCACCACCTGGGTGGCCGAGGCGTTCTGCAACGGCATGACGTCGACGTCCTGGTTGCCGACGCGGTCCATGCGCTCCACGATCCGCATGATCCGGTGAACGTTGCTCGCGCGGTCGGAGATAATCAGCAGGTTCGAGGGCGGATAGGCCGCCAGGTGCCCCCACTCGGGCACCAGCGGCCGCAGGATCGGCACCAGCTGCGCGGCGCTCACGTTCTTGACCGGAATCACCTGGGTCACGATCTCATCGGAGGTCGCACTGACGGTCTTCGGCATATTGATCCCCGGCATCACCCGCTCATCGGCGTTGGGAACGATGTCGACGATGTTGTGTCCGGCCGGTGCGGCGATGTACCCGTAGACCGACAGGATGGACAGGAACGCCTGGTAGAAGGCCTTCGGTGACAGCGGCGTCGCGGAGTACATCGTGACCTGGGCATTGACCCGCGGGTCGACGATGATGTCCTTGCCGGTCGCGGCGCTGACCGCCTGGATGATCTCGCGAATGTTGGCGTCCTTGAAGTTCGGCGTGATGCTCGCGCCCGCGGGGTCGGCCGCGCGGCACACCAGCGGGGCGCACGCGAGCACGCTGAGGGCGAGTATGCGTAGGCCTCTGATCAACGGTCGGCTCCTTATCGCGGTGGCCGCTGGACGGGGCGAGCGGCCCCGAAGGGCAGCGCGAACGGTCCGGCCGTGGGGGTCGGCTGGGTGGGCGCGGCTGTGAGCGACTTGGCGGCCTGCTCGGCTTGCGCCAGGTCGAGCGTCAGGACGCGCTGCACGCCGTTGCGCAGCACGGTCACCGTCGCCTCGCTGGACGAGCCGAGTGTATCGAACACCTGTTGATCCTGAGCCGGATCGTTCAGCGGCGTGCCGTTGATCGCCATGACCAGATCTCCGGGCTCGAGCCCCAGTTCCCGGAACGCCTGCGGATCACTGCCGGGATAAACGCGGTAGCCGCGCAGATGACCGCCGGCGAGCACCGGCTCCGGGCGCAGCAGCTCCGAGAGCACGGCCGGACGGCGCGCGACCAGGGCGCGCATTCGTGCGGCGAACTGCGGCGCCTCGATCTCGGACGACGGAAGCGCGGCACTCGGCAGCGGCGCGTTCATGGACAATCGCCGCGGTAACGACAGCGATTGCAGCTGGCCATCGCGGCGCAGCAGGACCTTTCGGGGCAGCACGGCAGCGAGTTCGGCGCCACCGGGCACGCTGTCCCCGACCGCGTACACTTTGGCGGCCTGCGCGTTGGGGCCGAGGATCGCCAGCCCTCCGGCGGGGTCATCGGCGGCCATCACGCCGGTCAGGACCAGCGGCAGGGAGGTCTGCGGGGCATCCTGGCCGAGCGCGCCGCCGGTCTGCGGCGCGCGACCGAACAAGTGGCTCGAGACGATCTGCGCCGCGTCCGGCGCGCTCACGTGCGGGCGCCATACGGCCGGCGGCGCGGGCGGCGGACCGCCGCCCGCGAGTCCCGTCACGAGCAGCGCCAATTGTGCGGCGATCGCAAGCGCCAGGATCCCGGCAACCCAGCCGGGACCGCGCTGTGCGATCAGGGCGCGCCAGTGGTCGCCTGCCCGAAGTGACTCGAGCCAGGACGCGGTGTTCATCGGTGCATCGATCGGGTCTTTGAGGGGTGGACCGTAAACGGCTCACATCGTTCGTCGGCGATCGATCAATGATACGGGGCCGTCGGTTGCGCTCACAAGCGCTTGTTTCTCAAATATCCGTCCCGCAGGCCCTCGCGCGCGAGGCTGACGAGGGTGCGGCGCGCCCTTGTGTTGCGCGCGGCCGCCCCCTATAAAGACCTCATGTCCGACCCCCATCCCACCCGACCCGATGCCGGGGTGCTCGTCGAGGAGGCACGGCCCGAGGTCAAGCCCCCGCCGCTGTTCCGGGTGGTGCTGCTGAACGACGACTATACCCCGATGGAATTCGTGGTCGATGTGCTGGAGAAGTTCTTCGGCCTCGACCGTCCCACGGCGACGCGTATCATGCTGGAGGTGCACACCCAGGGTAAAGGCGTGTGCGGAGTGTTCACCTTCGAGATCGCCGAGACCAAGGTCGCCCAGGTGACCACTTACGCGCGCGACAACCAGCACCCGCTGATGTGCACGCTGGAAGAGGCGTAAGGCGCAAGAGGCTCGAGTAAAGTGCTGTCCAACGAGCTTGAATACTGTCTGAATGATGCTTTCCATCAGGCACGCGAGGCCCACCACGAGTATTTGACGGTGGAGCACTTGCTGCTTGCCATACTGGATACTCCGCGGGTGCGGGAGGTGCTGCGCGCCTGCGGGGCGGACCTCACCCGTCTGCGCCAGGACCTCAAGGAGCATATCGAGCAATCAACTCCGCGGGTGAGCGAGGGCGTGGAGCGCGAAGTGCAGCCTACGCTCGGATTTCAGCGCGTCCTGCAGCGCGCGGTCTATCACGTGCAGTCGAGCAGCCGCAAGGAAGTCGGGGTTGCGGACGTGCTGGTGGCGATCTTTAGCGAGAAGCAGAGCCATGCGGTGTTTCTGCTCAATCGCCGGCATGTCTCCCGCCTCGATGTTGTGAATTACATCTCGCACGGCCTCTCGAAGCTCGCCGAGGAAAAATCGGCCGAGGAACCCCAGCCCGCCGAGGAGCGCGACGCCGACAGCGGCAGCGCGCTGGAGAAATACACCACCAATCTGAATCGCATGGCGCAGGAGGGGCGCATCGATCCGCTCATCGGGCGCAAGCTCGAGGTCGAGCGCACCATCGAGATCCTCTGCCGGCGCCGCAAGAACAATCCGCTCTACGTCGGGGAGGCCGGGGTCGGCAAGACGGCCATCGCCGAGGGGCTTGCGCGGCTGATCGTCGAGGGAAAACTGCCCGAGGTGCTCGCCGACTGCTCGCTGTATGCGCTCGACATGGGCGCGCTCATCGCCGGCACCAAGTACCGCGGCGACTTCGAGAAGCGGCTGAAGGGGGTGATCGGCGAGCTGAAGAAGCTCCCGGGCGCGATCCTCTTCATCGACGAGATACACACCGTGATCGGCGCGGGGGCGGCCTCCGGTGGGGTCATGGACGCCTCGAACCTGATCAAGCCGGTGCTCACGAACGGCGAGATCCGCTGCATCGGCTCGACCACCTATCAGGAATACCGCGGGATCTTCGAGAAGGATCACGCCCTGGCGCGCCGTTTCCAGAAGATCGATGTCACGGAGCCCTCGGTCCAGGAGACCGTGGAGATCCTGCTTGGCCTGAAGGCTCGCTTCGAGGAGCACCACGGCATCGCCTACACGCCCGAGGCGTTGAAGGCCGCCGCCGAGCTTGCCGCCCGGCACATCAACGAGCGCCACCTGCCGGACAAGGCCATCGACGTGGTCGATGAGGCCGGTGCCCGCCAGCGCCTGAAGCCGCCCGAGGAGCGGCCGGCGGCGATCGACGTGGGTCACATCGAGGACGTGGTGGCGCGCATGGCGCGCATCCCGGCCAAGAGCGTGTCCTCCTCGGATCGCGAGGTGCTGCGCAGCCTCGAGCGCAACCTGAAGCTGGTGATCTTCGGGCAGGATCGGGCCATCGAGGCGTTGGCCGCGGCCATCAAGATGGCCCGCTCCGGGCTCGGCGATCTACGCAAGCCCGTCGGCAGTTTCCTGTTCGCCGGGCCAACCGGGGTCGGCAAGACCGAGGTGACGCGTCAGCTGGCGCTCATTCTCGGGGTGGAGTTCCTGCGTTTCGACATGTCCGAGTACATGGAGCGGCACACCGTCTCGCGCCTGATCGGCGCCCCGCCGGGATACGTCGGGTTCGATCAGGGCGGGCTGCTGACCGAGGCGGTCACCAAGCATCCGCACTGCGTGCTGCTGCTCGATGAGATCGAGAAGGCTCATCCGGACGTGTTCAACCTGCTGCTGCAGGTGATGGATCACGGCACCCTCACCGACAACAACGGGCGCAAGGCCGATTTCCGCCACGTCATCATCGTGATGACCACGAACGCCGGGGCTCAGGAGATGGCGCGCCCCTCGATCGGCTTCACCCAGCAGGACCACGCCAGCGACGGCATGGAGGCGATCCGGCGGCTGTTCACCCCCGAGTTCCGCAATCGCCTGGATGCGGTCATTCCGTTCGCGGGACTCGATCGGCCCACGGTCGAGCGGGTCGTGGACAAGCTGATTCTCGAGGTGGAAATGCAGCTTGAGCAGAAGGGCGTGTCGATTTCCCTGGACGAGCCGGCGCGGCGCTGGATCGCCGAGAAGGGCTGGGATCCCAAGATGGGCGCGCGCCCGATGGCCCGGACGCTGCAGGAGTACATCAAGCGCCCGCTCGCCGAGGAGTTGCTGTTCGGCCGTCTGGTCGGAGGCGGCCAGGTGCGCGTGTCGGTGTCCGCCGATGGATCGCGATTGGAATTGATATGCGCGGGCGCGGCACAGCCGGAGGTGGCCGTTTAGCCGCCCCGCGGCTAACGTCCGCGATAGACGATGCGCCCCTTGGTCAGGTCGTACGGAGTCAATTCCACGGTGACCTGATCACCGGTGAGAATGCGGATGTAGTTCTTGCGCATCTTGCCGGAGATGTGCGCAGTGACGACGTGGCCGTTCTTGAGCTTCACACGGAAGGTGGTGTTGGGCAGTG
>DAIDUQ010000104.1:0-2780 GCA_027456605.1 Steroidobacteraceae bacterium | reverse complement strand
CGGGCGATGCTGCGCTTGATGCGCGCGGGCCTCGGGGAGCGTGAATACCACCAGCGCAATGCCGCGCTGCGGGATGCGGCCCGTGACCTCAGTGCGGTGCGGGACAGCAAAGTCCTGCTCGACACATTGCGCAACCTGCCGCGGCACCGGTCCATCTCGGATCTGCGCTCGCGCCTGCGCAAGGAACATACCCTGACGCGCAGCCGCCTGCGCGCGGAAGTGTCCTCTGTGAAGCGTGCGCGCAAGACGCTCCGCACCGTCAGGCGCGACTTGCCCGCCGCGCCGCAGATCCGCTGCGACTGGCCGGTCCTGCAGAGCGGCCTGCGGCGGGTGTATGCACGAGCACGCGCCGCGCTCGTGCTGGCTCGAACACACCCGACGGCCGAGAACCTGCACGAGCTGCGCAAGCAGACGAAATACCTCTGGCACCAATTGCAGGCGCTCATGCCGGTACGCGCGCGCCAGACGCCACCGCTGGTGGCTGCCGCACATCGTCTTTCCGATCTGCTGGGCGCCGAACACGACCTCGTCGCGCTGCGCGTTCGAGCGCTCGAGGCGCCCATGCGCAGCAGCGCTCGATCGTGGCTGCTTGAGCGCATCGACGCGCGCGGCGAGCAGATGCTCGATCAAGCGACGACGCTCGCGTCACAGCTCTATCACGATCCGCCCGTTGCGTTTTCAGCCCGCGTGCTGCGTGACTCGGCGCCGCGGCGCGGCGTGCGCCGGGTTTCTACTTCTTCTTGACCGGCCGCTGCCAACTGTCGATCGTGGTCTGCCGGGCCCGTGCGATCGTGAGTTTGTGTGCCGGCACTTCGCGCGTGACGGTCGATCCAGCGGCAATCGTGGCGCCCTCGCCCACTGTGATGGGCGCGACCAGCACACTGTTCGAACCGGTATGCGCGCGATCTGCAATGCGCGTACGGTGTTTGTTGGCGCCGTCGTAATTGGCGACGATGGTGCCGGCGCCGACGTTGACCTCGGCGCCGACTTCGGCATCACCGACGTAGGAGAGGTGATTGGCCTTCGACTCCGCGCCGAGCGTGGCGTTCTTGATCTCGACGAAATTGCCGATGTGTACGCCGTCACCGAGCGCCGTGGTGGGTCGGATGCGCGAGAATGGACCGATGCGCGCGCCGCAGCCGATCGTCGCGCCCTCAAGCACGCAATGCGCGAATAATTCCGTGTCGTCGCCGATCCGGCAGTTGCGCACGACGCAACCGGGACCGATTTTCACATTGTTGCCGAGCGTGACGTGTCCTTCCAGGACGACATTGACGTCCAGAAATACATCCTGCCCATGCTCGACTACACCGCGCACATCCACACGCGCAGGATCAGCCAGCGTCACGCCTGCGCGCATGAGCGTCCTGGCCGCATTGCGGCGGCACACCGCCTCGAGCTCGGCCAGTTGTTCCCTGTCGTTGACGCCGAGCGCTTCGATCGGATCGGCGAGCATCACCGGCGTCACGGTGACCCCGGACCGCGCGGCGAGTCCGATGACGTCGGTCAGGTAATATTCGCCCTGCGCGTTGTCATTGCGCAGCGCCGAGAGCCACTGCTTCAGGAGACGGGCCGGCGCGGCCAGGACCCCGGTATTGCACTCCCCGATGCGCCGTTCCTTCGCCGTGGCGTCCTTGTGTTCGACGATGCGGGCGACCTGGCCGGCCGCATCGCGCACGATCCGCCCATAGCCGGTCGGGTCGGCCGGCTGCATGGTGAGGACCGCGAGCGCGCCCGTCGCCGCGATGTCCAGCAGTCCGGTGAGCGATGGCGCACGCAGCAGCGGCACGTCGCCGTACAGCACCAGCACCGTGGCGGCGTCCTCGAGCTCGGGAGCGGCCTGCTGCACCGCATGTCCGGTGCCGAGCTGTTGCGCCTGGTGCACCCAGCTCAGTCCGGCCTCGGGGAAGGCGGCACGGACCGCCTCCCCGCCGTGTCCGTAAACGATGTGAATGGCCGTCGGCGAGAGCGCCCGCGCGGTCTGAAGCACGTGGGCGAGCAGCGGCCGACCCGCCAGAGGTTGCAGCACCTTCGGCCAGCGGGATTTCATCCGCTTGCCTTCGCCGGCGGCCAGAATCACGACCGAAAGAGCCGCGCTCGGCGCGGCGGCACGCATGTTCATGCGGCGATTATCGCCTGGACCGGCACGGTGAGCGATCAGCCGCGCACTTTGCGCAGTTTCGCGATCAGCTTCAGCTGGGCAGCGGCGCGGGCCAGTTCCGCGAGCGCCTCCGCCTGGCTGATGTGGCTGCTGCGGTCCTTCAGCGCCTCCTCGGCGCGCTGCTTCGCGGCGAGCGCTGCCGCCTCGTCGAGATCCTTGGCGCGCAGCGCGGTGTCGGCGAGCACCGTCACGCGGTGCGGCTGCACCTCGATGGCGCCCCCGCCGACGAAAAAGAACAGCTCCTCGCCCGCGGGTGTCTCGACCCGCACCTCGCCGGGCTTGAGCATCGAGAGCAGCGGTGCGTGGCGCGGCGCCACGCCGATGTCGCCCTGCGAGGCCGGCGCGAACACCATGGTCGCCAGTCCCGAGAAAATTTCACCCTCGGCGCTGACGACTTCGACCTGGATGGTATGCGGCTCGGCCATGACGGACTCTCCTACTGCAGCGTCTTGGCCTTGGCCACCGCCTCATCGATGGTGCCGACCATGTAGAACGCCTGCTCCGGCAGGTGATCGAACTCACCACTGATGATGCCCTTGAAGCCGCGGATGGTCTCGGCGAGCGGCACGGTCTTGCCGTCCTGACCGGTGAACACCTTGGCGACGTTGAACGGCTGCGA
>DAIDUQ010000103.1:0-2976 GCA_027456605.1 Steroidobacteraceae bacterium | reverse complement strand
TACCGTACCGCTGGCTCGTAAACCGCTCTTTGGCCGCTCCCTGTGCGCGGCTTCACGGTGGAGTTCGCTGGCTGACTGATGGGGGGCGCCGGCCCGGGGGCTCGCTCAATCGAGCGGCTTGCTTGCGTTCAGGTACAGCATGCGATCGGTGCTGATTCCCTTGGGGTCTTCCACTATTGGCCGCATGCTCCGCTCGAAAAGCTGCCGCTCTTCGGCGGTGAAGTGCTCGGCCATGATGGCCGCCAGGGGCGGCGCGAGCGGATGCGGGGAGCTGTTGATGAACACGTCCCACGAGCGCACGGGCGAGGGAAAGGTATCGATGTGCAGCTCTAGATGCACCTCGGGGAAGCCGGCAAGCTTGGCGAACTGGATCAGGTCGCGCTCGGAATAGTTCGCGATCGGGCTGCTGAGGATCTTCTCCTCCGTGTCCGGATACTGCGCGGCCTTCCAGCGATGCAGCAGCGTCATGAACGGGCTCACGCCTTCGGGCGGCTTGGACTCGATGACCGTGCGGATGGCCGACGCCGCCAGCGCTTCATCCATAAATACGGGCTCGGCGAGCGAGACGCGTCCGCCCGGCTTGAGGATCCGATGGAACTCGCGAAGCGCGGCGGTCTTGTCGGCAACGTACGCCAGGACCGAGCGGGTGACGACGACGTCGACGGATCCATCGGCGATGCCCTCGAGTCGATCGGCCGGACAGCGGAGGAAGGTGCACTGGCCGCGCACGCCGCGCTCTGCAGCCTGAGCTTCGGCATGGCGCAGCATCGGCTCGGAAACATCGGTCAGCATGACGCGCAGCGTCGAGCCCACACGCTCGATGGCCCGAAGAGCGACGATTCCCTCGCCCGTACCGACGTCCACCAGTGTCTGCCCGGCAGAGAGTCGGGCGCCGTCGAGCACCCGCTCGACATAACGGTCGACCGCCGCGCGCATGACGTGCTGGAACCGCGCATCGCCCCCGTGCCGCCGGTGAAGCAGCCATTGCGACCATGGGTCTTCCCCCGGAATCTTCGCCTCACCGCTCATGCACCGCCCCGAGCCGCCAGTCGTGAAGCGCGCATTGTATGCGACGGTGGGCGCGCACACGGCAGCTGAAACGGCCCGGTGCTTACCTTGAATCAATTCCAGCGTCGCCGCTCGCAGCGGGAACCGGCTGATATCGGAGTGGGGTATCGCTGGCGCGGGTGCGCCGGGAACGCGCCTGCGCGCAGTGCGCAGCTCAGGCGGCGTGGTGCGATTCCGGTACGCGCACCAGCAGGACAGGGACCGGCGAGTGATGCATGATGTATTCGGCATTGCTGCCCAGCAGCAGGCGGCTGATGCCGCGCCGACCGTGCGTGCCGCAGACGATCAAATCGGCTGACCATTGCCGCGCGCGCTGCACGATGCACTCGCCGACCCGCACGCCGATCTGCTCAATGAGCGCGATCTGCACCGCAATGCCTCCGTCGCGTACCTGCTGCGCGGCCTGTTCGAGCAGCTCCGAACCGGCATCGCGCAGCGCCTTCGCTCCGGCATCGAGATTGACCGCGGCAATGTCGCCAGCGGCGACTGGCCATTCATCGACTACGTGTAGCAGCAGGATCTCGCCGCCTTGGTCGCGTGCCACGCTGATCGCCTCGCGCAACCCTCGCTGGGAAGGGGCACCGGCGTCGATCGGGACGAGGATTTTCTTGTACATTCTCGACCTCGAAGTGGTTGGAGCGGAAACAGATTACTCTCGAGCGAGCCGCGCAGCACGGCCGCTGTCGGGATCTTGCGCCTGTCTTCGAGGGCCGGAATCAGCCGTCACGCTCGTCGACCCGGGTCCGCCAACGCCGTATCGCCACGATGACCCAGACAGCCTCCACCACGCCGAACGGCCACGCGCCTTGTAGAAATCCGTAAACGGACGCCAGAGCGCAGCCGGCGGCGAACCCCAGCACGTAAATCGGGCGGCGCGCCTCGAGCGCATAAAACACCAGCATCGCCGCCACCGCGAACAGTCCGAACACCGTAAGGGGTCGCATCGGCTCATTGTAGAGGGAGCCGGGCGCGCACGCGCGGCGAATTGGTTATGTAAAGAGAGCCCGCTGGCCCTCGGGAATACGCAGTACGGCCCTCGGTTGCGGCGAGTGTGAACGTCGTCCTCGTTTGGAACCAATGGTTCGTATATGAACTGCCCAACGTACTGCCATTGCGTGACCCTACGGTGCCGAGCGTGCGCGCCTTGAAGAGTTTGAGCCTTTGCGGCCGGACCGCCGTGTCCGGCACGGCGGTCCGGCGGCTGGGGCTCGCAACCGGATCGCCGGACCCATGATCGTCGCGACGATCGGGGTCGGCATCGTCCTGCTGGGGGCAATGACGGCAGTGGCGATCTCGCGGCGCGCACATCCCGCGCTGCAGCCGCGGACCGAGCCGGATGCCCCCGTCGAGCAGATCCTGTTCTTGAACCGCATGTACTCGACGCTCGCGGAGACCAGTCAGCTCATCGCGCGCTGCGAATGCGAGGCGGATCTGTTCGATCGGCTCTGTCACATCGCCGTGCGCTATGGCGAGCTCCGGCTCGCCTGGGTCGGTCGGGCGGAGGCGCAGTCCGGGTATATCAAGCCGCTTGCCCGCTGCAGCGCCTCGCCCGAATTCGCGCGCTACCTCGATGGCCTGACCGTGCATACCAGCGAGACGCGGGCCGAAGGCCAAGGACCGGGTGGCGAGGCGTGGCGGGAAGGACATCCGGTGTTCATCCAGGATTTCCGCGAGGATCCGCGCATGGCGCCGTGGCGCGGCAGCGGCGAGGGGATTCTGTGGGGCTCCTGCGCGGCGCTGCCGTTGCGCCGCGGCGGCGCCGTGTCCGCCGTGCTGTTGCTTTACGACACTCAACCGTGGGCGTTCAGTCACAAAGTCCGCGATCTGCTCGAGCGGATGGTGGTGGACATCGAATTCGCCCTCGACCGCTTCGATCTGGTGGCCGAGAAGGAGCGGGCGGCGGCGGAG
>DAIDUQ010000102.1:0-13897 GCA_027456605.1 Steroidobacteraceae bacterium | reverse complement strand
TGTTCCCCTCCACGCGCACCGTGGACAACTTCATCCTGCGGCTGCGGCGGCGGTTCGAGCGCGACCCGGCCAATCCGCGCCACTTCCTGACGGTATGGGGTGTCGGCTACCGCTTTCTGATCGAGGGCGAGTCATGACCCGCGCGCCGCTGCGCATCGGCACCCGGGCCTCCGCACTGGCTCTGTGGCAGGCACGGCACATTCGTGCGCTGATCGGTGCGCTACCCGGCGCGCCCGTCGTCGAGCTCGTGGCCATCACCACCGCCGGCGATCTGCAGACCCAGGTGCCGCTGTGGGCCGTCCGGGGCCGCGCCTTTTTCACCAAGGAGCTCGACCGCGCGCTGCTCGAGGATCGCATCGACCTCGCCGTGCACAGCCTGAAGGATCTGCCGACGGAGCTCGAGCCCGGCCTGGCGCTCGCCGCAGTGCTCGAGCGCGAAGACCCGCGCGATGCGCTCGTCAGCCGCGACGGCCGGGCGCTGACGGCGCTGTCCGCCGGCGCGCGCGTCGGCACGAGCAGTCTGCGCCGCAGAGCGTTCATCGCACGCCTGCGTCCCGACATCCACCTGCACGAGCTGCGCGGCAACGTGCCGACGCGTCTGGAGCGGCTCGAGCGCGGCGACTACGACGCCATCGTGTTGGCGGCTGCGGGTCTGAAGCGCCTCGGGCTCGAGTCGCGCATCACCGAACGGCTCGGACCGGCGGATTTTCCGCCGGCGGTCTCGCAAGGCGCGATCGGCGTGTGCGCCCGCGAGGGCGACGCGGCAACGGCCTGCTGGCTCGAGCCGCTCGATCACGCCGCGACACGGCTCGCGACAGCCGCCGAACGATCGCTGCTGCGGCGCATCGAGGGCGGCTGTCAGGTTCCGCTCGGCGCGCTGGCCCGCCTGGACGCCGGATCGCTCCACATGCGTGCCGTCGTCTGCACACTCGACGGCACACGAAGCCTGTCGGCCGAGGGTTCCGGACCGGCCGATGCCGGGGCCGCCCGCAACCTCGGGGAACGCCTCGCAGAGGAGTTGCTGGCGCAAGGTGCCGCCCAGCTGATCGCCGCGCAGCGTGCCGCGCAGCAGGCGCCCGAGCCGTGAGCGCCGCGACTGATGCACCCGTTGTGGTGACGCGCGCCGAGTCGCGAGGCCGCGGCCTACGCGGCGAGCTCGAGCAGCTCGGCCTCGCGGTTCTGCATTGGCCCGTGATCGGCGTTGAGGGGACCGACCCCGCCGGGTGGGAAGCACAGCGATACGCCGTCGAGACATTTGATTGGATCGTGTTCACCAGCACGCACGCGGTGGAGGCCGTGACGGACGCACTGCCGACACCGCCGGCCGGCGTGCGTATCGCCGCGGTGGGTCCGAGCACTGCCGACACATTGCGCGAGCGCGGCTGGCCCGTCGACCTGCTCGGCCGTGGTCCAGGCGCGGAGGGCCTGGTCCACGCGCTCGGGGAAGTCGGCGTGCGGAACCGGCGCGTGTTGTATCCAGCCAGCTCGCGCTCGTTGCCAACGCTGCATGAGGGCCTGGCGCGTCTCGGCTCGGACGTGGTGCGCTTCGTCGCGTACCGTATAGTCCGCGCGACACTCGACGTGGACGCATGCAGACGCTCCATCGAGCGCCGTGCTGTTGGCGCGGTCACCTTCGCGAGCCCCTCGGCCGTGATCGAGCTGGAACGCGCCCTGGGCCCGGAAGACTTCAAACGGCTGCTCGCGGCGGTACCGGCCGTCGCGATCGGCCCCACGACGTCCGCAGCACTGGACGCGCGCGGCTTCGCGCCTATCATCGCCGAAACCCCGACGCTGCGCGGACTGGCGCTCGCCTGTCATGCGCTGGTGCGCGCCCATCAACCCAGAGGCTAGTCATGAGTTTTCCGTCCGTTAGACCCCGGCGCACGCGCCAATCCGATCCTTGGCGGCGCATGGTGCGCGAGACACGCCTCGCCCCCGATCAGCTCATCTACCCGCTGTTCGTCGTACCCGGCGCCGGGGTGCGCCGTCCGGTGACCAGCATGCCGGGCATCTGTCAGCTCTCGGTGGACGAGGCCGTCAACGAGGCGCGCTCGGCCCTGGACGCCGGTGTCATGGCGGTGCTGCTGTTCGCCGCGCCGGCGCACAAGGACGAAAAGGCAAGCGCGGCGCTCGATCCGGGCGGACTCGCCGCCGAGGCGATCGCGGCGCTCAAGGCCGCCTGCCCGCAGCTGCTGGTGTGGGCCGACGTGTGCCTGTGCGGCGCGACCGACCACGGTCACTGCGGCCACGTGCTGCCCGGCGGGGTGATCGACAACGACTCCTCGGTGCAGACGCTGGCCGAAGTGGCGCTCAACTACGCGCGCGCGGGCGCTGATGCGATTGCGCCGAGCGATATGATGGACGGGCGGGTCCAGGCCATCCGGCGGGCGCTCGACCGCGACGGGTTCGCCATGACGCCGATCATCTCCTACGCGGCCAAGTTCGCCTCGGCGTTCTACGGGCCGTTTCGCGAGGCAGCGGAGTCCGCTCCGGCCTTCGGCGACCGGCGCAGCTATCAGATGGATCCGGCCAATGGCCGCGAGGCGCTGCGCGAAGTCCACCTCGACATCGAGGAGGGCGCCGATCTGGTCATGGTCAAGCCGGCCGGACCCTACCTCGACGTCATTCGCCAAGTGCGCGACACGGTCGAAGTGCCGGTCGTGGCCTATCAGGTGAGCGGCGAATTCAGCCTCATCAAGGCAGCCGCCGGGCACGGCTGGATCGATGAGCGCGCGGCGGTCATGGAGGCGCTCACCGGCATCCGCCGCGCCGGCGCGGATCTCATCATCACCTACTATGCGCGGGAAGCGGCCCGCTGGCTGAGGAGTTGCTGATTGAGCGCGCCCACGTCTGTATTTCTCGCCGCGTGCCGGCGCGAGCCGGTACCTCACACGCCCATCTGGATCATGCGCCAGGCTGGCCGCTACCTGCCGGAATACCGACAGGTCCGATCCCGGGTGTCGTTCGAGGCGCTCACGCGCACGCCGGAGCTCGCCGCCGAGGTGACATTGCAGCCGCTGCGGCGCTTCCCGCTCGACGCGGCCATCCTCTTCAGCGACATCATGACGCCGCTTTCCGGCATGGGCGTCGATCTGACATTCGAGCCCGGACCGGTGATCGGCCAACCGATCCGTACCGACGCGGCGATCGATGCGCTGCGGCCGCTCGAGCCGCTGCGCGACGTGCCCTTCGTGCTCGACACCGTGCGCCTGGTGCGCGCCGAGGCGCCGCGCGGCGTGCCGCTCATCGGCTTCGCCGGCGGTCCGTTCACGCTGTTGTGCTACCTGGTGAGCGGCCGTCCCTCGAAGGAGTTCGAGACGGCGCGCGCGTTTCTGTACGAGCGCCCGCGCGCGGCGCAGCGGCTGTTGGATCGGCTTGCGGACGCCATGGCAGTCTATCTCGGGGCTCAGGCCGACGCCGGCGCCCAGGCGCTGATGCTGTTCGAGTCCTGGGGCGGACTGCTCGCGCCGCCGGAGTTCGAGCAGTTTGCCCTGCGCGGCGCGGCCCGCACGCTCGCGGCGCTGCGCGACCGCGGCGTGCCCCTCATTTACTACCTCAACCAGGGCTGCGCGCTGCTCGATCGGCTCGCGAGCCTCCCGGCCGACGTCATCGGCGTCGACTGGCGCATGCCGCTCGGGGCGGTGCGCCGTATGTTGGGACCGCAGAAGGCCGTGCAGGGCAACCTCGATCCGGCGGCGCTGTTCGCCCCGCCCGATGAACTCGCGCGCCAGGCCGGGCGTGTGCTGCGGGAGGCCGGCGGCGCGCCCGGGCACATCTTCAACCTCGGACACGGGATCTGGCCGCAGACCGATCCGGACGCCGTGGCGCGGCTGGTGGACGTCGTGCACGAGTGCTCAGCACGCGAGGGACCTCGCGCGTGACGGGAGACGACACGGATCTGGCCGAGACGGCGGCCCAGTACTTCCGCGACCTGCAAGCGCGGGTCTGCGCTGCATTCGAGGCGCTCGAGCCCGAGGCTCGATTCGAGGCACGCGACTGGCGCCGTCCGAGCGGTCATCGCCTGGAAGGCGGCGGCGCCTCGCGGCTGATGCGCGGGCAGGTGTTCGAGAAAGTCGGTGTCAACTTCAGCCATGTCTGGGGCGTGTTCTCCGATCAGGCCCGCGCGCAGATTCCCGGCGCGCAGGACTGCGGCGGACGCTTCCTCGCCTGCGGCATCTCGCTGGTGGCCCATATGGCGAATCCGTACGTGCCGACGGTGCACATGAACCTGCGCTACCTGCGCACCAGCCGCGGCTGGTTCGGAGGCGGATCGGACCTCACGCCGACGTTTCCGTTCGACGAGGACACGGCGCAGTTTCACGCGGCGCTGCGCCGCGCCTGCGAGATTTATCGCCCCGGGGCCTACGAGGCGTACAAGGCTTGGTGTGACCGGTATTTCTACCTCCCGCATCGGCACGAGCCCCGCGGCGTGGGCGGAATCTTCTTCGACGAGCTCGCCAGTGGCGACGCCGAGGCGGACTTCGCGTTCGTCCGGCAGGTCGGCGAAGCGTTCCTGGACGTTTACCCGACCCTGGTGTCGCGCAGGAAAGACACCCCGTACGACGAGGCCGACCGCGAGAAGCTGCTGTACAAGCGCGGACGGTACGTCGAGTTCAACCTGGTCTATGATCGCGGTACCCGGTTCGGATTTCAGACGGACGCGGACCCGGAGGCCTATCTCATGAGTCTGCCGCCGCTGGTCAAATGGTGAGACGTGTCAATCGGATGTTCAGGACGCTCGCGCCTCTGACATGCGCGCTGTTGGGCCTCGCCCTCTGCGGCTGCAGTCAACAAAATAGTGTGTTCATGCCCGAGAGCGCGCAAAGCGCGCCCTCGAACGCGCCGCACAAGCCACCGCCGGCCCCGTTGCCGGCGCTCGCGCAGCGCGCCGCGACCCTGATCGGCCTGCCCGTGCGCTCCAAATCGGGCAAGACCCTCGGGGCCGTGCAGGACATCGTGTTCGGCGCGGGCGGCACGGCGACGCACCTGGTCCTGGTGCGCGGCCGCACTGCGGGCCCCGCCGGCCTGCTGACCGTGATCCCGTGGAAGCTGGCCCTGAAGCACATCCATGGGAACGCTTTGGTCCTCGGCGCCAAGCGGCTCGCGGGCGCGCCCGGCTTCACCCCCAGCCGGTGGCCGGACCTCGGCAAGAGCGGCTGGAGCGCCGCGGCCGACACGTATTGGGCGCAGAGCTCGCCGCATGCGTTCAAGCCGATCGACCCAACCAGCCGCTCGCGCGTCCGCCATCCCATGAAGCTCTGATGAGCGGCGTATCGACGGCGGCACCGGCCGCGGACGGCGCGCGAGTGGCCGCCGCGCTCATCGAGTGGCACGTGCGCAGCGGGCGGCACGACTTGCCTTGGCAGCGCAACCGCACCCCCTATCGCGTGTGGGTATCGGAAATCATGCTGCAGCAGACGCAGGTCGCCACGGTGATTCCCTACTTCGAGCGATTCACCGGCCGGTTTCCGGAAGTCCGCGCGCTGGCCGACGCGCCGCTCGATGAGGTGCTGCACCTGTGGTCCGGACTCGGCTATTACGCGCGGGCACGCAATCTGCACCGCGCGGCGGCACGGATATGCGCCGGGCACGACGGCCGCTTCCCGGAGCACTTCGACGCGGTGGCCGCGCTGCCCGGCATCGGCCGTTCGACGGCCGGAGCCATCCTCGCGCTGAGCCTCAACCAGCGCCATCCGATCCTCGACGGCAACGTGCGCCGCGTGCTCGCACGGTATTTCGCGGTGAATGGCGATCCGGCGGATCTGTCCATCGCGCGCCGGCTTTGGGCGTTGTCCGACGCCTGTACGCCGGACCGGCACGTCGACGTGTATACGCAGGCGGTCATGGATCTGGGCGCGACGCTGTGCACACGCCGCCATCCGGCGTGCGCGCGCTGTCCGCTGGCGGAGACCTGTCTTGCCCGGCGCGCCGGCCGCCAGCACCAGCTCCCGACCCCGAAACAGCGCCCGGAGCGGCCGTTGCGGCAGGTGTTCATGCTGGCGGCGCGGCGGGCCGATGGCGCGGTCTGGCTCGAGCGCCGGCCCGAGCGTGGGATCTGGGGCGGTCTGTGGTGTCTGCCGCAGTTCGACCGCTCTGCGGACGCGGCGGACTACCTCGAGCGAATGCTCGGCGAGCGTGCGCCGGCACGGCCTCTCGCGGCCATCGAGCACGCCTTTACGCACTTCGATCTTGTCATTACACCGCTTCTGGCCCATTGTGCGAGCCCTGTCGGCGCGCCAGATCCGGCGCAGCATGCGTGGTATCAGGCTGTCGCGCCCGGCGCGCTCGGCCTTCCGGCCCCGATTCAGCGCTTTCTTCAGCGTCTGGGTTCGGCACGGATCCAGTCGCAACTCTTTGATTAATTTTAGGTCTCTGACTTCGACGGAGAACATCATGCCCCGAATGGTGCAGTGTGTGATGCTCAAGCGCGAGGCGCCCGGCCTCGATCGCCCACCCTATCCGGGCCCCCTCGGCCAGCGGATTTTCGAGCACGTGTCGCGCGAAGCCTGGGCGCGCTGGGTACAGCATCAGATCATGCTCCTCAACGAGTACCGCCTGAGCCCGCTCGAGCCCAAAGCCCGCCAGTTTCTCGAAACCGAGATGGAAAAATTCTTTTTCGGACCGGGCTCGACCCGGCCGGAAGGCTACCAACCCACCCCCGAGGACTGAGTTGCCGATGATCGAGACACCCGCGCCCCTGAATCCTCGCATTCGGGAGGTCACCGAGCGCATCCGCGAGCGCAGCCGCGACTCACGCAGCGCCTATCTGGAGCGGATGCGCGCCCAGTCGAGCGGCCCGGCCCGCACGCGCCTCTCCTGCACGAATCTCGCCCATGGCTTTGCGGCATCCAACGCCGCCGACAAGGAAGCGCTGAAAGCGCTGCGCGGACCGAACCTCGCCATCGTCACCGCTTACAACGACATGCTCTCGGCGCATCAGCCGTTCGAGCGCTTTCCAGGGTTGATCCGCCATGCCGCGCGCGACGCACACGCGACGGCTCAGGTCGCCGGCGGGGTGCCCGCCATGTGCGACGGGATCACACAGGGCCAGCCGGGCATGGAGCTGTCGCTGTTCAGCCGCGACGTGATCGCGATGTCGACAGGGGTCGCGCTCTCGCATGGGATGTTCGATGCCGCGCTGTGCCTGGGGGTGTGCGACAAGATCGTGCCGGGCCTGCTGATCGGCGCGCTCGCGTTCGGGCAGCTGCCGGCGATGTTCGTGCCGGCGGGCCCCATGCCTTCGGGTCTGCCCAACAGGGAAAAAGCGCGTATCCGCCAGCTGTTCGCCGAGGGCAAGGTGGGCCGCGAGGCGCTGCTGCAGTCGGAGGCCGACAGCTATCACTCCGCCGGGACCTGCACGTTCTACGGCACTGCCAACAGCAATCAGATGCTCATGGAAGTGATGGGTCTGCACCTGCCGGGCAGCGCGTTCGTGCCGCCGAACACGCCGTTGCGCGATGCGCTGACGGGCGCCGCGGTGCGCCGCGCGGCCCGCATCACCGCCCTGGGCGAGGAATACCTGCCGCTCGCCCGCGTGCTCGATGAGCGCAGCATCGTCAACGCGGTGGTGGGTCTGCTCGCCACCGGCGGCTCGACCAACCACACCCTGCATATCGTGGCCATCGCGAAGATCGCCGGCATCGTCATCGACTGGGACGACTTCAACGCGCTCTCCGAGGTGGTGCCGCTGCTCGCGCGCATCTACCCCAATGGCGGCGCCGACGTGAACCACTTCCATGCCGCCGGCGGCATGGGCTTCCTGGTGCGCGAGCTGCTGCAGGCCGGGCTCATGCACGGCGACGTGCAGACGGTCGCCGGCGCCGGCCTCGGGCATTACGCGCAGGAGCCGTGGCTCTCGAGCGAGGGGCTCGCCTGGCGCGACGCGCCCGCCAACAGTGGCGACCGCGAAGTCCTGCGCCGGGCGTCGGATCCGTTCAGCGCCGACGGGGGTCTGAAGCTGCTGCGCGGCAATCTCGGCCGCTCGGTCATCAAAGTGTCGGCGGTCAAGCCCGAGCATCGCTCGGTGGAGGCGCCAGCGAGGGTATTTCATAGTCAGGACGAGGTCATCCACGCGTTCAAGCAGGGCGAGCTGTCGCGCGACGTGGTGGTCGTGGTGCGCTTCCAGGGTCCACGCGCCAACGGCATGCCGGAGCTTCATGGGCTCACGCCGGCGCTCACGTCACTGCAGAACAAGGGCCATCGCGTGGGACTCGTCACCGACGGACGCATGTCGGGCGCCTCGGGCGTCATCCCGGCGGCGATCCATCTGACACCGGAGGCGGTGTGCGGCGGCCCGATCGGCAAGGTGCGCGACGGTGACGTGATTCGCCTGGACAGCCGCACGGGAGAGCTCGAGGCGCGGGTGAGCGAGGCGGAATGGAACCGTCGCGAGAACCTCACCGCCGATCTCGCGGCGAACGGCCACGGCTTCGGCCGAGAGCTCTTCTCGTTGTTCCGCGCGCACGCCGCGCCTGCGGAGCATGGCGGCGGAGTGTGCTGACTCGCGGCGGCCGCAAGTCGTCTCAGAACACCCTGACCGGAACCCGCCCGGAATTCGTCTCGGGCGGGCCACCGGGCCCGACCGCTCAGACAGCCGGCTTCTGCGGCAGGGCCACGCTCAGCTCGAGTACCTCGTGTCCGGCCTCGCGCTCGAGGTTGATCTGCACCGCTTCCGGATCCACGTTGACGTACTTGTGGATCACCTGCAGCAGCTCACGCCGCAGCAGCGGCAGGTAGTCCGGACCGCCCCGGCCGCCACGCTCCTGCGCCACGATGATGCGCAATCGTTCCTTGGCAATGCTCGCCGAATTCGGCTTGCTGCGAAACAGGGACAGCAGTCCCATATCAGCCTCCAAACATGCGGGCGAAGAAACCGCGCTTGGGCTCGTCGAGGAAGCGCAACGGCAGCTCCTCCCCGAGCAGGCGCGCCACCGCGTCGTCGTAGGCGGCCGCGGCGTCGCTCGTATCGCTGAGAATCACCGGCACGCCGGCATTGGATGCGGCGAGCACGTCCGGGGACTCCGGCACGACTCCGATGACATCGAGTCCCAGGATTTCCTTCACGTCCTCGATGCTCATCATTTCGCCGTTGGCGACGCGGCGCGGGTTGTAGCGCGTGAGCAGCAGATGCTCTTTCACGCCGCCGTTGCCGTTCGCGGAGCGGTGCGTCTTGCTGGCGAGCAGACCCAGAATCCGGTCGGAATCGCGTACGGAGGAGACTTCAGGATTGACAACCACCAAGGCGCGGTCAGCGAAATACATCGCCAGATGCGCGCCCTTTTCAATGCCCGCCGGGGAGTCGCAGATGATGTAGTCGAACCCATCGGCAATCAGCTGATCGAGCACGCGGCGAACCCCCTCCTCGGTCAGCGCGTCCTTGTCTCGCGTCTGCGAGGCCGCCAGCACGTGCAATGTCTCGAGACGCTTGTCCTTGATCAACGCCTGCTTCAGCGTGCAGTCGCCGTTGATGACGTTGACGAAGTCATACACGACGCGCCGCTCGCAGCCCATGATGAGATCGAGATTGCGCAGGCCGATGTCGAAGTCGATCACCGCCACACGCTTGCCCCGGCGGGCCAGTCCGCAGGCCATGCTGGCCGAGGTGGTGGTCTTGCCGACGCCGCCCTTGCCAGAGGTCACCACGATGATTTCAGTCAAAGCTCACTCCTCGAATGGGGTTCACTGCCCTCGGCGTACTCAAGCGCCTAAGCGCTCGAAACGCAAGGCGTCGCCGTCCAGCCACGCCTGCACCGGCTTGCCTGCCAGCTCCGGCGGCAGAGTTTCGAAAACGCGGAATACGCCGGCGATCGACACCAGCTCGGCGTGAAAGTCCTGACAGAATACACGTGCGCCCGGCTCGCCGCGCGCGCCCGCTACCGCGCGTCCGCGCAGCGCGCCGTACACGTGCACGCAACCGTCGGCAATCAGCTCGGCGCCGGCCCCGACCGTCGCGGTGACGACCAGATCGCGGCCACGGGCATAGACCCGCTGGCCGGAACGTACGGGGTGCGCGTGCAGTTGCGCGAGCGTGCCGCCCTCGGGTTGGGGCTCCGGAGGCGGTGCCTCGCGGCGGGCACGCGCCCCCGCCTCGGCTGGGGGGTGGAATTCCCGGAATGGCGGCAGCAACGGCAGGTCGAGGGGGCGCGAAAGCGCCTGCGCCACGGCCGCGCCGTTGGCCAGGCCGACGGGGCACATGCCGGCGCGCCGCACCGCATCGAGCACGCCCTGCATCTCTTGCGCCGATGGTTCGCGCCCGAGCGGCCCGAGATCAATCGACACGGCCGTACGCTGGAAGAACTTCGGCGCCGTCGCGACCCGCCCGGTCAACTCATCGAGGATGGCGCCTGGATCAGTCGTCCAGATGAGCAGCTGGATGAGTCCCACCTGTCCGAAACGAATGTCGATGGCCGCTCCGGACGCGGCCTCGGCTCTCTGTGTCGTCATGTATCCCTGGGTGGACGGTGGGATGGATTTATGAGGGGTGAAGTGTACCGGCTCAGCGCCGTCGCCGCACGCCCCGCACGGGCTCGGCATGCAGCGGATCGTCCGGCCAATGATGCTTCGGGTAGCGGCCGCGCAAGTCCTTGCGCACCTGCGCGTAGCCGCGCGCCCAGAAGCTCTCCAAGTCGCGCGTCACCTGCACGGGCCGGTGCGCCGGCGAGAGCAGCTTGAAGGTTATCGGTATCCGCCCGTTGCCCAGGCGGGGCGTGGCCGCCAGTCCGAACACCTCCTGAAGGCGCACGGCGACGGCCGGGGCGTTTTCGTCGAGATAATCGATACGGATGCGAGAGCCGCTCGGGACCGTGAGGTACGCGGGCGCGAGCGAATCGAGCGCCCGCACACGCTCCCAACCCAAACGCCCGCGCAGCGCCTCCGCGAGCGGGATGCGCGCCAGATGATCCCGGCGCGTCAGACCCTCGAGCCAGGGGGCGAGCCACCCGTCCAGATCGGCCGCGAGCGCCTCGTCGGACAGGTCGGGCCAGTCCTCGCCGCCGCCCACTCGGCGCACGAAAGCCGCGCGCGCCTGCAGATCACGGGTCTCCCGGTCCCAGGGCAGTGCGCCGAGACCCAGCTCCCGCACGCCGTTGAGCATCGCCTCGCGCACGCGGTCGGCGCTCACTTCCGGCAAAGGACGGGTCTGGAGCAACAACTGCCCGAAGCGCAGCTCGCGTCGCGCGAGCACCGCCTGCTCGAGACGGCTCCACTCGACGATGTCCTGCCAAAACAGACGATCGCCGTACAGTGTTTCCAGCGCGGCCCGCTCGAGCGGCGCGGCAAGCAGGATACGTGCGTCCCGTTCGCGGTCGTCGAGATCCACCGCGACGATGAGGTCCTGGCGGGCCAGGGATTGCGGCTCCGGGAAATGCGCGCCCCGGCCGTTGGCCAGCGTGTAGGGGCCACCCGCGGCCCCGCGCCGCAAGCCGATCCGGTCCGGATAGGCCAGGGCGAGCAACGCGCCGGCTGAAACCTTCGTGTGTGCCGCTGCGCGGGATGAGCCGACGCGCTCCGTTTGACGGGTGAGCTCGCGCGCGCTCTCGCGGACAGCGTGCCGCACCGCAGGGTCTCCCGCGCCCGCCCCTTCCGTGCCGCGCAACACGTCCAGGCGGGTCCGGATATCGGCGTCGCGTCCCGGCAGACCTCGCAACAGATCGCGCTCGCAGAGCACCGCGGCCAGCTCGGCCCCGAGCGCAAGGGCCCCGAGCTGGTGCGCCCGCAGCAGCATGTGCGCCACGCGCGGATGTACCCCCAGGCGCGCCATGTCGCGCCCGTGGCTCGTGACGCGCCCGTCGGCATCGAGCGCGCCCAGCCGGCCGAGCAGATCGCGGGCGCTCGCAAGGAGGGCCGGCGGCGGCGGGTCGAGCCATTTCAGCGTAGCGGCGTCGCGCACGCCCCAGCCGGCGAGCTCCAGCGCCAGGGGGGCGAGATCCGCCTCGACGATTTCCGGGGGGGTGAACGGCGCGAGTGAGCGCTGCGCCGCCTCGCTCCACAGCCGGTAGCACACCCCGGGTCCGAGCCGCCCGGCACGGCCTTGACGCTGATCGGCCGAGGCACGGGAAATCCGCACCTGCTCGAGCCGGCTCATTCCGGTCACCGGGTCGAAACGCGGGCGGCGGACCAGTCCCGAGTCGACCACGACGCGTACACCCTCGAGGGTCAGGCTGGTCTCGGCGATGTTGGTCGCAAGCACGATGCGCCGGCTCCCCGCCACCGGGGTCAGCGCGGCCTGTTGGGCTTGGGGCGGCAGATCGCCGTAGAGCGGCAGGATGCGGGCCGCCGCGCCAGCGCTCTCGAGCATCGAAGTCACGCGGCGGATCTCTCGGGCGCCGGGCAGGAACACCAGGACGTCACCTTCCGCCTCGCGCAGCGCCCGCAGGATGACGCGCGCCAGGGCGCGTTCGGGCCCCTCCGCCTGCCGCGCCGGTTGCGGCATTGGCGGCGCGCCCTCGCCGACATAGCGTGTCTCGACCGGAAAGGATCGGCCGTGCGCAGCGACGAGCGGCGCCTCACCGAGCAGCGCGGCCACACCCTCGGCGTCGAGCGTGGCGGACATCACCAGAATCCTCAGCTCGGGCGCGAGCGTTGCGCGCGCATCGAGCGCCAGCGCGAGCCCCAGGTCGGCTTGCAGGCTCCGCTCGTGGAACTCGTCGAAGATCACCGCCGCGACGCCCTCCAGCGCCGGATCGCTTTGCAGCATGCGCGTCAGCACGCCTTCCGTGACCACCTCGATCCGCGTGTCCTTGGACACGAGCGTGTCGCGGCGCATGCGATAGCCGACGGTACGGCCGACCCGCTCACCCAGCGTATGGGCCATGCGCTGCGCGACCGCACGCGCCGCCAGCCGACGAGGCTCCAACATGAGAATGCGCTTGCCCCGGACCCACGACTCCTCCAGCAGGACGAGGGGCACCACGGTGCTCTTGCCCGCGCCGGGAGGCGCGCTCAGGACGGCGGAATCACGCGCCGCCAGCGCTGCGCGCAGCGTCGGCAAGGCCGCGTCGATGGGCAGACCCGAGCGATCCACGGCCACCGCGGATCAGCTGCGCCAGACGCCGAGCGCGAACGACACCCAGGCGACGATCATCAGCCCGCCGCCCACCGGCGTCAGCGCGCCCACCCAGCGCGGCGCACCCAGACACAGCGCGTAAAGGCTTCCGGAAAACAACACGATCGCGAAGAACAGGACCCTCGCCGAGCTCCGACACTTCTGCATCGCCGCCCTCATCCGCGCAGGCAGCTCGCCAAGCGTCCGGCTGTTCAGCCACAAACCCATGCCCAGCAGTCCCAGCGATTGATAGAACTGGTAGCGCACGGCGACGTCGTACACGTGCACACGCCGGGCCGGCCAGTCATGCGGCAGCGCATGGGCCCCAACCGCGCCGGCGATGGTCGCCAGAGCCAGCAGCGCCGCGGCGAGCGCGAGCGATCCCCGCCCGGGCGACCCGGTCGCCGCCACCCCGGTCAGCTCTGGCTCGGCGTACCGCCGCGGCGCAGCAGCGGCGTGATCAGATCGAGCGGCAGCGGGAAGATGATCAGCTGCGACTTGTCGTGCGCGATGTCGGCGAGCGTCTGCAGGTAGCGCAGCTGCATCGCGCTCGCATTCTGCGACAGGGCATTGGCCGCCTCCACCAGGGTCTGCGCGGCCTGCTGCTCGCCCAGGGCGTTGATGACCTTGGCGCGCCTGCTGCGCTCGGCCTCGGCCTGGCGAGCCATGGCGCGCACCATGTTGTCGTCGAGATCGACGTCCTTCAGCTCCACACTGGTGACCTTGATCCCCCAGCCCTCGGTGTTTTCGTCGAGGATGCGCTGGATGTCGGCGTTCATCTTGTCGCGCTGCGCGAGCAGTTCGTCCATCTCATGCTGGCCGAGCACCGAGCGCAGCGTGGTTTGCGCCACCTGG